>NZ_JAOCQE010000048.1 GCF_025290915.1 Streptomyces sp. 15-116A | reverse complement strand
GCCCTCGGCGACGGCCCGCCGGGCCAGCGCCGTGATGTCGGCCGGGGCGGACGGATCGAGGAGGATCACCCGGGCGCCGAGCTCTTCCGCCCGCTCGGCCAGCCGGAAACGGCCGACCTTCCCGCCACCGGACTTCGGGTTCATGATCAGGACCGGCCGCTTCGGGGGGAGCGCGGCGATCGCCCGCGCCGGCCTCTCCGGGCGCGCTCTGCGCAGCGCCGCCCGGGCGCAGGCCGGCGCCGCACTCCAGCACACGATCAGGACCAGAGCCGTCACCCACAGCCCGTCGTACGCCAGGAGCACGCCGACGGCGATGGGCGCCGCGACCGCGAGAAGGGCACCGAGCAGCCGCACCGGGCCGCGGTGCGCCACGAACCACCAGAGGCCGGCGGCACAGACCACCAGGCCGAGGAGTCCGGTCCCGATGAGCACGAGTCCGCCCTCCCCCAGCGCGAGCAGAAGCACGACCACCGCGCCGATCGCCGCAAGCACGGCCAGTCGCGCCAGCGATCGCGCGGCGCCGCTCCCGGCGGGGCCGGTGGTGTGCAGCCCTCCCATGCGCTGCCTGACCGCGAGCCGGTCCGGGGCACCAGCGTGCAACTCCCCGGACCGGCGAGCATCTCAGCGGGGCCATGCGGACGGCCGTGCCGTGCCACGCCCCGGCCCTTCAGACGGTCGTGTGCACCCGTCGCGAACCGCGCCCGGTCTGTGCCGGCGACCGCGTGCTGCCGAGCCACCCGAGCAGGAAGGCCGCCGGTACGGAGATCAGGCCCGGGGTGTGGAACGGGTACCAGTCGAAGGCCGCATCCGGCCACAGCGCGTACTCGGTCCCCGAAACCGTGGGCGAGAAGAAGGTGAGGACGACGCAGAGCGCCAGTCCCCCGTACACGGACCACAACAGCCCTCGGCGGTCGAAGCCCGGCCAGAAGAAGGAGTAGATCAGCACGGGGAAGACACAGGTCGCCGCGACGCACAGCGAGAAGGTGACCAGGAACTCGACGGGGTAGCGGTGGAGGGAGGCCGACAGCAACACCCCTCCGAGGCACAGGGCGGCCACGGCGGCACGCAGTGCCCGGACCTCACCTGTGCCGGTGAGAGGTTGCCTGGTCCGGGCGATGACGTCGTGCGTGAGGGAGACGGCGGCGGCGAAGGTCACGCTGGTCACGGCCGTCAGCACGGTGAGGAAAGCGACGCAGGCCACAGCGGTGATGAGGGCCACGCGAGCCGTCGACCCGTGGTCGAGGACGCCGGAGGCGAGCAGGATCGGAGTCGCCTGACCGTTCGCGTCGACAGCGCCGATCACCTCCCCTCCGACCACGGCCGCCGCCGAGAGGCCGGTCGTGATCAGAAGGACGTAGAAGGCGCCCGTCAGTCCCGCGGCGATGCTCGTGGCCCGTCGGGCCGCCCGCCCGCTCCGTGACGCGGCGACGCGGAGGATGAGATGCGGCAGCATCGCCATGCCGAGGATAACGACCAGGTGATCGCCGAGGGTATTCAGCGGTCCCAGACCCGCCGTGTGCGCCCAGAGCCCCCGGCTGAGGTATCCGTCCGGCGCCGCGCTCCGGTCCACCGCGGCCGAGAGCAGGTCGCCGGGACTCCATGAGAATCTGCGCAGGGCGAGCAGGCTGATCACCGCGAGAATCAGCAAGGTGACCGGCACCTTGACGACCTGCACGAAGCTGGTTCCGCGAAGGTCCGCCACCGCCGCGAAGCAGGCGACGAGGCAGCCCATCAGTACCGTGCAGGTCACCTGCGCGGTGTCGCTCGACATGCCGATCAGCAGCGCCGCGCTGATGCCGGCGGCCCGCAGCTGGACGATGAGCAGGGGGATGGTGATGACGAGCGTCACCACGGCCGCCGCCGTCCGCGGTCCCTGGCCCGGCACGCGCAGGGCGAAGAGACCACCGGGCGTGTGACATCCGCTGTCGCGGATTCTGCGGGCCAGGAGGAGCAGGACACCGAGCGCGATGACGCTGTCGACCGCCGAGGCGATCCCGTCGTAGCCGAACAGGGCGATCGCCCCCGACGCCGCGAACAGTGTGACGACCGTGATGTACTCGCCCGCCAGGGCGAAGCCGTTGAAGACAGGCGAGAGCGACCGGTCTGCGGTGCAGAGGCGTTCCGGGCGCTCGTCGTGGCTCGCGAGGGCGAGGACCCACAGCAGGCACAGGCCGATGAAAACCAGGAAGGCAATGATCACGGGGGACCGGGCGGCCGACCCGAGCGGGTCCAGTGCGCCCGAGCCGAGCAGGAGCGGAGTCGTCACCGGCTCACCACCCTCGCTCTGGTGCGGGGGACCCGCCCGCGGTCTGCGCGGACGGCCGTTCGATGCCCTCGCACAGCCGCGCGGACCGGTTCTCGTGCCACCACGCGCTGACGAGGAAGACGCCGAGCTGAAGCACGCTCCAGACGACGCCGAGGGTGAGTCGCCCGTACACCTCCACCCCGGACACGGCGGTGGAGCAGGACAGTACGACGCCGATGACGAGGGGCACCCCGTTGACGACCAGGAACGCTCGCTGGACGTGCCGCACGGCGTCATCGGGGTCGTCGCCGCGGCCCGGCACCGGCGGTCGGTCGGGTGCTGAGGGGACGGGGGAAAGGCGCACGGATGCCTCCGGGCAGTGAGGGTGGGTGTGACGGGGGCAGGGCGGAGGGACGGGTGCTGCGGCGGGAAGCGAGGCCGGGAGCGCGGTCGCCGGGCCGTGGCATCGACGAGCATGCGCCGCAGGCTGTGTCGCGGCCTCAGCCAGTGCTGCGCGCGGCCCGGTTGAGGCGGTCCGCCAGCCGGTCGACCGCCCAGACCGCGCGCAGGACCGGGGCGTTGAAGACCGGCGAGGGCACGAAGGCTGACCGCTTGCGCCACACAGCGGCGAGATCCTCGTGCATCACGGCGCTGGCGAGCAGTGTGCCGAGGCAGGGCGCCTGGGCGAGGCCGTGACCGCTGCAGCCGATCGCGTTGGAGACGTTCTTGGCCGCCTCACCGGCGATCGGGAGCCACGACGGCGTCAGCGCGACCCACCCGTCCCACGCTCACTGCTCCGCGCCCGAACCGCAGTCGTCGCACGCCGAACATGACCGTGCCGCGTGGGGTGGGGCGGTGTAACTCTCCATTAGATTGTGCTCGACCGGCTCCGTCTCGACCAGGCTGACGAAGACGGGCGTTGCCAGCCGGTTCTCAGCCGCTCTCGGTGGCGTTGATCCACTCGTCGTAGAACGGCGGCATGGCGGAGGCCGGCCGTGTAAAGCGCGGAGAGCGCTTCTCGCGGAAGGCCGAGACGCCCTCGGCTCCGTCGCCGATGCTGGAGTAGAACATCGCCAGGGACTCCACCCGGTGGGCGTCCTCGGGACGTTCGAGATTCGCGTTGCGGACCGTCATCTGCCGGGTCAGCGCGGTCGCCACGCGTGAGCGGCCCAGCGTCCAGCGGTCGGCCAGCGCACGAGCCTGCTTCAAAAGGTGGTCCGGGTCGTGGACCTCGTTCGCGAGACCGGCGGCCTCGGCGGCCTCGGCATCGAGGATCTCGGCGGAGTACAGCAGGTCCAGCGCCTTGGGCATGCCGACCAGACGGGGCAGGAACCAGGTCGAGGCGGCCTCCGGCGTGATGCCCAGTCGGGCGAAGACCAGACCGAACCGCGCGGTGGTCGACATCAGGCGTGCGTCCATCGCCAGCGTCATGGTCGCCCCGATCCCGACGGCGGGACCGTTGATCGCCGCGATCACGGGCTTGCGGCACGCGTGGATCGCCAGCGTGACCCTGCCGCCGGTGTCCCTGACCCGGCGGATGTCCGGGCTGTTCAGGTCGCTCATGTCGGCGTAGGTGGGCGTGCGGGACTCGTCGAGCCCGAACACGTTGCCGTCCGAGCCGAGGTCCATGCCGGCGCAGAACGCGGTGCCCGCGCCGGTGACGATGACGGCTCGCACGTCGTCGTTCTCGTTCACCTCGGTGAACGTCCGCTCCAGTTCCCCGGCCATGGTCGGCGTGAAGGCGTTCAGGCGCTCCTGCCGGTCGAGGGTGACGGTGAGGACGCCGTCGTCGATGCGGTGGTGGAGGGTGGTCCAGGTCATCGGGTGAGGCTCCTGCTTCGTTCGGCGGGCGCGGCCGGGTTCATGCGCGGAGGTCGGCGAGCCGGCCGATGATCTTCTCGGCGTCGGCCACGATGCCGCTGACGATCTCGTCGCAGGTGGCCACGGACTCGATGAGCCCTTGTGCCTGACCGGCCCACCACAGGCCGTCGTCCATGTGACCTTGTTCGAGTACGCGGGTACGGCCCCGGACGCCGGAGGCCAGCTCGGCGACATCCTCGAAGACCGCTCCCGGACGTCGCGACCGGGCAACGATCTCCTCGGAGACGGCGTTGCGCGCGACCCGCCCCGTATTGCCGAACTCCCGGAAGACCAGCTGGGTGGCCCGCTCGTCATTGGCCACGATCTGGTCCTTCACGTTCTGGTGCACCGGCGCCTCGGTACTCGCGACGAACCGGGTGCCCATGTTGATCGCACACGCTCCGAGCGCGAGGGCGGCGGCCAGGCCGCTGCCGGTCGCGAGACCGCCGCTGGCAATGACCGGGATGTCCAGCCGGCGCACTGCGGCCGGGATGAGCACCAGGCCGGGGATGTCCTCCTCCCCCGGATGACCGGCGCATTCGAATCCGTCGATGCTCACCGCGTCGACGCCGAGGCTCTGCGCCTTGACCGCGTGCCGCACGGCCACCGCCTTGTGGATCACCTTGACGCCCGCGGCCTTGAAGGCGGCCACGTGCTCGGCCGGGTTGCTGCCGGCCGTCTCCACGACCCGCACACCGCTCTCGATGATCGCCGCCCGGTACTCCGCGTAGGGCACGGGCTTGAGGGTGGGCAGGATGGTCAGGTTGACGCCGAACGGCCGGTCGGTCATCTCGCGGCACCGCGCGATCTCCCGCGCCAGCGCCTCCGGCGTGGGCTGGGTCAGCGCCGTCAGGAACCCCAGCGCACCCGCCTCGGCCACCGCGGAGATGAGTTCCGCGGTGCCCACACCGGTCATGCCGCCACAGACGATCGGATGATCCACTTCGAACAGCTCGGTGAACGTGGTCGAAATCATGGGTTGAGGCCGGCCAGGGCCCTCTCCGTTCTCCTGCCGCCGCCGTACCCGAGGCGACGTCCGTATCGCGGTCGGCTTGGCGGGCCGAGAGCGAGACTCGTTTTCGAATCGACTTCGAGTTTAGAGTTGGCAGGTGAGGAACTGTCAAGGCCCCGACGAAATCGCTAGGCACCCCGGCCTGCCAGCGCATCCGCCGTCTACGCCGACGCCAGCCCCGGCGCGGCCACGGCCGTCCGGACACGCGGGCGACCGGCCCCTCGGATACGTTGCCTGCATGAAGAAGGACGTCTCCGCACTCCTCGTGCACCTGGCGCAGGAACTGAGACCGCGATCGGATCAGTGGGCCGGCCTTCTGATGGAGCGCATGCGCGGGGAACTTCCCGACCTGTGGGAGCACGAGGATGTCGCCCGCCTCGCGCTGCGGGAGACGGCCGACCACGTCACCGCCTTCCTGGACGCCCTGGAGCGTGACCGCGGGGTACCTCAGGACCAGGCGCCTCCCACCGCCCTGGAACTCGCCCGTGGGCTCGCCGAACGAGGGGTTCCGGTCAGCACGCTGCTCCGCACCTACCGCCTCGCGCACGTCACTCTGCTGCAGCTGCTGCAGGAGGAGGCCACCCGGCTCACCGACGACTGGCAGCTGATCAATGCGGCGACACTCCGGCTGATCACGACGGGTTTCGCCTACGTCGACCGCAGCTCGGAGCAGGTCGTTGCCGCCTACCAGGAGGTGCGCGACCGGCGGGTGCAGCGCAGGCTCGTCCTGACCAACGAGGCGAGCAGGCGCATCGGGACCACCCTCGACACCGCCCGCACCGCCCAGGAACTGGCGGAGGCCGGCGTTGACGGCTTCGCCGACCTCGTCACGGTCGACCTCCTCGACTCCGTCCTCGAAGACGGCGCGTCACCGCCGCCGACGCTGCGACGCGTCGCCCAGAGGTCCGTTCTGGACGGCTGCCCGGACTCCCGTGTCGGTACGGGCGGCACACACGTCTACCCGGCCACGTCGCCGCCGGCCGAGGTACTGGCCACCGGACGGCCCCTCCTTCTCCGCGTCACACCACCGGACGTCCCGACATGGCTCGCACCACCCGGCTTCGGCTTCCACTCGGTCCTGTTGCTCCCCCTGTACGCGCGAGGAACAACGCTGGGCATGGCCACGTTCGCCCGCCATCGCAGCGCCGCGCCGTTCGACGACGACGATCTCGCGCTGGCCCGGGAGATCACCGTCAGGGCGGCGGTGCACATCGACAGCGCCCGCCGGTACACCCACGAGCGCACCACCGCGCTCACCCTCCAGCGCAGCCTGCTGCCTCAGCGCCCAGTCGAGCACGCAGCCGTCGACACCGCCGCCCGCTACGTTCCCGGAGGTTCCCATGCGGGCGTGGGCGGCGACTGGTACGACGTGATCCCGCTGTCCGGAGCCCGCGTCGCCCTCGTGGTGGGCGACGTCGTCGGCCGCGGACTGCACGCCGCGGCCACCATGGGCCGCCTGCGCACCGCCGTCCGCGCCTTCGCCGACATCGACCTGATGCCCGACGAGCTGCTCACCCACCTCGACGACGTGGTCATCCGCCTCCAGCGGGAGGAGGCTCGCGAGGACGGCGAGATCAGCGCCACCTGTCTGTACGCGATCTACGACCCCGCGACCCGCCTCTGCTCCCTCGCCAGCGCCGGGCATGTCCCACCGGCCGTGGCGATCACGTCGGCCGGGGCGGACGAGCTCCCGGCCCTGCCGATCGGCCCACCGCTGGGACTGGGCGGTCTCCCGTTCGAGACCGCCCAGTGGGAATTGCCGGAGGGCAGTCTGCTCGCCCTGTACACCGACGGCCTCATCCAGAGCCGTGAGCGCGACGTGGACACCGCGCTGACACTGCTGCGTGACACCCTCACGCAGGCATCGCGGGTTTCGGCGTCGCCGGACGAGGTCTGCGCGCGGGTGCTGGCCGGCATGCTCCCTGGACACCCGGCCGACGACGTGGCCCTCCTGGTCGCGCGCACCCGGGCGCTCGACGCCGGACACGTCGCCACGCTGAACCTCCCGTCAGACCCGGCAGCGGTCGCCGGGGCGCGCCGCTTCACCGCCGACACGCTGGAGGAGTGGGGTCTCGACGAGCTGTCCTTCGCCACTGAACTCATCGTCAGCGAACTGGTCACCAACGCGATCCGCTACGGCAAACCCCCGGTCCACCTGCGGCTCGTCTTTGAGTCCGCCTTGACCTGCGAAGTGTCCGACGCCAGTAGCACCGCGCCCCACATGCGCCGAGCCCGGACCTTCGACGAGGGCGGCCGCGGCCTGCTGCTGGTCGCCCAGTTCGCCACACGCTGGGGCACGCGGCACAGCCGCGAGGGCAAGGTCATCTGGGCTGAGCAGGCCCTCCCCTAGATCCGCTTCTTCCACCGGGCCCTGCGGTGTCAGGTCGGCCTCATCCAGAACGAGACCTTGACGGCTCTTGACCGGGAGCTAAACTCGAATCCGATTCGACATCGAATCTCGCCCGGCCTCTCGGCCGACTGCGACCCGTGAGTCGCCGCGCGGCGACGGCAACAGAACGGAGCCCTTCATGGCCCACTGTGATGACGTTGTGGTGTTCAAGGCCGGAGTCGTCGCATGACGGCGCAGCGGGTGGTCTTCATCGGCGCCGCGGGCGAAATGTGCAAGGTGGCAATCGAGCGCTTCGCGCGGGCGGGCGGCGACTGGCAGCTCACCCTCTGCGACATCCGGCCCGAACTCCTGACGCCGCTGGTGAAGCGGCTCCCCGCCGGCCGGGCCAAGGCCCGGCGCCTCGACCTCTACGACCGTGACGCGCTGCGCGACGTGGTCGATGGCGCCGCCCTCGTCGTCCTGGGCGCGGGGCCCTACATCCGCACCTCCGAGCCCGTGATCTCGGCCTGCATCGAGGCGAGAGTGCCCTACCTCGACTTCGACGACGATGTCGAGAGCACCCAGCACGCGCTGAGCCTCGCCGACAAGGCCCAGGAGGCGGGCATTCCGCTCTACATCGGCTGCGGCGCCTCACCGGGCATGAGCAATGTGCTGGCCGTCGACGCCGCGAACGAACTCGACACCGTCGAGGACATCGAGATGTTCTGGACCGTGGGCGACGAACGGCCGAACGTGGGCCGGGCCGTGATCCAGCACCTCATGCACATCGCCGCCGGCGACTGCCTGACATGGGAGAACGGCGGGCCGGTCAACCACGAGTCGTACGTCGAGACCGGCTCGGCACCGATGGGCGGCGGCCTGGGCGAGACCCTTCTCTACGAGACGGCGCACCCGGAACCCGTCACCATGCCCCGTCGCTACCCCGAGGCACAGCGCATCCGCTGCCTCGGCGGTATGGACCCCGCGCCGGTCAACGGCCTCGTGAAGGGTCTCGGCCAGGCCATCCAGTCGGGCAGGATGACGTCCGACGAGGCGGTCGACTTCATGATGGAGATCGTCAAGAGCCGCTTCGGCACTCCCGTGGGCTGGCGCCACGCGCTGGGTGGCATGATCGGCCAGGTCCGCCGCGGCGAGAGCGGGTCGGGCGAGCTGCTCAAGTTCCTCGGGGCATCGGCCGTCCGCCGTCGCTACACGTGGCGGGGCGGCCTTCTGGCCCGCGTCAGCGGTACCCGGAACGGACGGCCCGCCGTGGCCGTGCGTCGCACGCCGGTCAGCGGGCCGGGGTCCTACCTCCTCGCCAGCATGGCCACCGTGACGGGGACCGCCTGCGCCGCGTTCATGGTGCTGGCGCTCGACGAAGCAGGCAAGCGTGCCGGCTCGTTCGCCCCGGAGGACTGGGCCGAGCCGGAAGCCTTCTACACCGCTCTCGAGCGCGTGGGCACACCGCGGCACGAGATCGTCGAGTCGCTGAACTGAGGGACGTTCCCGACTCGACCCCAGCCAGGGCGTCGCCGCGACCCGCACTCGGGAGGTCCGGGCACGGCGGCGCCCTGGTCGTCCACGACCACCCCGCGCGTGCCGTCCCGCCACGCCATTCCCTTGGAGCCGCCGGAATGCCCCGTCCCATCACCCCTGTCACCCGATCACACAACCCCTTCCCCCAGGGAGACCTCGTGAGGGACGTGAACGGCGTCCCGCGGTACCCCGATGTGCCCGCGACCCTGCTCGACATGCTCCGCAGCCACGTCGACGTCCGCCCCGACGCCGAAGCGGTCGTCGAACTCGGCGGCGACCGGCTCACCTACGCACAGCTGTGGCGGCGCGCCGCCCGGGTGGCCGGCGGGCTGCGGGCCCGCGGAGTGGAGCGAGGGGACCGGGTGGCCGTGAGGTATCCGGCGGGCACGAACTGGGCCCTCGCCTTCTGGGGCACCGTGATGGCCGGCGGCGTCGCCGTGGCGGTCAACACCCGGTCCGCTCGACCGGAGGTGGAGTTCGTCCTCGACGACGCGGGCGTCAAGGTCGATCTACCGGCCGACGCTCCCCTGCCGGACGGCGATCCGTACGTCACGACGGATATCGACCCCGCCGACGTGGCCGCGCTCTTCTACACGTCGGGGACGACCGGACGCCCCAAGGGAGTGCCGACCACGCACGAGGCGTTCGTGACCAACGCCGAGAACCTGATCCGGTGTCTCGGCATACCCCGGGAGGCCGGGCCGCATCTGCGGACGCTGATCTCGGTTCCGCTGTTCCATGTCACGGGCTGCAACGCGCAGTTCATCGTCGCCACCCACCTCGGCGGCACTTCGGTGATCATGCCCACGCTCGATCTGCCGCGGTTGGCTGCGGCGTTGGCGGAGGAGCGGATCTCCTTCGTCGTGACCGTGCCCGCGGTGTACTCCCTGCTGCTGCGGCATCCCGGCTTCGCCGGCGCCGACGTCTCCGGGGTGCGATGGCTGGCGTACGGCGGTGCCCCGATCGCCCCGTCCCTGGTGCGCGCGGTGAAGGAGGCGTTCCCGCGGGCCAAGGTGATCAACGGCTACGGCATGACCGAGACGGCGTCGCTGATCACCGTCCTGCCGGACCGGGACGCCGCCGAGCACGCGGACTCCGTCGGCTACGCGGTGCCCTCGGTGGACCTCGGTGTCGACCCGATCGGCGACGACCCGTTCACGGGCGAGCTGGTGGTCCGTGGCGCGACGGTGACCACGGGCTACTGGCGCAGGCCGGAGGCCACGGCCGAGACCATCGTGGACGGATGGCTGCACACCGGGGACATCGTCCGGGTCGACGAGGCCGGACGTGTCCACATCGTCGACCGGATCAAGGACATCATCAATCGCGGCGGCGAGAACATCTCCAGCGTGGAGGTCGAGGCCGTGCTGCTCTCCGCCCCCGGGGTCGCCGACGCCGCCGTCCTCGCCGTACCCGACGACGTCATGGGGGAGAAGGTCGGAGCCGTCCTCTACGGGGACCGGGCGGACATAGACGTCGCGGAGGTGATCGCGCACTGCCGGGACCGGCTCGCCGACTTCAAAGTCCCGCAGTACGCCACGATCGTCACCGAGGCGCTGCCGCGCAATGCCGGAGGGAAGCTCCTGAAGAACCGGCTGCGCGACCAGGTGCGGTGGGACGGCCCGCTGCGTTAGCCGTCCGCGTCGGTGTCTTCACCGCGTCTCTTCGGAGGCGTACGTCTCCAAGTACGCGGTGACGAGGCGGCGCGCCTCCTCGATCGTGGCGTCGTCACCGGTCGGCGAGCGGCGGAACGCGGTGTCGAACAGGCGGGTGCCCACCTCGAAGGCGAGAAGCAGGGCGAGCAGCGGCGTGTCGGCGGATACGAAGCGCTGCTCGACGAGGTGGTGCCAGAGCCGTTCCGCCTGCGCCTCGTCGAAGGCGCGCACCAGTTCGTCGAGCGTGGCGTGGCGGCCCGTGAACCAGAGCTCTGTGCAACTCCGGTGGCGGCGGAGGTAGTCGAGGAGCAGGTCGATCATGACATCGACGGCCTCGCGCAGCGTCTGCGCCCTGGGCTCGGCCAGGGCGGCGCCGATGAGCCTGTCCAGTTCGCTCAGATGCCGTTGCAGCAGCTCGGCATCGACCTGGTACCGGTCGGCGAAGTAGTGGTACATCGAGGCGATCGGGATGCCGGCGCGCTCACCGGTCGCCTTGAGGGTGGCGGCCTCGTAGCCCTGCTCGGCGAGCAGGGTCTCAGCGGCGTCGAGGATGGCCTTTCTGCGCTCCATCCCCCGGCGCTGTGTTGCCGACCGTGCCGGGGTCCGGGTTGTCGCATTTCTATCGAACACGATTCGAGATCGTATCAGCCGCGATGCCGGATCTCTCTACGTATTGACAGGCCGCGAGCGCACCATAAACTCGAACCCGATTCGACATCGGTTCGATGGGTGGCGCGGCCGCTGCCCGGAACATCTCGGCAGCGCAGACCGCCGGGCCGTGAGTGACCCGCACCAACCCGTCGAGGAGAAGACATGGCCGACCGAGCCGCGGGACAGACCGCGATCATCACGGGCGCCCGCCGCGGAATCGGACTCGCAAGGGCCGCCAAGGCAGCGGCCCGCGAACTGAGGCGTCGCGGCCGGGTCGACGAGGTCGCGATGAAGTACCCGCTGGGGCGACTCGGAACACCGGGCGACGTTTTCGGCAGCGTCGTTGCGTTCCGGCTCTCCGCGGACGCGGCATGGATGACCGGCCGGACGCCGGTCATCGACGGCGGCCTCGCATCTGCCGGTGGTGCCTGATGGGACCGCGCGACAACGGTGACACCCCGGGGCTCGACCTGACCCGGCTGGCTCCGTGGTTCGCCGAGGCCGTGCCGGAAGGGCGGACCGGCACGCTGTCGGCCACGCTGATCACCGGCGGCAAGTCCAATCTGACCTACCGCCTCACCGACGGCGAGTCCCACTGGATCCTGCGCCGGCCACCGCTCGGCCACGTGCTCGCCACGGCCCACGACATGGGGCGCGAGTACGCAGTGATGGAGGCGCTCGCCGACAGCCCCGTGCCGGTACCACGGCTGCACGGCCTCTGCCTCGACACCGGGGTACTCGGCGCCGAGTTCTACGTCATGGAGGCCGTCGCCGGTACGCCCTATCGCACGGCCGCACAACTGGCGCCCCTCGGCCCCGGGCGAGTGCGGCACATCTCCGGCGCCCTCGTGGACACCCTCGCCGACCTCCACTCGGTCGACGCGGACGCCGTCGGACTCGGTGGTTTCGGCCGGCCCGAAGGCTTCCTCACCCGCCAGGTGGCGCGCTGGCACAAGCAGCTGGCCGCCTCGTACTCCCGAGACCTGCCGGCCGCCGTCGAATTGCACGCCGCACTCGAGGCCAGGGCGCCCTCGGCGGACGCAGCCGGCCGCCCCGGCATCGTCCACGGCGACTTCCGCCTCGACAACGTGCTGATCGACGCGGACGACCAGCTGCGCGCCGTCATCGACTGGGAGATGGCCACCCTCGGCGACCCGCTCACCGACCTGGCGCTGATGCTGCTCTACACCCGACTCGCCCGGCTCGTCGGCCCCGAGGTCGCCCCCGACGCCGGCGACGCGCCCGGCTTCCTGGACGAGCCGGAGATCATCGCCCGCTACGCCGCCCGCAGCGGGCGCGACCTCGGCGGCCTCGGGTTCCACCTCGGCCTCGCCGCCTTCAAGCTCGCCGCGATCCTCGAAGGCATCCACTTCCGGCACCTGGGCGGGCAGACCGTCGGCCCAGGCTTCGACCGCATCGGCGAGGCGATCCATCCCCTGCTCGACGCCGGGCTCGCCGCACTCAAGGAACACTGACATGCACTTCGCCTTCGATCCCCGCACCGAACTGCTGCGCGAGAACCTCCTCGACTTGATGTGGGGCCACATCCACCCGGCTGAGCCGGTGTTCCACCGGCAGCTCGGGGCGCTGGAGGACCGCTGGGCCTGGGACTCGGTCCCCATACTCGGCGAGCTGCGGGCCGAGGCCCGCAGACGCAGTCTGTGGAACCTGTTCCTCCCCGGTGAGGAGGGCGCCGGCCTCACCAACCTGCAGTACGCGCCGCTCGCCGAGATCACCGGCCGCTCGCCGGACCTCGCGCCCGCCGTGCTCAATTGCGCGGCGCCGGACACCGGCAACATGGAAGTGCTGTCGATGTTCGGCACCGAGGCCCAGCGCAGGGAGTGGCTGGAGCCGCTCCTCGCCGGCGAGATCCGCTCCGCGTTCGCGATGACGGAACCCGATGTCGCCTCCTCCGACGCCACGAACATCGCCACGTCCATCGTCCGCGACGGCGACGACTACGTGATCAACGGCCGCAAGTGGTGGATCACCGGAGCGATGAACCCGGGCGCCGCGGTGTTCATCGTGATGGGCAGGACCGACCCCGAGGCCGACCGGCACCGGCGGCAGTCGATGATCCTCGTGCCCCGGGACACCCCCGGCCTCGAGATCAGGCGCGCCATGGAGGTCTTCGGCTACGACGACCAGCACCACGGCGGCCACGCGGAACTGGTGTTCCACGACGTACGGGTGCCGGCCGCGAACCTCATCGGGCAGGAGGGTGACGGATTCGCGATCGCCCAGGCCCGGCTGGGCCCCGGGCGTATCCATCACTGCATGCGTTCCATCGGCATCGCCGAGCGTGCCGTCGAGCTGATGTGCGCCCGCGCCCAGGAGCGGGTGGCCTTCGGTAAACCGCTCGCCCGCCAGGGCGTGATCCGTGACTGGATCGCGGAGTCGCGGGTGCGGATCGAGCAACTGCGCCTCCTGGTGCTCAAGACCGCCTGGCTCATGGACACCGTCGGCAACAAGGGCGCACACACCGAGATCCAGGCGATCAAGATCGCCACGCCCAGGACGGTTCAGTGGATCCTCGACAAGGCGATCCAGACGCACGGAGCGGGCGGCCTGTCGCAGGACTTCCCGCTCGCCCGCGCCTACGCCGGCATCCGCTCGCTGCGCTTCGCCGACGGCCCCGACGAGGTGCACAAGAACGCTCTCGCGCGTGCCGAGCTCAACCGAAGGGCCGCCGCGGGCGACGGCCGACCGGCGGGAGCCGGCAGCGCCCAGCCCCTCACCACCGCCGCCAGGAGTCACCCTTGACGAACACAACCACCAGCCGGACACCGTCCGCGGACGTCGACGTGCTGATCGTCGGTGCCGGGATCTCGGGCATCGGTGCGGCCTCTCACCTCAAGACCCGCCGCCCCGGCACCACCTTCGCGATCCTGGAGGGCCGCGACTCCATCGGCGGCACATGGGACCTGTTCCAGTACCCCGGCATCCGCTCCGACTCGGACATGCCCACCTTCGGCTACGGCTTCAAACCGTGGGCCCACCGCACGTCGATCGCCGACGGACACCTCATCCTCGACTACCTGCGGCAGACGGTCACCGAGCACGGGCTCGCCCGGCACATCCGGTTCGGCCACCGGGTCGTCAGCGCGGAGTTCTCCTCCACGACGGGGCGGTGGACCGTCACAGCCCAGCAGTCCGGGAGCAGGAAGAAGGCGAGGTTCACCGCACGCTTTCTGTTCCTCGGCACCGGCATGTACGACCACGACGCGGGTTACACACCCCCGTTCACCGGCGTCGAGGACTTCGCGGGCACGGTGATCCATCCGCAGCACTGGCCCGAGGACCTCGACCACACCGGCAAACGCGTCATCGTGATCGGCAGCGGCGCCACGGCCATCACCCTCATTCCCTCGATGGCTCGCACAGCGGAACACGTCACCATGCTGCAGCGCTCACCGAGTTACGTCTTCTCGGTGCCGGCCCAGGACTCCCTGGCCCACGCGCTGAGGAAACTGCTCGGCCACAAACGGGCACACGAGATCGTCCGGCGCAAGAACATCATGTTCACCCGCGGGGTCTACAAGGCCAGCCGGCGCATGCCGAAGCTCATGCGCAGACTGCTCATCGCCAACGTGCGCCGGCAACTCCCCCGGCACTTCGACGTCGCGACCCACTTCACCCCGCGCTACGACCCCTGGGACCAGCGGCTGTGCGTGGTGCCCGACGGCGACCTCTTCAAGGCGATCTCGGCGGGGCGGGCCTCGGTCGTCACCGACCACATCGACCGGTTCACCCGGACCGGCATCCGGCTGAAGTCGGGACAGGAACTGACCGCCGACATCATCGTCACCGCGACCGGGCTCACCATGTCCCCCTTCGGCAAGATCCGGCTGAGCGTCGACGGCCGCGAGACGAAACCCTCGGACACCATGGCGTACAAGGCCATGATGCTGTCCGGCGTGCCGAACCTCGCGTTCGCGCTGGGATACACGAATCTGTCCTGGACGCTCAAGGTCGATCTGGTCTGCGAGCACTTCTGCCGTCTGCTCGACCACATGGACGCCCACGGTTACGACACCGTCGAACCGGTCCTCGACGACCCGTCCGTCGAGCGGGTGCCGTACATGGACCTGACCTCCAACTACGTCCGCAGGGGGATCGGGCAGTTCCCGCGGGCGGGAACGCACGGCCCGTGGACAGTGGAGATGGCGTACGAGAAGGACATCGAGCGGCTGCGCGAGGGGCCGGTCGAGGACCCGGCGCTCAGGTTCACCGCCGGCGCCCCGGTGCTGTCGGACTCCCGGCCGGGGACGGCGGGATGAAACGCGACCTCACCTTCGTCAGCCACGGTGTCCGCTGCGCCGCCTGGCACCTGCCGGCCGGCAACGACGCACTGGCCGGCCCTCTCGGGCGGCCGTGCGTGGTCATGGCCCACGGCTTCGGCGGCACCCGTGACAGCGGCCTGCTGAACTATGCCGAGGGCTTCGCCGAGGCCGGCATCGACGCTTTCGTCTTCGACTACCGCGGCTTCGGCGACTCCGGCGGCACCCCCCGCCAGGACGTCTCGGTCCGCCGCCAGCGGCAGGACTACCACGCGGCCCTCGCTGCCGCCCGGCGGCTGCCCGGCGTCGATCCGCATCGGATCGTGCTGTGGGGTGTGTCGTACGCGGGCGGCCACGCCCTCGTGGTCGCCGCCCAGGACGCTCGTGTCACCGCGGTCGTCTCGCTGACGCCCGTGACCGACGGCCTCGCCTCACTGGCGCACCTCATGCGCCACGCCGGCCCCGGCCGGCTGCTGCGCCTGGCGGGGCACGGCCTGCGTGACACCGCTCGCGCCCTCACAGGGCGGACACCGCACCTCGTACCGGTTGTCGGGGAGCCCGGGGCGCTGGCCATGATGGGAGTCCCTCATGCGCAGGAGATCTGCGCGTCGTTCGCCGGCCCCACCTTCCGCAACGAGGTGTGCGCACGGGCGGCACTGAAAGTCGGGCTGAACCGGCCCACCACCTTCGTCCGGCGTCTGGCCTGCCCCATCCTCGTGCAGATCGGTACGGAGGACCGCATCGCACCTGCCGGAGCGGCCCGGCGGACCGCCAGGAAGGCCGGCCGGTGGGGGGAGCTGCGCGAGTACCCCGTGGACCACCTGGACGTCTACGCCGGCCCGGGACAGCAGCGCGCACTGGCCGATCAGCTCGCCTTCCTCTCGCGCGTCCTCGATCCGACGCGTGCCGCCCGGCACCCGGGAGGCCACCGGGCTCCCCGGGCCGAGTGACCCCTCTTCGTTCGCCACCACGCTGTATTCGTTCAAGGGACGGGATGAGCATGTACGACTACGTCATCGTCGGCGCCGGATCCGCGGGCTGTGTCCTCGCGGCGCGACTCTCGGAGGACCCCGATGTGCGGGTCGCGCTGATCGAGGCCGGCGGCCCCGACACCGCGCAGGAGATCCACGTCCCGGCGGCCTTCCCTCAGCTGTTCAAGTCCGCGCTGGACTGGGACCTCGACTCCGACCCGGAGCCGGGCATCGGAGGGCGACGGACCTACCTGCCCCGAGGCAAGGTGTTCGGCGGTTCCAGCTCGATCAACGCGATGATCTACATTCGCGGCAACCGGGCCGACTACGACGGCTGGGCCGCCGCCGGGGCGACCGGCTGGTCGTACGCCGACGTGCTGCCGTACTTCCGGCGCTCGGAGGACAACGAGCGGGGCGCGGACGACTACCACGGGACGGGCGGGCCGCTGACGGTCAGCGACGGCAGGTCCCGGCACCCGCTCGCCTCGGCTTTCGTGAGGGCCGCCGAACAGGCCGGGCACAAGACGAACGACGATTTCAACGGCGAGTCGCAGTTCGGCGTCGGCCGCTACCAGTTGACGCAGCGCGGCGGTCTTCGCTGCAGCGCCGCCGTCGCCTATCTGCACCCCGCCCTCGACCGGCCGAACCTCACCGTACTCTCCTCGGCCCGCGCCCACCGCGTCATACTCGACGGCGGCCGGGCAACGGGTGTCGAGGTCGAGCGGGGCGGCGGCATCGAGGTCGTACGGGCCGAGCGCGAGGTGATCCTCTCCGCGGGAGCCTACGAGTCCCCGAAGCTGCTGATGCTGTCCGGCATCGGCCCCGCTCCC
Organism: Streptomyces sp. 15-116A; assembly: GCF_025290915.1. Classification (GTDB taxonomy): domain Bacteria; phylum Actinomycetota; class Actinomycetes; order Streptomycetales; family Streptomycetaceae; genus Streptomyces. Next base: position 15,109 of record NZ_JAOCQE010000048.1, on the reverse strand, counting down.
GCCCTGTCCGCCTTCGGCATCGAGGTCGTCCGCGATCTGCCGGTCGGGCAGGGCCTCCAGGACCACTACATGACGCTGCTCAACTTCCTCACCGACGCCGAGTCACTGATCGGCGCGGCGAGCCCCAAGAACGCGACCCTGCTGCAGAGCGAGGGGCGCGGCCCCCTGACCTCCAACGTCGGCGAGGCAGGTGGCTTCTTCCGCAGCCGTCCCGAACTGGACGCCCCAGACGTGCAGTTCCACGCCGCCCCTGTGCTCTTCCATCAGGAAGGGCTCGGCGCGCCGATCGGACACGGCTTCTCCTTCGGCCCGTGCGTGGTCGCTCCGACGAGCCGCGGCGAGGTGACGCTGCGCTCCCCTCGCCCCGACGCGGCTCCCCGGATCGTGCACAACTACCTGACGACGCCTCAGGACCGGGCGGTCATCGTCGCGGGCATCCGGATCGCACTGGAGATCGCCGCCCAGTCGGCGGTGGCGGACCTGGTCACGGGACAGTTCGACGTGCCGGCCTCGTACACCGACGCGGATCTCCTCGCCTGGGCGCAGAGGTCCGGGCAGACGCTGTACCACCCGACGTCGACGTGCGCGATCGGCGCGGTGGTCGACCCCGAGCTGCGGGTGTACGACGTGCCGGGCCTGCGGGTGGTCGACGCCTCCGTCTTCCCGACCGTGCCGCGCGGCAACACCAACGCGCCCACGATCATGGCGGCGGAGAAGGCGGCCGACCTCATCAAGGGAGCCGCGTGATGACCGCCGCCCTGCCGCCCACCGAACGAACGTGGGCCATCGACCGCGCCGTCGACGACCTGGTGCGCGGCGAGGCCGCCTGGGCCGCCTGCGACCGGGCGAGGCGACGGGAACTGCTCGAGCAGATGCACGCGGCCACCGCCGAAGCGGCCGAGGCGTGGGTGCGCGCGGCCGTCGCGTACAAACGGCTGCCAAGCGACAGCCCGCTGATCGGCGAAGAATGGATCACCGGCCCCTACCCGGTGCTGAGCTCCCTCGGCGCGCTCGCCGCAAGCATCACCGCCCTGGAGGAGGGCCGCAGTCCTGTCGACGGCTTCTCCTTCGGCCGAGCGCCCGGCGGACGGGTCACGGTCCGCGTCCTGCCGCACAGCATCTGGGACCGCCTCCTGCTGAACGGGTTCAGCGCCGAGGTGTGGATGCCGCCCGGCATCACGAAGGAAGCGGTGCGGCAGCGCGCGGGCCTCGCCCAGCTCCACCCGGCCGCCACCGCGGGCGTGGGCGTCGTGCTCGGCGCCGGGAACATCACCTCGATCCCGATCCTGGACGTGCTCTACGAGCTGTACGCGCACAACCGGGTGGTGGCCCTCAAACTGAACCCGGTCACCGACGGGCTCCTCGACGTCTTCAGCCAGGTGCTGGCGCCGCTGATCGACCTCGGGGCGGTCCGGATCCTCACCGGTGGCGCCGACGTCGGCGCGTACCTGGTGCACCACCCGAAGGTCCGCCATGTCCACATGACCGGCAGCGCCGCGACGCATGACGCGATCGTCTTCGGTACGGGCACCGAGGGCGCCCGCCGCAAAAAGGCGGGCACGCCACTGCTCGGCAAACCGGTCACCAGCGAACTGGGCGGGGTCTCCCCCACCATCGTGCTGCCGGGCGGCTGGTCCGAAGCGGACCTGCGCTACCAGGCCGAGCACATCGCCACCCAGAAGCTGCACAACAACGGCTACAACTGCGTGGCGAGCCAGGTGGTCGTGGTCAATGCCGACTGGGCACAGAAGGACCGCTTCCTGGCCCACCTGCGAGCCGCGCTGGCCGACGCACCCGCCCGCCCCGCGTACTACCCCGGCAGCGACGACCGGGTCACCCGCGCCCTCGACACGTACGGCGACACCGCCGAGCAGATCGGTGCAGGCCGCGTGCTGATCACGGGGCTCGATCCGGAGAAACCCGGCCCGGCTCTGACCACGGAGCACTTCGCTCCCGTTCTCGCCGTCCTGGAACTACCCGGCGACGCACGTCAGTTCCTCGCCGAGGCGGTCCGCACCGCGAACGAGGAGTTCGCCGGCACCCTCGGTGTGAACCTGATCGCGCATCCGGGCACCATGGCCGTGCTCGGCCCCGCTCTGGACGAGGCGATCGCCGAACTCCGCTACGGCACGATCGCGTTGAACGCCTGGACCGGAGTCGGCTACCTCACCGCGACCGCCTCCTGGGGCGCCTTCCCGGGCCACACCCTCGACGACGTGCAGAGCGGTATCGGCGTCGTGCACAACGCGCTCCTCCTGGACGGGCCCGAACGCACCGTGGTCCGGGGGCCGTTCCACCCCGCGCCCCGGGCCATCCTGCACGGGAAGACGACCCTGTCCCCCAAGCCACCGTGGTTCGTCACCAACCGCACCGCCGCCACCACGGGCCGCCTCCTCGCCGACTTCGCCGCGGCTCCCCGCTGGTCCGCGCTGCCGCGGATCTTCGCCTCCGCCCTGCGCGGCTGACTCCGCACCCGCCCCGGACGCCACGTCGGCCGGGGCAGCTCCCCGGGGCCCACCGGCCTCGACACCTGGATCCGATCACCGCGACACGCGGACGAAGGAGTACCGCCCTTGCCCACCACCGGATACGCGGAAAGGCAGTACGGCGGAGTCACCGTGCTGGTGGGCGGCGAACTGGGCGCCTACCCCTACGCCAACTCCGTACTCGTGCGCGGCACCGCCGAGACACTGGTCATCGATCCGTCGCTGTCGCTCGTCGGCACGGCACCACCCGCAGACCTGGTCCTCGTGAGCCACGCGCACGAGGACCACGTGGCAGGTCTCGCCGAGTACGAGGTGCCCGTCCGGATCCATGAGAAGGACCTGGCCGCGCTGCGGTCACGCGAGATCATGGTCGAGGGCTACGGCCTCCCCTCGGACGCCACCGAGCACACCCATGCGATGCTCCGCGACCACTTCCATGTGCGGGATCGTCCTGACGCCACGGGGTTCGAGGACGGCACGGTGTTCGACCTCGGTGGCCGCACCGTGACCGTCGTACACCTTCCGGGCCACACGGCGGGCCACAGCGGCTTCCTGATCGAGCCGGACGGCTTCCTCTTCGTGGCGGACATCGACCTGACATCCTTCGGGCCGTACTACGGAGACGTCGGCAGCAGCCTCACCGACTTCGAGGCTTCCCTGCGCCGATGCCGGGATTTCGGCGTCCGCTGGTACGGCACTGCTCACCAGAAGGGTGTGATCGAGGGCGCCGGAGAGTTCGCCAGGCGGCTCGACGACTTCGTGGAGGTGGTGGAAAAGCGTGACGCGACCCTCTTGGCATTCCTCGACGAGCCGCGGACCGTCGAGGAGATCGCCGAGCACCGGCTGGTCTACCGCCCCCATATCCAGGGCCCACACGTGGAGCCGGTCGAGCGACGGACCGCGGTGCAGCACCTGGACCGGCTGATCGACGCGGGACTGGTCACGGAGGTCGAGCAGGGAAGGTTCCGCGCGACGTAACGACTCGCGCTGCCGTGAAAGCTCCGCCCGAAGCTCAATCAGGTGAGCTCGGGCCCAGCTCGTCACAGTTGACATCGCACGTCATGGCCGCAGCCTCAGCCTTCGATGTGGTAGCGGCTCTGGGACACAACGGCTTGGCGGATCTTGGTGGTGAAGTCGGGGGTACGAGCGATCCGGTCGACACCGCCGGCCTTGTTGCGGCGCAGGACGCTCTTGAAGCTCTGCTCCAGAGTGCCTGTCATACGGAACATCAAGTCGTCGCTGAGATGCCCCAGGTCGATGTTGAGCAGGTCACGCGGTGAAGGCTGCCGCAGCCGAGTGAGTGTGTAGGCGGACATCGCTGCCAGCGGGTAGAGCCAGTTCTCCAGCGAATCACCCAGCAAGGGCCGGTCTTCGGCATAGCAGGTGAGGAACGCGCGCAGCCTGGTGTGCACATCGAGGCACAAGGGGTAGATGTCCAGGTCGTGCCGTGGGGAGAAGATCTGCGCGTAGTGCTGGTCGTCGAGCAGTAGCGCGTCAGAGTGCCGCAGCGCGGTATGTGGTTCGCGCAGAACGAAGGCGGTGAACTCGCGGGCAAGTCTGGCCATGCTGACGACCCGATCGAGGGGGAAACCGAGGTTGCGGTAGTAGCTGGCTCGGCGCTCGTAGTAGTAGCCACCCACCTGGCCGAGGCTCTCCTCGATGTCCTTCTGGATGGACTCGGTGGCTCGCAATGCGCCGGCGGGCAGTTGGGTCTGGCTGTTGGTCGCTCGGATGATGCGGTCGCGAGCCGTACCGGACTCGGGCGCGACAACGATCTTCACGAGGAGGGACCGCTCGCGGTGCTGACCACCGTTCTGGACGTAGCTGTAGATCTCGTGGCTGGTCTGTAGCCCGTTGACGATCTGAGGCTCTTTGACCACGATCCTCTTGCCGGCGATCTGGGCAGCGTCCGCGACGACGGTGACACCGTTGTTGAACCACCAGAAGTCCTCGCCTGTCCCGGACTTCAGGGTTTCACCGATGGCGTTGTTGACTGCCGTGGATCCCGCGTAGTCGCGCACGTTGGACTCGAAGAGCTCCAAGCGCAAAGCTTCGTTGTCGGACGTGATGAAGCGGTAGTACTCGTCCAGCCGCGCCAGACAAACATATCCCTCGCCGAGCGATGTGCTCATCGGCGTTTCGGTGAACACCAGCTGTGCGACGGCTTTGGCTCCGCGGGCAGTCCGCTCGCGCAGGTCAGCGGCATTGAGGTACTCAAGGTCGGCCCTGGTGTCGGATGTGATCTTCGCAAGCTCGCGCCTGAGCCTGTCTCCCTTGGCCTTGACGTTGGGGTGCGGTGTCTCTGCCGACTTGTTCGCGTAGATGACCTTGATGCGAACTTGAGGGAAGGAGGATGCCAGTTCTTCGAGGATATGCAGGAAGCGACGCGTACGTTCGAGCAGCTTGGCGTTGGTGTGGGCGACCAGGTCTTCCTCGTCCCGGCCCATGTCCAACAGAGCGGGCAGATGGAAGTGCAGCTTCTCGATCACCGACTCCTGGTATCCCGACGAGTTCTTCGCCTGCAAGATGACCAGCTCGATCTTGCCGGCACGCGACGGGAGAAACTGATGCGCATCAGCGGTGATGTAGCGCTCGTCCACAAACGTCCAGATGCCGTCGATACCGCAGTCATGCGCGCCGTCGACGATGCCATCCGTGATCTCGTCGTTGTCCAGGTCCCAGTCCTGCAGAGCCTTGTCCGCGGCGAAGAACGTGAAGAAGTCATCCCGGTTCTTGTCCGGCGCCAGCTTGAGATGCTGATCCTCCAGGATGCGTTCCAACAGCCGCTGATCATTGCTTTGCACCGACACCACGTAAGGCCCCCCAACTTCACACTGACAATGAGATGTTGACAGGCCCGACCGGCTCTGAACAGGTCGCGCGCGAGATTCCGAGCCCCCCTCCCCGCGCCCCCGTAGACCGAACCAGCCGTGGGCCAGGACAGACAGAGCCCGGACACCCCCGAGACGTGAACTTCTGCGGTAGCGAATGCCGTGCACCGCAGTCGATCGCACAGAGTCCCTGGGCCACACGCTGCGACTCGACCCGTCCCCTCCTCCGCGCTCGGAAAGGAGAACCCCAGCGAAGAGACACCCATGACAGACGCAGAAATCCACCCACTCAAGAGCCCTGCCGGGCCACACCTGCGGAGCTTCTCGTCCAACGCCGCTATCACGCGCCTGTCACCAACTGCGTCGACGCCCTCAGATCAAAACGCTCTGAGCTGTCCTTACACGGTCACCCTGGACTGACGTGGACGCCCGTAGACGGTCTCTACAACCTGTGCCAGGTGGTGCCCAGCGAGGGCCCCAGGATCAGGACGGGAGCCTCTTCTGGCCCGTCAAAGCGGTATTGCAGGGTGTTCGACGGTGTCTCACTCACGCGTCAGACCCTCTCACGTCTCACGAAATCTCACACAGCCCGGGGAACCGCAGGGGCCACCCAGCACCTGACCAGCACCTGACCAGCACCTGACCAGCACCTGACCAGCACCGACGAGGATCTCGTCCTGGTCGCCGAACACACGGAAGGCTGTACCGCTTTCACCACTGCCTGTCCCCCGCTCGCCGACATGATGGATCATCCCGTCCCGCGATCCGGGTACCGTCGGGGTATGAGTCATCCGCACCCTGAGCTGAAAGCCGCCCCGCCCCTTCCCGAGGGAGGGCTGCGGGTCGTCCCCCTGGGCGGCCTGGGTGAGATCGGCCGCAATATGACCGTCTTCGAGCACGCGGGCAAGCTGCTCATCGTCGACTGCGGCGTGCTGTTCCCCGAGGAGACCCAGCCCGGCGTGGACGTGATCCTGCCGGACTTCACCTCGATCCGGGACCGGCTGGACGACATCGTGGCCGTGGTACTCACCCACGGCCACGAGGATCACATCGGCGGTGTGCCGTACCTGCTGCGCGAGCGGTCCGACATTCCCGTCGTCGGCTCCAAGCTGACGTTGGCGTTCCTTGAGGCCAAGCTCAAGGAACACGGCATTCGGCCGCGCACGGTGCGGGTGCGGGAGGGCGACCGGCGTGGCTTCGGGCCCTTCGACTGCGAATTCGTGGCGGTCAACCACTCCATCCCCGACAGCCTCGCGGTCGCGATCCGCACCGAGGCCGGGATGGTGCTGCACACCGGCGACTTCAAGATGGACCAGTTCCCTCTCGACGACCGCATCACCGATCTGCGCGCCTTCGCCCGCCTCGGCGAGGAGGGCGTGGACCTGTTCCTCACCGACTCCACCAATGCCGAGGTACCCGGCTTCACCACCTCCGAACGCGAGCTGAACCCGGCCATCGAGCAGGTGATGCGCACCGCGCCGCGCCGGGTCATCGTCTCCAGCTTCGCCAGTCACGTGCACCGCATCCAGCAGGTCCTGGACGCCGCACACCAGCACGGCCGCAAGGTCGCCTTCGTGGGCCGGTCGATGGTCCGCAACATGGGCATCGCCCGTGACCTGGGCTATCTGAAAGTCCCCTCCGGTCTGGTCGTGAGCACGAAGGAGCTGGAGAAGCTCCCGGACCACAAGATCACTCTGGTGTGCACCGGCTCCCAGGGCGAACCGATGGCCGCGCTGTCACGGATGGCCAACCGCGACCACATGATCCGTATCGGCAAGGGCGACACCGTCCTGCTCGCCAGCTCCCTCATCCCCGGGAACGAGAACGCCATCTACCGGGTGATCAACGGGCTGACCCGCTGGGGCGCGCACGTGGTCCACAAGGGCAACGCCAAGGTGCATGTCTCCGGGCACGCCAGCGCCGGCGAACTCGTCTACTGCTACAACATTGTCAAGCCCCGCAACGTCATGCCCGTCCACGGCGAATGGCGCCACCTGCGGGCCAACGCCGACCTCGCCATCCGGACCGGCGTCGACCCCGACCGGGTCGTCATCGCCGAGGACGGCGTCGTCGTCGACCTCGTCGACGGGCGCGCATCCATCACCGGCAAGGTGCCCGCGGGCAACGTCTATGTGGACGGCATGGAGGTCGGCGGCGCGACCGAGGCGTCCCTCAAGGACCGCCTCACGCTCGCCGCCGAAGGCGTGGTCACGGTGGTGGCGATCGTCGACGCGGACACCGGCGCCCTCGCCGAGCCCCCCGATTTCCTGGCCCGGGGCTTCGTCCACGACGACGCCACCTTCGAGCCGGTCATCCCCGTCATCGAGAAGACCCTCGCCACCGCGGCCGAGGAAGGCGTCGGGGACGCGCGCCAACTCGAACAACTCCTCGCCCGCGCCGTGGCGAACTGGGCGTTCCGCACCCACCGCCGCAAGCCCCTCATCATCCCCGTCATCATCGACGCCTGAGCCGCGGCGGGGCAGCACGGTCCCCGTTGCGCGCTGCCCCGCCGGCATCCCGGTGCCCCGCGAACCGGCGCACCGCGTCATTCCGGAGGAATGCGAAACTCGAACTCGGGACGGTCCCACGGCACGGCGGGCGGGTTCGCGAGCGCGGTTCCGGTCCGCACGGCACCGGCGCGGTGGTAGAAGCCCTCGGCGGGAGGGTGCGACACGACCTTGACACGTTCGAGCCCGGCGGCACGGGCCTCGGACTGCATGTGCGCGACGAGCAGCCGTCCCGTACCCCGTCCTTGCGCATGATCGGCGACGAACAGCAGGTCGAGCTCCGGTGGAGCCAGAACGAGCGAGTAGAACCCGAGGATCCGGTCTCCCTGCTCGTCGGCGCCGACGGCCACGAAGACGCGGTGGGCCTCGATGTAATCAGGACCGACCCGGTAGCCCGCGACTGCGGCTGCGTACTGGCCCGCGTAGGCGCCTGAGCCACGCACGAGCCGCGTGAGCCGTCCGGCATCCCGCGCAACGGCCCTCCGTATCGTGATCGGCCGGCTGCTTTGGACAGTGCGTGATGCCATCGGGCCAGTATGACGAGCGGCCCGGGCGGCACAACGCCATGGTGTGGCCGATGACGGTCGGCATGTGGGGGCACACGACGGCTGTCGGCGGCCGCGGCCGCTTCCCTGGTGCTGGCTGGGTACGCCCCGGGACTGATCTACGCCGCCGCCCTCGGAATGGAACGCCTGACGCCTGTTGTTGATGTTGAGCATGACTTCTGTGCGCAAACTGGGAACGTCCGACCTCGAGGTCTTTCCCCTCGCCCTCGGTGGCAACGTCTTCGGCTGGACCGCCGACGAGGCGCAGTCCTTCGCCGTGCTGGACGCCTACACGGCCGCCGGTGGCAACTTCGTCGACACCGCCGACTCCTACTCCGCGTGGGTCGAGGGCAACAAGGGCGGTGAGTCGGAGACGATCATCGGCAAGTGGGTCAAGGAACGCGGCAACCGCTCCGACGTAGTCATCGCCACCAAGGTCAGCCAGCACCCCGAGTTCCAGGGCCTGACGGCCGCCAACATCAAGGCCGCGGCCGACGCCTCCCTGCGGCGCCTGGGCACCGACTACATCGACCTGTACTACACCCACTTCGACAAGCCGGACGTGCCGGTGGAGGAGATCATCGGCGCGCTGGACGAGCTGGTGAAGGCGGGCAAGGTCCGCCACATCGCCGCCTCCAACATCTCCGCCGAGCGCCTGCAGGCCTCGCTGGACTTCTCCGAGCGCGAGGGACTGGCCCGCTACGTCGCACTCCAGCCCCACTACAACCTGGTCTCGCGCGAGAGCTACGAGGGCGAGCTGCAGCGCCTTGCCGAGCGGTACGGCCTCGCGGCCGTTCCGTACTACGCGCTGGCCTCCGGCTTCCTGACCGGCAAGTACCGGCCGGGCGCCTCGGTGGACAGCCCGCGGGCACGGGGCGCCGCCGCGCATCTGCGCACCGAGCGGGGGCAGAGGGTCCTCACCGCCCTCGACGCCATCGCGCGGGCCCACGACACCGAGGTCGCCTCCGTCGCCCTCGCCTGGCTCGCGGCCCAGCCGACGGTCGCCGCGCCGATCGCCTCCGCCAGGACGGTCGAGCAGCTCCCGGCCCTGCTGAAGGTGGCGGAACTGCGCCTGCCGGACGACGAGCTGGCGAGGCTCACGGAAGCCTCCGCCTGAAGGCACGGCCTCTGGTACGGCGTTCCCCGGCTGAGCGCCGGATCCGGCAGCACCGGACCCGGCGCGGACGGGTCAGTTGCGGCCGGCCATGACGCCACCGTCGACGTCCCAGATCGCGCCCCAGCACCGAGCGGTGGACGTCTCCGTCCACCGTCCAGCAGCCGGCCGACTACTCCCTCTTCGGTCACCCCGCCTGCCAACGGTCCGTGCTGGTCGGCCGCCTGCACTGGGTGTCGACGGAAACGGCGACCGGTCACGCCGGGCGCATCGAAGGCGCGTCGCCGCCGGGGAAGGGGCGGCGCGAGCGGTGCCGGCGACTTCCGGTGTACCGGGCAGGGTCTCAAGCTCTGTTCGAACTCGGCTGGCGCTGGCATGGGCACGGTCCCTCGAACCGTTCACGGCGTTTCGGCCAACCCGCCTGCGTCGTACTCCTGTTGCAGGGGACGGGTCGATGCATCAGCCACGCTCCGCCACGCGCTGAATCCCGGGCTTCCGGGTCCGTCCGAAATACACCAGTTCGATATCTGGGCCGGGTCGTTGAACCTCACGACCGCGCCGGACGACCGCCCAGGGGGACCCGTTGACCTCGCCCGCATCGCACGCACAGCACGACAACGCGCCGCCGCCTCCCCCGCCGCCTGCGGAGATCACGTACAAGGGGCAGTACTCCGTCAATCCGCTCGCCGAGGTCTCGTTCCGGCGGATGTGCGGGCAGATCCCGGCCGTGCTGGGCCGCATCGCCCGGCTGTCGTGGCGGACCGACCGGCGGGCCGTGCAGCTGCTGCTCGTCTGTCAGGTGGTCACGGGTGTCTCCGCCGCCGTGCTGCTGACCGCCACCGCCCGCGCCATGGCGCCCGTCCTCGGAGACGGCAGCGCAGGTGAGCGGCTGCGCGGGGCGCTGCCCGCGCTGCTCGTGGTGGCGCTCGCCGCCGCGTTCGGCCGAGGCGCCGCGGCGGTGGCCACGTACGCCGAGCGGCGGATCACCCCCCGGCTGACCACGGAGACGGATACGGCGCTGGTCGAAGCGGTGTGCCGGGTCGAGGCCTCGGCGTACGCGGAGGACGGGTTCTCGGTCCGTCAGGAGGCGGCCGAGATGGGGGTGATCCGCACGCAGGTGATGGTCACCGACGCGCAGCGGTTCATGGCCGCCCTGATCCGTATGATCACCGCCGTCGGCGTCCTGTCGGTGCTGAACCCGCTGATGCTGCCGCTGCTCCTGCTCGCCGTGCTGCCGGCCGGTGTCGGCGCCGTCCTGACCGCCCGGGGCGACTACCAGATCCACTACGCCAACGTGGCCGACCGCAACGTGCGCGGCATGATGCGCTGGTGGGCGACGGCGTCGAAGTACGGCGACGAGGTCCGCGCCAACTCGATGACCGACTACCTGGTGTTCTGGTACCGGTCCCTGTCCGACCGGTGCGACCGGCGCACCCTGGCCGCGGCGCCGCGGACCTTGCGGATCGCCCTGCTGTCCTCGCTGGCCGGTGGGGTGTTCCTGGTCGCGACGTGGGGCGCCCTCGCCTGGCTCGCGGTGACCGGCCGCATCGGCCTGGCGGTCGCCGCCACGGCCGTCATTGCCGTCCAGACCACACTGGCCGCTCTCTCCGGGGTCGTCGTCAACGGGGCCGCCGTCTTCCACACCAGCCTGTACTTGGGCGACATGCAGTCCTTCCTCGAGGATGCCGCGGCCCGCGCCCCCGAGCGCGGCCCTCACCGGCACGGCGCGCCGACCGAGGAGATCCGGCTGGACGAGGTCGCCTTCCAGTACGCGGGCAAGGACAGGCCCGCTGTGGACGGTGTCTCCCTCACGCTGAGGCGCGGGCAGATTCTCGCGATCGTCGGCGCGAACGGCTCGGGCAAGTCCACGCTCACCCGGCTGCTCACCGGGATCTACCTGCCCGACAAGGGCAAGGTCACCTGGAACGGCGTCGACCTCGCCGAGCTGGATCCCGCCACGGTGTGGGCGCACACCGGTCTGGTGCCGCAGATCTTCGCCCAGTGGCCGCTGCGCGTCCGCGAGAACGTGACCCTGGGGCAGCCGCGCACCCGCGACGACGGGCCGGTGTGGGAAGCCGTCGAGGCGGTCGGCCTGCGCGAGGCCGTCGAGGACCTCCCCGCGGGCCTGGACACGCTCCTCGTCCGCGACGTCTTCGGCGGCGCGGAGCTCTCCGGCGGCCAGTGGCAGCGCATCGCCTGCTCCCGCGCGCTGTACCGCCGGCCCGGGCTGCTGATCCTCGACGAACCCACCTCCCAGATGGACCCGCGCGGTGAGCACCAGATCTTCGAGCAGATCAAGGCCATCGCCGCCGACCGCATCACCATCATGGTCACCCACCGGCTGGAGAACACCAAGATCGCCGATCACATCATCGTGATGGAACACGGCCGAATCACCGAACAGGGCCACTACGACGACCTCGTCCACGCCGGCGGAACCTTCGCCGAACTACTGACGCTCTCCCAGGACCGCTGACGCCCCCCGTCCACCAGCACCCATACTCACCACCCGGGCCGAACGGCCCCCCCGAGGAGCAACCATGACCGCCGAAGAACTCAACGCACACGCCTGGCCCCTCTACGGCAGCCGCCAGCAGCCTGTGCGCGTCTCCAGCAGGCCCCGCGTCGCGCGTCCGCCCGTTGCGCACGCCGTCATCGGGGTCGGTGCGATCGTCCTGAGCGAGCGGGGTGTGCTTCTGGGCCGTCACCGCCGTGGCACGCTGGAACTGCCCGGTGGGACCGTCGAGGCCGGCGAGTCCTTCGAGCAGACCGTCGTCCGCGAACTCGCCGAGGAGACGGGGCTGCGCGCGCGGCCCGAGGACGTCACGCTCCTGGGCACGCTCCTCGACGACGTCCAAGGCGTCGTACGGCTCACCGTCGGCGCCCTGGTCGACACCTGGGAGGGGCAGCCGGCCACCCAGCCGGACGAAAGCGTCGGCGACTGGGCCTGGTACCCCCTCGACCGGCTGCCCGACGGCTTGTTCGTGTGCAGCGCCCAGATCCTCACCGCCTGGCGACCCGACCTGCCCGTCGACCACACCCCCGCGCACTACACGCCCTTCGCCGACGGCGCCTCATCGGCGGGGCCCGTCACGGACAGCACGGGATGAGCTCGGTGCGGAGCTCAGTCGATGCAGAACACGTTTCCCTCGATGTCGAGCATCGGGATGCACGCGTCGTTGCCGTCGTACAGAGTCCGCACCTGTACCGCGCCGAGCGGGATCAGCCGTGCGCATTCGGCCTCGAGTGCGGCGAGGCGCTCTTCCTCCACGAGTCCGGTGCCGACCCGCACATCGAGATGCACCCGGTTCTTGGCGGCCTTCCCCTCCGGGACGCGCTGGAAGTACAGCCGCGGACCCGCACCCGAGGGATCGATGCAGGCGAACCAGGAGTCCCGCTCCTCGGGCGGCTGCGCGCGCTTGTACTCGTCCCACGTGGCGAACCCCTCCGGCGGTGGCGGTACGACATGCCCCAGCACCTCACACCAGAAGCGAGCGAGGCGCTCCGGTTGGTGGTCAGAGGTCGCTGGTGGGGTGGAAGCGGTTGATAATGGGGTTTATGGCCCGGAGTACCGCACATGCGCACAGTCCGTCGACGCTGACAGTGAAGGGGCGGGACATCAGGCTGCGGACGATCGGGTTCGTGCTTCTCGCTGCCGCGGCCGTCTGGTTCATCGCTGCCAATACCGACTCGGTCACCATCAGGCTATGGGTGCCCACGGTGACGTTGCCGCTGTGGAGCGTGCTGACCGTCACGCTTCTGGTGGGCATCGCGCTCGGGCTGCTCATCGCTCGTCGGCGTGCCCGACGGTAGGCGTCGGGTCACGGTACGTCGCGGAGCACCAGCGCCTCGGTGAAAGGGGTGCCGGTTCGCCCGGCGTAGGTCATGCGCTCGCGGATCTCGCGCAGGGTGCGGGGGCGGTAGCCGGGGCCGCCGCAGCAGCTCTTGTGGAAGCGCACGCCTGCGTGCAGCAGCACCGAGAGGGTTCGCCATGCGGCGGCATCGCGTCGGCGTGGGGCGGCGAAGGCCGAGCCCACGTGGATCAACGGGTTCGCGCACCGCGGGCAGGTCCGGGGCCGGTCCCGGTCGTAGGGCTGCTTGTACGACGCCCGGCAGGGCAGGCAGACGTACGAGGTCTTCGCGGGAGGCATGCGGGCAGGGTAGGGGCCGTGCCGCGAGGAGTCGACGGGATTTCGGAGAGCGGGGGCCGCCCCGCGCCGGCGGTGTGCGGAGGCGGCTGCCGGCTCGGTGAGGCCGAGCCGGCAGCCGGGGTGCGGGGTCAGCGGTCGCCGGGGGAAGCGGCGGGGGTGGGCTGTGCGTGGGCGTCGGCTTCCAGTGGGGGTGCCGTGTGGCGGTCGGTGCGGTGCTGGTCGGATGGCACGGTGATGCGGCTCCGGGGGGTGTCGGAGGCGCCCGGCGGGACCGGGACCGGCCTGCGGGCGATCAGGCGGCCCACCCAGTGGCGGCCGCAGATCGGGCAGGGGGGCGCGCCCTGGAGGTCGTAGGGGGACGGGACGGCGATGCCGTCGCGGGTGAAGTACTCCCATGCGTCGCCGTTGTCGTCGCGGTACTGCTGGACGTCGTAATCGGCGCTCCACTTGTGCCAGCAATGTCCGCAGGTGAATTCGACGCGCTCTACAGCCAGTTCGGTGATCATCGGCCTGCCTCCCTTCCGCGGTGGCCTTCGCCCGGACACATGACCGTGATGGATCCGTGATTATTTTAGGCGCGGTACGGGTGGGATTGGGATGATGAATCTCGTACGGTACGGCGACTTCGACGCATGGTGTCGAGGGAGGCGGCAGCCGTGGCACGGCTGGTGGTGGACGCTGATGACCTGGTACTTCGTCTGTCCTGGCGGGAACGGCTTCTGACCCGGCACCGCGAGGTTCGCGTGGCTCTGGCCGACGTCAGGGACGTGTGGATCGAGCCGGACTGGTGGCGTGCTCTGCGCGGTGGGTCGCGCGGTGGCGTGTGCCGTCCCGGGCTCTGCGCGGGAGAGCGGGCGCATCCTCGCGGGACGGATTTCGTTGTGGTGCGGGCCGGTGAAACCGCGGTCGTCGTGGACCTGTGGCCCTCCGCGTCCTCCGCGCCCTACGCCCGTCTGGCCGTCACCGCGCCCGAGCCCGACCCTGAGCTCGTACGGACCGTCCGGGAGCGTCTGGGGCGTGAGCGCGTGCGGTCGGTGTGAGCTATGGCCCGATCCGTACCGGCTCGATGACCGATCCCCGGGCTCGACGATCCCATCCCCCGGGCCTCTTACAAGGCACCCGGGGTGTCCAGGCCGGTCAGGGCGCCGACCGGGTCCGAGTCCGGTGTGCCGCGGGGCCACCAGTCGTCGTGGCCGGGTTCGGACTCGTAGGCGTACCAGAGGTGGTCGCGGCCCAGGCGGAGCTGGACATGGCCTCGGGGGTGGGTGAGGCGGTTGCGCCAGGGACGGAACGCGGGCAGGTCGGCGGCGAGGAGGAGCGGGCGGGCGCGGTCGAAGCGGCCGGCCGGTGGGTCCCAGGGTTCCTCGAGCACGCTGAGGCCGCTCGGGCCGCCCTGACGCCAGGCGGCCACCGCGCGTGCCAGCTCGGCGGGGCTGCGGCCTGCGGCCTTGGCGAGGGAGGCGTACAGGGCGCGC
>NZ_JAOCQE010000479.1 GCF_025290915.1 Streptomyces sp. 15-116A | reverse complement strand
GACGGCCTGGGACAGCCGCAGCAGTTCCCTGGCGCGGGCCCGCTCGTCCTCGCCCGCTCCGGCGGCGAGCAGGGCCTCGGCGAGCCGGTAGCGGACGCGCGCGAGGTCGTAGGGACGGCCGAGGGGTTCCACGGCGGCGACGGCGGCGCTCCACTCGTCCGGGGCGGTGGTGCCCTCGGCCCGCTGCAGTTCGGCGCGCAGCCAGATGTCGTGGGCCTGCCACACGGGCACGCCGGTGGCGAGGGTCTTGGCGGCCGTGCGGATGCGGTCGAGGATCTCGGGGCGGCCGGGTTCGGTGGCCGGGTCGCCGAAGGCGTCGGACTCGGCGGTGGCGGCGGTGAGCAGCAGGGGCCAGCCGTAGCGCTGGGTGCCGGGCGGGAGTTCGGCGTCGAGGGCGGTGAGGAGTTCGGCGCGGGCGTCGGCGAGGCGGCCCTCGGCGGCGGCGATGCCGACGGCGACCAAAGTCATCGGCAGGGAGTACTGCGGCATGGCGTCGTGGGTGCCGAAGTGAGCGCGGGCGGCGGCGAGTTGGCGGGACGCCGTGGCCAGGTCGCCGCGGTCGTAGGCGAGATGGGCCAGGCGCATGGCGGCGCCGGCGCGGGGCTTGGAGCTCGGTTCCCGGCGCTGGGCGGTGGCGGCGGCCTCGGCCGCCTCGTCCCAGCGGCCCACGGAGTGCAGGGACTCGGCGAGGTTGCCCCACACCCAGGCCTCGGAGTCCAGCAGGCCCAGGCGGCGGGTGACGCGGGTGCCCTCCTGGAGCAGGCCGAGCGCCTCCTCGGAGCGGCCGACGCCTTCGAGGACCGAGGGGAGGTTCACATAGCTGCGGCACAGCACCATGTCGACGCCCAGTTCGCTCGCCCGGCGCTGGACCTCGTACATCGTGGCGAGGCCGGTCTCGATGTCGCCGGCGTCGACCATGAGGCCGCCGAGGGTGAGGCGGGCGTTGAGCTCGATGTCGTGGGCGCCGACCATGCGGGCGTACTCCACGGCGCGTTCGGCGGCGGCCATGGCCTCGGGGCCGGGTTCGTGGAGCATGGACCAGCTGGCGGCGGAGGCGAGGACCTCGGCGTGCACCTCGGACGGGGGCAGGCCGCGCACCAGCTCCTGCGCGGTACCGAGTTCGGTCCAGCCGTCGCCGCGGGCGAGGGACTGGGTGAGCCGGGAGCGCTGGACCCAGAACCAGGCGGCGCGCAGCGGGTCGGGGTCCTCGTCGAGCTGGCGCAGGGCCCGCTTGGTGATCTTCAGTGAGCGTTCGCGTTCGCCGCAGAGCCGTCCGGCGACGGCGGCCTCGGCGAGGAGGTCGAGGTAGCGCAGGGTGGCCGTCTCGGGGTCGCAGCCGCAGTAGGCCTCGGTGTAGTCGGCGGGGCGCAGGCCGGCGCGTATCTCCTGAGGGACGGAGTCCCACAGTTCCATGGCCCGCTCGAGGAGCCGGAGTTGTTCGGCGTAGGCGTGGCGGCGGCGGGCCTCGGCGGAGGCGTCGAGGACGGCGGGCAGGGCCTTGGCGGCGTCGTGGGCGTGGTACCAGTAGCTGGCCAGGCGGGTGACGCGCTCGTCGGCGGGCACCAGGGTGGGGTCGGCCTCCAGGGCTTCGGCGAAGCCGCGGTTGAGACGGGAGCGTTCGCCGGGCAGCAGGTCGTCGCTGACGGCCTCGCGGACGAGGGAGTGGCGGAAGCGGTAGCCGTCGCGGTCGGGCGCCGGGGTGAGGATGCTGGCGTTGACGGCGGCGCGCAGCGCCTCGATGAGGTCGTCCTCGGCGAGGCGGGCGACGGCGGCGAGCAGCCGGTACTCCACGGTGGAGCCGCCCTCGGCGACGATCCGGGCGACCCGCTGGGCGCTCTCCGGGAGTCCTTCGACGCGGACGAGGAGCAGATCGCGCAGCGAGTCGGTGAGGGCGGTGCGACAGCCCTCGTGGCCGGCCACGGAGAGTTCCTCGACGAAGAAGGCGTTGCCGTCGGAGCGTTCGAAGATCTCGTCGACGTGGTCGGGTTCGGGCTCGCGGGCGAGGATGCCGGCGAGCTGGCGGCCGACCTCGTCGCGGTTGAAGCGGCCGAGTTCGACGCGGCGGACGGTGCGCAGCCGGTCGAGTTCGGCGAGGAGGGGGCGCAGCGGGTGGCGGCGGTGGATGTCGTCGGAGCGGTAGGTGGCGAGGACGACGAGCCGGCCGGTGCGCAGGGTGCGGAAGAGGTACGCCAGCAGGTGGCGGGTGGAGGCGTCCGCCCAGTGCAGGTCCTCCAGGGCGAGGACGACGGTGTGCTCGGCGGCGACACGTTCCAGCAGGCGGGCGGTGAGTTCGAAGAGGCGGGCCATGCCCTGTTCGTCGCGGCGGGCCTCGCGGGCGGCGGCGGTGCCGAGTTCGGGCAGCAGGCGGGCGAGTTCCTCCTCCTGCCCGGCCGCGGCGGCGGCGAGCTGGTCGGGCAGCTCGCGGCGCAGCTGGCGCAGGGCGGTGGAGAAGGGCGCGAACGGCAGGCCGTCGGC
>NZ_JAOCQE010000478.1 GCF_025290915.1 Streptomyces sp. 15-116A | reverse complement strand
GCAGACGCCCGTGCCGCGCGGGCCCACCAGCGCGTTGGCCGCCGAGCGGGCGCGGCAGGCGCGGATGGCCGTCATCGGGCCGGTGACGGAGCGGTGGGCACCGGAGCAGGCCGGGCCCGTGCACGAGAACTGGCAGCTGGCCGCGCCGATCGGTCCCGCGACCGACCTGTGGGCGCTGGGCGCGCTGTTGTTCCGGGCCGTACAGGGACATGCGCCGTACCCGGAGGAGTCGACGGCCGAGCTGGTGCAGATGGTGTGTGCCGAGCCGCCCGCGTTCGCCGAGGAGTGCGGACCGCTCCGGCCGGTCGTGGAGTCACTGCTGCGCCAGGACCCCACCGAGCGGCCGGACGTCGAGGAACTGCGCGGCTGGCTGCGCTCACTGGTGCGGTCGGCGCCCGAGCCGGAGGCCGGCCTGCACGTCATCACGGCCCCGCCCCTGGAAGGCAGCCGGCTGCCGGTGGTGCGTCGCCGGGGCGAGCTGGTGCGCAGACGGCGTGCGCAGCTGCCCGCTCACCACGGCCGGCACAAGCGGGCCAAGCAGAGCGCCCGTTCCCCGCGCAGGCTCGGGCGCACCCTGCTTCTGCTGGTGCTGCTCGTCATGGCCGCCGCCATCGCGTACGCCATGCTGTTCATGCCGAAGGCGGGGGAGGACACCAAGGGCGCCGGGGCGACCGGGGAGGTCAGCCAGGCGCCGCCGTCGCGGGAGGCGGGCGGTGGGCCGGGCGGTGACGACGAGACCGCGTCCGAACCGGAGGACCCGAAGGACAGCCCCGGCAACAGCCCTGAAGAATCGGCCGGCTCCACCGAGACGCAGACCACCGGCCCCGAGGTCGCAGAGGGCTTCACGCTGCGCAAGGATTCCGAGGGATTCCAGGTCGCCGTGGCCGAGGACTGGCAGCGCACCGGGAAGAACGGCAGCGGCCAGATCGTCTACTCCCGCGGAGACTTCGAGCTGATCGTCGTGCCGGGCCGGGACAGCGCGGAGCGGTACGGCAGCGATCCGATGGCGTATCAGCGGGACGACGAGCGTGAGCTCCAGCCGTACCGCGACTCCAGTTGGGCCACCTCCACCGGGCTGAAGACCATCGAGGTGGGCGGACGCACCATGGCGGAGGGGCAGTTCACCTGGACCGGCGGTGACGGGGGCGAGCTGTACGTCCGCAACCTCGCCGTGCTGATCGACGGCCGCTATCACGTGGTGCAGGTCCGCGGTCCGGAGGGCGAACGGGACGAGGTGACCCGGCTGTACGAGCAGGCGGCGGCCACCTACCGGTTCACCGGCTGACGGAGCACGTACGCTCGCGCACCCGCTGTGGTTGTCCGGCGTCGCGCGGCGCGACAACCATCACAGTGCGGTCTCCGTGGCACCCCGCCCGTTCCCAGGATGGGGGTGGGTCCTTACCCTGACCCTGTCAAGACCATTGCGGGGCAACGTGAATCAGATGCAGGGCTCGCTCGTCGCGGGCCGCTACCGGCTCGGCGCGTCCATCGGCAGCGGTGGCATGGGCCGGGTGTGGCGTGCGCACGACGAGGTGCTGCACCGATCCGTCGCCATCAAGGAGTTGACCGCCGCGCTCTACGTCTCCGACAGCGAGCAGGCGATGCTGCTCGCGCGGACCCGCGCCGAGGCACGCGCGGCGGCTCGGATCAACCACTCCGCGGTCGTCACGGTGCACGACGTGCTGGAGCACGACGGCCGGCCGTGGATCGTGATGGAACTGGTCGAGGGCCGTTCGCTGGCCGACGCGGTCAAGGAGGAGGGCCGCGTCGAACCCCGCGAGGCGGCGCGCGTCGGCATGTGGGTGCTACGCGCGTTGCGCGCCGCGCACAAGGCGGGCGTACTGCACCGTGACGTCAAGCCCGGCAACGTTCTCCTCGGCGACGACGGCCGGGTGCTGCTCACCGACTTCGGCATCGCGCAGATCGACGGCGACACCGCCATCACCCGGACCGGAGAGGTCGTCGGCTCGGTCGACTACCTCG
This sequence comes from Streptomyces sp. 15-116A, assembly GCF_025290915.1. Classification (GTDB taxonomy): domain Bacteria; phylum Actinomycetota; class Actinomycetes; order Streptomycetales; family Streptomycetaceae; genus Streptomyces. The sequence goes on along the minus strand of NZ_JAOCQE010000478.1, from coordinate 494 downwards.
CGCCCGAGCGGGTGCGCGGCCACGATCCGGGGCCGGCCTCCGACCTGTGGGCGCTCGGCGCCACCCTGTACACGGCGGTCGAGGGCAGGTCGCCGTTCCGCCGCACCTCACCGCTGACCACCATGCAGGCGGTCGTCGAGGAGGAGGCCGCCGAGGCGCGGCACGCCGGACCGCTCGCCCCCGTCATCAACGCCCTGCTGAACAAGGATCCGGCCGACCGCCCCGACGCCGCGGCGGCCGAGCAGATGCTCGCGGAGGCGGCGGAGGGGCGCAGGCCCGACTCGGCGCAGCTGTACGTGCCGACCCGGGCCACCGACGCGCACGTACCGCTGCCGCACGAGACCGGGCCGGACGGTGCCGGGTCCCCGTTCCCGCACGCCAACCGACCGACCGCCGTACAGCCGCACGCGACCGGACCGACCGCCGCGCAGCCGGCTCGCGCCACCGGACCGACGGCCGCGCAGGCGCCTTACGCACAGGGCCCGGCCGACCCC
>NZ_JAOCQE010000477.1 GCF_025290915.1 Streptomyces sp. 15-116A | reverse complement strand
AGGCCCTGCACGTGCTGGCGGAACGCCAGGTGCTGGCCGGGGCGCACCGGGACGCCGAGGCGTCGGTGGCCGAGGCCGTGGAGATCGCCCGGGACACCGGGCTGCGCGAGCGCGTCGCCTGGCTGGGCGGCGTGCCCGCCCGGATCGCGGCCATCGAGGGCGACGAGGAGCGCTGCCGCGCCCTCACCGGGGACGTGCCCGACGTCGGCAGGGTGGCCACCAACACCTCCTCCCTGCCGGTGATGCGGCTGGGCATGGCGACCGGCCGGGCGGACCGGGTCGTGGGCCTGCACTTCTTCAACCCCGTGCCCGTGCTGCCCCTGGTGGAGGTGGTGACCTCGCTGCACACGTCGGCCGCGACGACGGCCGCGGTGGAGGACTTCGCGACCCGAACCCTCGGCAAGACGGTGATCCGGTCCCAGGACCGGGCGGGCTTCGTCGTCAACGCGCTGCTCGTGCCCTATCTGCTGTCCGCGATCCGGATGGCGGAGTCCGGCTTCGCGACCGCCGCCGGCATCGACACCGGCATGGAGCTGGGCTGCGCCCACCCCATGGGCCCGCTGAGGCTCGCGGACCTGATCGGCCTGGACACGGTCGCCTCGATCGCGGAGGCGCTCTACGACGAGTTCAAGGAACCCCTCTACGCCCCTCCCCCGCTCCTGCTGCGGATGGTCGAGGCGGGGCTCCTGGGCCGCAAGACCGGCCGGGGCTTCCACCGGTACGACCAGGACTGAGGGCCTGGCAGGACGCGGGCGAGGGGCCCGTACGGCCCCCGGGGTGAGGGTCCCCGGGGGTGCCGGCGGGGAGAGGGTCTAGGCTGGCCGGTGCAGCTGGTTCGCCCCGTCCGCCAGGCGGGATGCGTCGCAAGAGGGAACCCGGTGGGAATCCGGGACTGCCCCGCAGCGGTGAGCGGGAACGACCGCCGTCATACGCACTGGGTCCGACGTACCGGGCCTGGGAAGCGACGGCCAGTAGGTGTCCTCCTCGGTGAACGACGAGGACGTGCCCGCGAGTCCGAAGACCTGCCATCTGCCCGCGTGCGGACCGTTCCGCGCGCGGACATCCCGGTGACCTCGAGGGCGGGTCGGCGTACACATCGGACGGGCGGCCTCGCCAGGTCGTGCCAGGTCGTGCCAGGCCGTGCCAGGCCGTGCCAGGCCGGTTCCGTCCGGTTCGTCATCCCTTCGCGCTCTCGTCCCGTCCCCGGGATCTCAGGGATTCATCTCGCGAAGGAGATCTCCGTGACAGCGAAGTCCGCGGCCGCGGCGGCACGGGCCACCGTGTACGGCTACCCCCGTCAGGGGCGGAACCGGGAACTGAAGAAGGCGATCGAGGGGTACTGGAAGGGCCGCGTCGACGCGCCCGGACTCCGGTCCGTCGCCGCCGACCTGCGGGCCGCCACCTGGCGGCAGCTCGCCGCCGCCGGCCTCCACGAGGTGCCGACCGGCGACTTCTCGTACTACGACCATGTGCTCGACACCACCGTGATGGTCGGCGCGATCCCCGAGCGGCACCGCGCCGCCGTCGAGGCCGACGCGCTGGACGGCTACTTCGCGATGGCCCGGGGCACCCAGGAGGTCGCTCCGCTGGAGATGACCAAGTGGTTCGACACCAACTACCACTACCTGGTCCCCGAGTTGGGCCCCGACACCGTCTTCACCGCCGACTCCGCGAAGCAGGTCACCGAGCTGAAGGAGGCCCTGGCCCTGGGTTTGGCCGCCCGCCCGGTGCTCGTCGGCCCCGTCACCTACCTCCTCCTCGCCAAGCCCGCCCCCGGCGCGCCCGCGGACTTCGCACCGCTCACTCTGCTGGACCGTCTACTGCCGGTGTACGCCGAGGTGCTGGCCGATCTGCGCGCGGCCGGCGCCGAGTGGGTGCAGCTGGACGAGCCGGCCTTCGTGCAGGACCGCACCCCGGCCGAGCTGAACGCCCTGGAGCGCGCCTACCGGGAGCTCGGCGCCCTCGCCGACCGGCCGAAGCTGCTGGTCGCCTCGTACTTCGACCGGCTCGGCGAGGCGCTTCCCGTGCTGGCGAAGTCCCCGGTCGACGGTCTGGCCCTGGACTTCACCGAGTCCGCGGCCGGCAACCTGGACGCCCTCGCCGCCGTCGGCGGACTGCCGGGCAAGCGGCTGGTGGCCGGTGTCGTCAACGGCCGCAACATCTGGATCAACGACCTGTCGACGTCCCTCGCACTGCTCGGCACCCTGCTGGGACTGGCCGACCGGGTCGACGTGTCCGCGTCCTGCTCCCTCCTCCACGTCCCCCTCGACACGGGCCTGGAACGGGACATCGAGCCGCAGATCCTGCGCTGGCTGGCCTTCGCCCAGCAGAAGACCGCCGAGATCGTCACCCTCGCCAAGGGCCTCGCGCACGGCACCGGCGCCATCACCGCCGAACTCGCCGCCAACCGCGCCGACCTGGCCTCCCGCACGGGCTCGCCGATCACCCGCGACCCGGCGGTGCGGGCCCGCGCCGAGGCGGTGA
>NZ_JAOCQE010000476.1 GCF_025290915.1 Streptomyces sp. 15-116A | reverse complement strand
GCCGCCGGTTCCGCCCTCGCCCCAGACGCGCACGTCCAGCGCGTCCACGTTCGCCGGGACGGTGAAGGCCGCTTTGGCCCCCGCGGTCGTGGGCGGGACGAACAGGCGGCAGCCGACGAAGCCCTCGGTCGGCGTGCACACCGTGCCCGTGGGCGCGTCGGCGGCCGCGGCCGGCGTATGCGCCCAGCCACCCGTCGCGCCCAGCGCGACGAGGGCCACGGTGGCCGCACCGCGTCTGAGACGGGCACGGCGAGGAGACGTGTACTTCATTCACCACTCCACAGCTCAGCAGGCTCCCCCCCCAGGGAGCATGAAGGTGATCAGACGGCGTCACCCTATCCCCACGATCACGGGAGCATCAGGCCGCACTCCGGCCCCGGCCGGGGGCGCACCCATTGCCCGCGCCGACGCACTGTGGCTAGCCTATGTTCGTCATTCCGATCGTCTGTTGAAATATCGAACAGGCTAGAACTCACAGGGAGGGGGCCGGTCGTGGGACGCCTCGTACCTGCCGTGACCCGGGCTCTCGACATTCTCGAGCTCTTCCTCGACGGGGACGGCACGCTCTCCGCCCCCGACATCGTGCGCAAGCTGCAGCTGCCGCGCACCACCGTCCACGAGCTGGTGACCACGCTCGCCGCCCGGAAGTACATCGTCCCGGTGGCCGGCCAGCCCGGACGCTACCGGCTCGGCGTCCGGCCGTACCAGCTCGGCGCCCGCTACGCCGAGCACCTCGACCTCGCCGCCGAGGGCCAGCAGGTCGCCCGCACCGTCGCCGAGACCTGCGACGAGACGGTGCACGTGGCGATCCTGGAGGACACCGACGTCATCTACATCGCCAAGGTCGACTCCACCCACGCCGTACGCATGGTGTCCGCGGCCGGCCGCAGGCTGCCCGCCCACTGCACCTCCGTCGGCAAGATGCTGCTGGCCTCCCTTCCCGAGCAGGAGCTCGCCGCCCGCATCCCCGACGGCGCCGAACTGGCCGCGATGACCCCCAACAGCATCACCGACCCGGCCGCCCTGCGCGAGGCCCTCGCCGAGATCCGCGACCGCGGCATCGCCGTGGAGTCCCGCGAGTCCAACCCGGACGTCTCCTGCGTCGCCGCCCCGGTGCGCGACCGCACCGGCCGGGTGGTCGCCGCGCTGTCCATCTCGGTGCCGATGATCCGCTGGAGCGAGGAGCGCCGCGCCGAACTGGAGCAGCTCGCCGCGAAGGGCGCCGCCGACCTGTCCGAACGCCTCGGCCACCGGAGCGCCGCATGACCAACACCCCTGCGTACGAGGTCGCCGTCCACGCGGAGGCCACCCTGGGCGAGGGCCCCACCTGGGACCCGGCGACCGGGCGCCTGCTGTGGATCGACATCCTCTCCTCCCGCATCCACACCTACGACCCCGCCACCGGCCGGCGCACCCTGCGCCGCACCGAGCAGCACATCGGCGCCGTCAAGCCCCGCACCGACGGCGGCCTCGTCCTCAACCTGCGCGACGGCGTCGGCCTGCTCGACCCCGACGACACCTTCCGCTGGCTGCACCGCGAACCCGTCCCCGGCCGCCGCGCCAACGACGCCGCCGTCGCCCCCGACGGCTCCCTGTGGGCCGGCACCATGCGCTACGACGAGGCCACCGGCGGCGGCACCCTGTCCCGGATCACCCCGGACTGCCGGGTCACCACGGTCCTCGACGACGTCACCGTCAGCAACGGCACCGGCTGGAGCCCCGACGGCCGACGTATGTACTACATCGACACCCCGACCCGCCGTATCGACGTCTTCGACCACGACCCGGCGACCGGCGCCGTCTCCGGCCGCCGCGCCCTCGCCGAGATCGAGGAGGGCGCCGGCTACCCCGACGGCCTCACCGTCGACGCCGACGGCTGCGTCTGGGTCGCCCTGTGGGACGGCGCCGCGATCCGGCGCTACACCCCCGACGGCACCCTGGACCGCGTCATCCCGCTCCCCGTCCCCCGCGTCACCGCCTGCGCCTTCGGCGGCCCCGCCCTCACCGACCTCTACATCACCACGGCCCGCGCCGGCCTCACCGCCCCGCACCCCCTGGCCGGGTCGCTCCTGGTGATCCCGGGCCTCGGCAAGGGGGTGGCCCAGCCGGCGTTCGCGGGGTGACGTCCCTCCGCCAGGGGCGTCCGGCCGATCGCCGACGCCCCTCACCTCCCCGTACGGTCCAGCCCTCGCAGCACCTCCCGCTCACCCGGCGTCAACGGCGGCTCCGTCGACGGGGGCAGCGGGGATCCCGCGAGGGCGGCCAGGACCGCGCCCGGGTGGAACATCCGGGTCGGGGGTGTGCGCATGCTGGTGACGTCCCAGATCGCGGACGCCGCCGCGTAGGAGCCGGTGGCCGCCTTCATCATGCGCCGGGTGTACGCCGTCACCGCCCGGTCGGCCAGGCTCGGCCGCCCACCGCGCACCCCCGGATACAGCACGTCCTGACCGACCGCCATGGACCACGCCGCGTCCACCGACCGCGCCGCCCCGCG
>NZ_JAOCQE010000475.1 GCF_025290915.1 Streptomyces sp. 15-116A | reverse complement strand
GGAACGCGACGAGCAGCGCGCCCAGCAGGGCCACCCGGCCGATGGACTCCGCGAGCAGATACAGCGCCAGGGCGGCCGAGGAGCGCGACAGCGACAGCCCGCACACCGTCATGAACCGCAGATTGACCGCGCTCGCGCCCAGACCGGTCGGCAGCAGATGGTTCGCCGCGCCCGCCGCGAACTGCGTGGCCAGCAACCGCCGCGCGGGCAGCCGGTCCAGGACCGCGCCCTGCCGGGTGCAGGCCGCCGCCACCCACGTCAGACACGTCGCCCCCGCAGCGGCCAGCAGCCACGGCCAGCGGGCGGTGCCCAGATGGGCGAAGCCGTCGGCGAGCACCGACCGGTGCCGCACCGCGACCACGGTCACCAGCAGCAGAGGCAGCACACACAGGATCCGGCGGATCGTCCCCGTCACGGTCCGAGAGCTTCTCCGCGCCGCGCCAACGGCGGGTTGCGACGGTCCGGACAGCGGCTTACGGGCGGGCAGCGGCTCGTGCAGCGTCATCGGGACCTTCGCAGCGGGAGGCTTGACCTCAACATTGCTTGAGGTTCTACGGTCTCCAGCATGAGCATGGAAACCACAGCGTGGACACAGTTGCACAGCGTCATGAACGCCCACGAGGAGCGCCGCCCCCTCGCCCGGGTGACGTTGCGCCGCATCGGCACCTTCGCCCGCCCGCACCGCCGCCGTATCGCCCTGTTCGTGCTGCTCGGCACGGCGACCGCGCTGCTCGCCGTCGCCACACCGCTGCTCGCGGGCAGCGTCGTCGACACGATCGTGTCCGGCGGCGACGAGGGCCGGGTCGTCCGGCTGGCCCTGCTCATCGCCCTGATCGCGGTGGCGGAGGCGGCGCTCGGGATCCTCGGCCGCCGGCTGTCGGCGAGCCTCGGCGAGGACCTCATCCTCGATCTGCGCACGGCCGTCTTCGACCACGTGCAGCGCATGCCGGTCGCGTTCTTCACACGCACACGTACGGGAGCGCTCGTCTCCCGGCTCAACAACGACGTCATCGGCGCCCAACGGGCCTTCAGCAACACCCTGTCCACCGTCGTGAGCAACCTGGTCACCCTGCTGCTCACCCTCGCCGTGATGCTCACCCTGTCCTGGCAGATCACCCTGCTCGCGCTGGTGCTGCTGCCGGTGTTCGTGATCCCGGCCCGGCGGATGGGCCGCCGCATGGCCCGGATGCAGCGTGAGGCCGCCGCGCTGAACGCCGCCATGGGCACCCGGATGACCGAGCGGTTCTCCGCGCCGGGCGCCACCCTCGTCAAGCTGTTCGGGCGGCCCGAGGAGGAGTCGGAGGAGTTCGCGGTGCGCGCCCGCCGGGTCCGCGACATCGGCGTCCGCACGGCCACCGCGCAGACCGTGTTCATCACCGCGCTGACCCTCGTCTCCGCCCTCGCCCTGGCCCTCGTCTACGGCCTCGGCGGCTGGTTCGCCCTGCGCGGCGCCCTGGAACCCGGCGCGGTCGTCTCGCTGGCCCTCCTGCTGACCCGCCTGTACGCGCCGCTCACCTCGCTCGCCGGGGCGCGCGTCGAGGTGATGAGCGCGCTGGTCAGCTTCGAGCGGGTCTTCGAGGTGCTGGATCTCAGGCCGCTCATCGAGGAGAAGCCCGACGCCCGCGAGGTCCCCGAGGGCCCGGTGTCCGTCGAGTTCGACGACGTCCGCTTCGCCTACCCGTCCGCCGACAAGGTCTCCCTGGCCTCCCTGGAGGAGGTCGCCGCCCTCGACACCCGCGGCGGCGCCGAGGTGCTGCACGGCGTCTCCTTCCGCGCCGAACCCGGCCGGACCGTCGCCCTCGTCGGCTCCTCCGGCGCCGGCAAGTCGACCATCGCCCAGCTGCTGCCCCGGCTCTACGACGTCGACGCGGGCGCGGTCCGCGTCGGCGGCGTCGACGTGCGCGACCTGACCGCCGCGTCCCTGCGCGACACCCTCGGCATGGTCACCCAGGACGGCCACCTCTTCCACGACACCGTCCGCGCCAACCTGCTGCTCGCCGCGCCGGACGCGGGCGAGGACGACCTGTGGGACGCCCTGCGCCGCGCCCGCCTCGACGACCTCGTACGGTCCCTGCCCGACGGCCTGGACACCGTGGTCGGCGAGCGCGGCTACCGGCTCTCCGGCGGCGAACGCCAGCGCATGACCATCGCCCGGCTGCTCCTGGCCCGCCAGCGCGTCGTCATCCTCGACGAGGCCACCGCCCACCTGGACAACACCTCCGAGGCGGCCGTCCAGGAGGCCCTCACCGAGGCGCTGGAGGGCAGGACCGCGGTGGTGATCGCCCACCGGCTGTCCACCGTCCGGGCCGCCGACCAGATCCTCGTCGTCGAGGACGGCCGCATCGTCGAACGCGGCACCCACCCCGAACTGCTGGCGGCCGACGGCCGCTACGCCGAGCTGTACCGCACCCAGTTCGAACGGCAGGGCGCTCACCCGGCGCAGGAGCAGCCGCTGGCCGCCTAGCGTCGCCTCACCTCCCTGCGGCGCCCGCCTTCGCCCGCCGGGCGCGGCTCGCGGAGCCGGGC
>NZ_JAOCQE010000474.1 GCF_025290915.1 Streptomyces sp. 15-116A | reverse complement strand
AGCCCAGCGCTCTGCGCCTCAGCCCAGCGCTCTGCGCCTCAGCCCAGCGCTCTGCGCCTCAGCCCAGCGCTCTGCGCCTCAGCCCAGCGCTCTGCGCCTCAGCCCAGCGCTCTGCGCCTCAGCCCAGCGCTCTGCGCCTCAGCCCAGGACCCTGCGCCTCAGCGCAGCGCCCTCGTGCCTCAGCCCCAGCGCCCTCGCGCCTCAGTCCCAGGACCCCTGCGCCGCGGGCAACCCCGCGATCTCCGCGAAGTCCTCCTCGGTCAGCCGCAGTGCCGCCGCCCCCGCGTTCTCCTCGACCCACCGCTCCCGCTTGGTGCCCGCCACCGGGATCACGTGCCGGCCCTGCGCCAGCACCCACGCGAGGGCGACCTGCGCCGGGGTGACCGTCTCGCCGTGGCGGCGGGCGACGCGGCGCAGGCCGACGACGATGGGCTGGTTGGCTGCCATCATCTCGGCGGTGAAGCGGGGATGCCGGGCGCGCACGTCGTCCGGCTCGAAGCCCTCGCCCGGTGTCAGCGTGCCGGTCAGGAACCCGTTGCCCAGCGGCATCGCGGCCAGGAACCCCACACCCCGCGCCTCGCACCACGGCAGCAGCGTCCGCAGCGCCTCCGGCGACCACACCGACAGCTCCGCCTCGACAGCGCTGACCGGGAACACCTGCTGCACCCGCTCCAGTTGGCGGATCGTCGCGTCGTGCAGCCGCGCCCCCGGCCGCCGCGCCGAGCGCGCACCCACCGCGCACAGCCCCAACGCCCGTACCTTCCCCGCCTGTACGAGCTCCGCCATCGCCCCCCAGGTCTCCTCCACCGGGACCTCCGGGTCCTCCCGGTGCAGCTGGTACAGGTCGATGACATCGGTCTGCAGCCGGCGCAGCGAGGCGTCGCAGGCCCGCTTCACATACCCGGGACGGCCGTTGGCCACGATGTGCTGATCGCCCACCAGCAGCCCGACCTTGGTCGACACGAACGCGTCGGAGCGCCGCTCCTTCAACACCCGCCCCAGCAGCAGCTCGTTGGTGAACGGCCCGTACATGTCGGCGGTGTCCAGCAGCGTCGAACCCAGATCGAGCGCCCGGTGCACCGCCCTGAGCGACTCCTCGCCGCGCTGCCGTGAGGTGCTGTAGGCCCAGCTCATCGGCATGCACCCGAGCCCGACGGCCCCTACCGCGAGCGCCGCCGCACCGATCGTCCTGCGCTCCACCTGCTCGTGACCCTCCCTCTCCGGCCCCCAACCTAACCTCTGGCGTCGCCGGCGCCTGACATAGCCTCCAGCCATGACTGCTGCTGACGTATGGCTGCCCATTCCGCCCGACGAGATCGAGGGCCTCCCCGAGGGGCCGCGCTACCTCTTCTGGGACGGCGAGGCGGAGTTCCCCGCCGATCCGGCCGGCTGTGTCTTCTACGTCGTGCCGTACATGAAGCCCAGCGGCGTCGGCACCCGCCCGCTGCCGCTGATGAGCTCGGTGCGGGTCGTGCAGACGCTGTCCGCCGGCATCGACCACGTGGAACCGGGTCTGAAGGACCTGCCGCCCGGCGTACGGCTGTGCAATGCGCGCGGGGTGCACGAGGCCAGCACCGCCGAGCTGACCCTCGCGCTGATCCTGGCCTCGCTGCGCGGCATCCCCGACTTCGTGCGGGCCCAGGAACGAGGGGAGTGGCTGGGCGGATTCCGGCCCGCGCTCGCCGACAAGAACGTGCTCATCGTGGGCTACGGATCGATCGGCGCGGCCATCGAGGACCGGCTCGCTCCGTTCGAGCTCGCGCGGGTGGCGCGCGTCGCGCGCTCCGAGCGCACCACGGCGCGCGGCCCGGTGCACCCGCTCACCGAACTGCCCTCCCTGCTGCCGGAGGCGGACGTCGTCGTCCTCTCCACGCCGCTGACCGAGGCCACCCGGCATCTCGTGGACGCCGGTTTCCTGGCCCGGATGAAGGACGGCGCCCTGCTGGTGAACGTGGCCCGCGGCGGCGTCGTCGACACCAAGGCCCTGCTCACGGAGCTGGAGACCGGCCGCATCATGGCGGCCCTGGACGTCACGGACCCCGAGCCGCTGCCCGCCGAACACCCCCTGTGGCGGGCGCCGGGCGTCCTGATCAGCCCGCACGTCGGCGGGCCCACGTCCGCCTTCCTGCCGCGCGCGAAGCGGTTGCTGGTGGACCAGTTGCACCGTTTTCTGAACCAGGAGGAGCCGCGGAACGTGATCCTGGTGACGGGGACGGACACGCCGTAACTCCGTTTCGAGTACCGTCCGCGTTTCCCCGGGCGCGGTGGGTACTCATACATCTGTTGATCGTCACGCAGAGTAGAGAAGCTATGTCCCTGAGTGACGAGACTGGTGTATCGTCCGGACAGGGGTTGCGCCGCTGACCAATCGGCGCCGGGGACGGACTTTGCGGACTGTGAGGGGGGCGACGGGCGATGCACGGCCTATGGACGAGCGATCCGACGCGGCGGAGCCGCCGACGGCGGCCCTGGCGTGCGGCCGCACGCGACCGCGGCCGGCTCACCGGTCACCCCACCCGGCCGACCGGCCACCGGACCGGTCAG
>NZ_JAOCQE010000473.1 GCF_025290915.1 Streptomyces sp. 15-116A | reverse complement strand
CCGGGGTGCTGATGAAGGCCGGGCACCAGGTGCGGCGCGCCGATCCGCCGTACCCGGCGTCGCTGGGGGTGACCGCGCTGGCCCACTGGACGGCGGGGACGGCCGTGGACGCCCGGGGGCTGGACCGCCGCTCGCTCACCCGCCGCACGAGGGTGCACGCCGCGATCGGCCGGCGCTGGGAGCCCTCCGTGGTCACCGGTGCGGCGCGGGACCGGCTGCGCAGCCGGCTCGAACCGTTCTTCGCCGAGTACAACGTCCTGCTCACTCCGGCACTGGCCCGCCGCTCCCCGCAGGCCGCGCCCTGGCACGAGCGGGGCTGGCTGCGCAACGTGCTCGCCAACTCCGCGTACTCGCCGCTCACCCCGCCCTGGAATCTGACCGGCTGGCCCGCGATGTCGGTGCCCTTCGGCACCCTGCCCTCCGGAGCGCCGTGCGCGGTCCAGCTGGTGGGCCGCCCGGGATCGGAGGGCGACTTGCTGGACCTGGCACGGCAGCTGGAAGAACGGCACCCGTGGCAGCGGATCGCACCGCTGGAGGGCGACTGACGCCTCGGTGCGTGACGGAAACGCGCTGTTGCCGTGATCGTCGGCGCAGGGCTAGGGTCGGGAACGTGACTGCCGGGTCGGCCCTGATGGGCCATGCACAGAGAGCGGTCCCGGCCTCGGCGTGAGCCCGAGGCGGGCACGCGCCCCGCCCCTTCTCTCCGCGTTCCTCACCCTCGCCGCCTCGACGCGGCATCCCTGACGATCACACGGAGAAGAATTCACCCATGCCCGAAGCCCAGCACCCGCCCGGCCCCGAACTCCCCACTACCATCGCCCACTTGAATCACACCGTCGTCTACGCCACGGACCGGCAGCGGTCCGCCGGGTTCCTCGCCTCGGTCCTGGGGCTGGAGGTCGGCGCCCCCTTCGGGCCCTTCCTGCCGCTCGACCTGGGCAACGGCGTGACCCTCGACTACTACGAGAAGCGTGACGAGCCGATCCAACCGCAGCACTACGCGTTCCTCGTGCCCGAGGAGCGGTTCGACGCGATGATCGCGCGGCTGGAGACGGCCGGGGTCACCTACTACGCGGATCCCGGTCATACGCGGCCCGGCCGGGTCAACGATCTCTTCGGGGGCCGCGGTGCCTACTTCGACGACCCGGACGGCCACAACATGGAGATCATGACCCGGCCCTACGCCCGCCCCTGAGCGGTCGCGTCGTGCCTCACAGCGCGCGGTACATGATATGCAGCCCGACCAGGCCGTGCCGGGGGTGCTCGTACGCCTCCGGCACCGTGCCGAGGATGCCGAAGCCGAGGGACGTCCACAGTGTCACGGCCGGGTTGGTCTCGACGACGGCGTTGAACACCATGCCCCGGTAGCCGGCCGCCCGGGCCTCGGTCAGCAGGTGCTCGGCGAGTGCGCGGCCGTATCCGCGGCCGCCCCGGTCGGGGTCGACCATGAAGCCGGCGTTGGCGATGCGGGCGGCGGGGCCGCCGTAGTTGGGGGTGAGGTAGGCGGAGGCGACGATCGTCCCGGCGTCGTCCTCGACGACGTAGACCTGCTTCGCGGGGTTCATCCACAGGGCCCGGGCATCCTCCTCGGAGGTGCCCGGGTCCCAGGCGTAGGTCTCGCCCGCGGCGACAATGCGGTGCCAGAAGGGCCAGATGCGCGGCCAGTCGCCGGGGGTGGCTTCCCTGATCAGCATGGCCGTGAGTCTGGCACGCCCCTGCGGCAGGCGATCGCGAAGGGGTGGGCGGTCAGTCGATGCTGGGCAGGATGTGGGGCTCGGCGAGGTCGTCCTCGTAGCCGGCGAGGCGGATGGGGGCCGAGCGGGCCCACACGTCGAGGCTGCCGAGCTGCCCGGGCCGGCGGCCCGCGCGCTCCGTGCGTTCCTTGGGGCGCTGTTCGCGCTTCGTCTTCTCCGGTGTCACCGCGCACTCCTTATGTGTCGGTCACCCTCGGGACGTACTGCGCCGGTCCTGCTGCGCCTGCGCCCGTCCGCTCGGGCTTGAGTCGATAGCCGTTCGGACGCGGTGGCGCCGGTAACTCGAGGGAGAGCAGGCCGTTGTGAACCGGCTTGTCCCAGGACGGACCGTGGGTGTGGGTAGAACCCTTTGGTGCTGTCCGTCGGCCTCCAGATTAACCAAATGAGCGGCCCCCCGCTCGATGGGGCTGAAAACGCTGGGTAACAATCGCGCGTCGGACCGCGTTTACGCCACCTCAATATGCTCCTATTTCCTGATTGATGCCTCCATATCTCATCACTCGATCGGAGGACAGGGGCGTCGACGCTTTCGAGAAGGTCATCTGGTCATGGCGTAGTTCAAGTCCCGTTGGCCGACTCGCAAGCTCGTCATGATCTGCTGCCGTAAGGCAACGGCCGTCTCGCGGGAGGACCGGCGCATGGAACTGCGCAGCGTCGAGGAGCTGATGGACCTGTTGTACGCCTGCCGCGGGGCCCGGGACGTCCCGGGCCCCGGCGCCGTCCCGGTCGACGCGCACGACCACGCCCTGCGCACCGCCGCGCTGCTGCGCCGCGGCCGTCCCGCGGACAAGGAGCTTCAGGTGGC
>NZ_JAOCQE010000472.1 GCF_025290915.1 Streptomyces sp. 15-116A | reverse complement strand
GGGGGACCGGCGGCCGGCGCACCCTCCGCCTCGCCCCGTCCCACGACTGCCCCCTCCGTCGCCGCACGGGTCTCGGCGCCGGCCGTCGCCCGGCTCGGCGTGGAGGTCGCGGACGACCGGAGACCGGGCGCCCTGGTGGTCGGGGTGCACATTCCGGGCCCGGCTTTCTCGGCGGGCCTGGTGAGGGGCGACGTGCTCCTCGCCTTCGGCAGGACCCGGATCGACTCGGCGGCCGACCTCGCCCGTGCCGTCGCCCGGGCCCGTCCGGGCAAGGAGGTGAAGCTGACGGTGCGCCATCGCAGCGGTGGCTACCAGCAGCTGACGGTGGTGCCCGGCATCGTCACGTGACCACTCGGAAGTGGCTGGTGAGCCGCCCCGTGTCGTCGAGCACATGGAGCGCGAAACCGGGCGGGGCGTCCCGGTCCGCGATCGGCTCGCCCTCCCAGGGCAGCCGCAGGGTCCAGGTGACCCCGGGGCCCACCACGAGGGGCCGTCCCGCGAACGTCGTGGCGGCCGGGGTGTGCGCATGACCGGTGATCAGCCCGGCGATCTCGGGCCGGCGGGCCATCAGCGCGGCCAGGCGGTCGGAGCCGTGGAGCGGAAAGGAGTCAGGAAGGGGATGGTGCAGGGGCACGGGAGGGTGGTGGAAGGCCAGCAGGACCGGGAGCTCGCCGCCGAGCTCCTCGAGCCTCGACTCGATCCAGCCGTACGTCTCCGCGTCCAGCAGCCCGTCGTCCCGGCCGGGAATGCTGGAGTCGCACATCAGGACGGCGCCGCCCGGCATGACGTGCGCGCTGTTGACGGGGCCGTCGGCGGCCGGCCGGCCCAGCAGGGCCTTCCGGTACGGCGCGCGGCGGTCGTGGTTCCCCGGGCAGGTCAGCACCGGGAACGGGGCGTCCGCGCCGCGCAGTCCCAGCAGCGCGGCGGCCTCCTCGTACTCGGACTCCGTGCCGTGGTCCGCGATGTCGCCCGTCACCAGCAGCGCGTCCGGCCGCTGCGGCAACTGCCACAGCCGGTCGCGCACCCGCCGGGCCCGCTCGGTCGCCCGCGCGGTTCCGTCCAGATGCAGATCGCTGATGTGTGCGAGTACGAGCACGGCCGTACGCCTCCCCGGGGTAATTAATGCTTGGGGGTGATCTAACCATTAGAAGCGTGGATCGAGTACCCCGGCGAGCCTGTTAACCGGCTCGCGCCGCCCCCGCCCGGCGGGCAGGATGCTGCCCGTAGCCCTCTGTCGCCCTGGGAGGCCCCGGATGACCGGCACCACGCCCGCGCCCTTCACCACCGACGACTACCAGGCCCGCATGGAGCGCGCCGCGCGGGCGGCCGCCGACGCCGGACTCGCCGGACTGCTCGTGGCCCCGGGCCCGGACCTGGTGTGGCTCACCGGCTACACCCCCACCGCCGTCACCGAGCGCCTCACCCTGCTGGTGCTGACGCCCGGCCAGGACCCGGTGCTGGTCGTCCCCACCCTGGAGGCCCCGGACGCCGCACGGGCACCCGCCGCACCGGCGCTGACCCTGCGCGACTGGACCGACGGCAAGGACCCCTACGCCGCCACCGCCGCACTCCTCGACCCGCGCGGCCGGTTCGGCATCAGCGACAACGCCTGGGCCATGCACCTGCTGGGCCTGCAGACCTCACTGCCCGGCGCCTCCTACGCCTCCCTCACCGACGCCCTGCCGATGCTCCGCGCCGTCAAGGACGCGGCCGAACTCGACCTGCTGGCAGCGGCCGGGGCCGCCGCCGACGCCGCGTTCGAGGAGATCCGGAACGTGCCCTTCGCCGGGCGCCGGGAGTCGGACGTCGCCGCCGACCTCGCCGAGCTGCTGCGCCGCTTCGGGCACTCCCAGGTCGACTTCACGATCGTCGCCTCCGGCCCGAACGGCGCCAACCCGCACCACGAGATCGGCGAACGCGTCATCGAACGCGGCGACATGGTCGTCCTCGACTTCGGCGGTCTGAAGGACGGCTACGGCTCCGACACCTCCCGCACGGTGCACGTCGGCGAACCCACCGACGAGGAACGCCGGGTGCACGACCTCGTGCGCGAGGCGCAGGAAGCCGGGTTCCGGGCGGTGCGGCCCGGAGCCGCCTGCCAGGACGTCGACCGCGCCGCCCGCGCGGTGATCGCCGACGCCGGCTACGGCGAGTACTTCATCCACCGTACCGGCCACGGCATCGGCGTCACCACGCACGAGCCGCCGTACATGATCGAGGGCGAGGAGCAGCCCCTCGTGCCCGGCATGTGCTTCTCCGTCGAACCGGGTGTCTATCTGCCCGGCCGGTTCGGCGTCCGCATCGAGGACATCGTCACCGTGACCGAGGACGGCGGCCGGCGGCTGAACAACACCACGCGGGAGATGGTCATAGTGGAGTGAAGCGGCCGCCCACGACCCCATCCGGCATCTCCCCGAGCGACGACGGCGCGACCATGACCCAGGCACCGACACCCACCGAGGACACCGTCCGCCGGCTGGTCCGCGCCCTGCTGCAGGACAGCCGGACCGGCAGGGGCGGCCCGCGCGGCGGGACCGGCGGGGGCGCACACGGCGGGACACGCGGCGGCTCC
>NZ_JAOCQE010000471.1 GCF_025290915.1 Streptomyces sp. 15-116A | reverse complement strand
GGCGCGCTGCTGGCGCTGGCCGTGGTGATCGGCCGCCACCTGACCCTGACCGACCTGCCCGACCCGGCCCACCGCCCGGCAGCAGCCGCCCTCTACGACGCCCTCACCGCCACCCTGAGGACAACGTCCTGGCTACTGCTGACCCTGGGCCTGACCGTCGCAGCGGCCTCATGGCTGACCACGCGCCGCAGACCCCGACCAAGCTCCCCGACCCTGCCCCCACTCACGAGAACCCGCACCTGACTTACCCCTGATCCGCAGCCGCGCAGGCGAGCCCCTCCCCAGCCGAGGAAGCCATCCGCAGCCGCCGACGGCGAGGACACCCCACAGGGGCCACCCGCACCCGACCACGAAAGCCGCACGGGCGGTGCGGGTGGGAACCCATCACGCCGAAGGCGAAGCCGAGGCGTGACGTGCAACCCCCCACCCCCACCCCCCGTCTATTACCTCGTGCGCACCAGAACCTGGCCCGCAGCCCTCCTCCTCACCCTCACCACCGCCCTTCTCGCCTGCCGCCTCGCCGGCACCGACGCCCTCACCCCCGTCCCCCAGCTCCTCGCCTTCCTCCCCTGGCTCCTCGCCCCGACCGCCGCCGCCCTCCTCCTCACCCTCCTCACCCGCTGGTGGCCCGGCACCGTATGGGGCGTGCTCCTCCTCGGCCTGATCGCCTGGTACATCGAGCCGTACGGCAAGACCGCCGACCCCACCGGACCTCCCGTCGCCTCCCTCCGCGTCCTCACCTCCAACGTGGAGTTCGGCCAGGCCACCCCCGCCCTGATCGACGCCGTACGCCGCCACGACCCCGACCTCGTCTTCGTCCAGGAATGCGAGTACACCTGCGACGCCGCGCTCAAGAAGGAACTCGCCGCCGCCTACCCGCACCGCGCAGCCGTCCCCGGCGGCGGCTCCGAGGGCTCCGTCATCCTCAGCCGCCACCCTCTGCGCCCCACCTCCGGCGTCCCCGCCACCATGGGCATGCCCGGCGCGATCGCCGACGTCGACGGCCACGCCGTACGCGTCCAGCTGGCCCACCCCATGCCCCCGCTCCCCGGCCAGACAGACCTCTGGCAGCGCGAACTCGGCCGTCTGCGCGATCTCGCCGCCGCCGACCCCGCCACCCCCACCGTCCTCGCCGGCGACTTCAACGCCTCCCAGGACCACGCCGCCTTCCGCGCCCTCCTCGACACCGGCCTGTACGACGCCGCCCGCCTCACCGGCCACGACCGCACCCCGACCTGGCCCGCCCGCACCACCCCGGCCTTCGGCGCCCAGATCGACCACGTCCTGGTCTCGGACGACTTCACCGCGACCCGCACCCGCTTCCTCGACCTCCCCGACACCGACCACCGCGCCGTGCTCGCCGACCTCACCCTGCACAGCCCTCGATGACCCGCGCGCACGGCGAAGCGGGCCGCCCCCGCGAGGGAGACGACCCGCCACCGAACCGCTCACTGCCGCCCTCAGCGCGCCGAGGACTTCTCCAGCGCCTTGTCCAGCGCCGCGGCGAACCCGTTCGCCCACAGCTGGTTCACCCGAGCCCGCTCGTTGGCGTTCGGGTACGCGTTCGTGCAGGACGGGCCGGGACCGCCGCCGGACATCAGCTCGCTGCACGGACCCCGGTAGTTGTCCGGCAGCCCGAGCACGTGCCCGGTCTCGTGCGCGGTCACACGCGTGGAGTTGTAGATCTGGTTCTGCCGGTAGTCGAGGAAGATGTAGCCCCGGCCGTGACCGTCGGTCGAGGCGTACGAGCCGCGCGAGTCGTTGCCCTCGTAGTACGCGAAGTCCGCGCCGGAGGTGCCGGCCTGGAGTCTGACGTTCGACACCGAGCTGTTCCATATCTGCGCGCTGCGGGATATCTGCGCGCTGAACGACGGCGCCCCAGAGGCGTTGTAGACGACGGTGACCGCGGCCGTGCTCTTCGGGTTCGCGGCGCGCTTCTCGGCCACCGACTTCAGGACGGCCTCGAAGAAGGCCCGGTTGGCGGCGGCCTCCTCGGAGGAACCGTTGTAGGCGGCGAAGACGGCCGCGGTGCCGGCGCCGGCGGTGGGGGCCGCCGAGGCCGGGGCGGCCGTACCGAGACCGAGCGCGGTGACGCTCAGACCTGCCGCGGTGAGAACGGACATGGGCATGCGCATGCGCATCGATGACTCCTAGTGGTGGGGGAGAGTCACATGTCACCGGTGAGTGTCCGCGCCCACGCGGCGGCTGTGATGATGGCAACCGGCGATAGCACCGCCCTATCGGCCGACTCCGGCCACCTTCGAAACCCGCGCCCGATACCGCCCGACTCCGCCCGCAGCACAGGGTTTTGAGACTCTGGTGAAAGCTGAACTTCCGCCTTACCCTCCCAGGGCATGGAGCTTGAGGTCAGGCACCTCAGGGCGCTGTGCGCCATCGCCGACACCGGCAGCCTGCACCGAGCCGCGCGCCAACTGGGCGTGGCACAGCCCTCGTTGAGCACGCAGCTGCGGCGCATCGAACAGGAGCTGGGCGGCGCGCTGTTCGTCCGCGCGCGCACCGGCTGCCGTCCCACGCCGCTGGGCCGGCTGGTCCTCAGCCGCGCCCGCCCGCTGGTCA
>NZ_JAOCQE010000470.1 GCF_025290915.1 Streptomyces sp. 15-116A | reverse complement strand
GCCGCGTGCCGGCCCGCCCCTCGCACTCGATCGCCAGGGGAGCGGCCGTGAACACCGACGAGTACGTGCCCACCGCGAGCCCGATCAGCAGGGCGAGGGCGAAGTCGGTGAGCGAGTCGCCGCCCAGCACGGCGAGCGCGGTGAGGATGAAGGCGGCACCGATCCCGGTATTGACGGTGCGCGGCAGGGTCTGCAGGATCGCCCGGTTCGTGACCTGCGCCAGGGGCGCCCTGTGGTCCCGGCGGCGCAGCTCGCGGACGCGGTCGAAGAGGACCACGGAGTCGTTCACCGAGTAGCCGATCACCGTCAGCAGGGCGGCCAGGAACACCCCGTCGACCGGCTTGCCCAGCCAGGCGAAGACGCCGGTGAGGATCACCACGTCGTGCGCCAGGGCGGCGACCGCCGACGTGCCGAACATCCAGCGGAACCGGACGGCGAGATACAGCAGCTGGGCGCCGAGGGCCAGACCGAGGGCGATCAGCGCGTTGCGGCGCAGCTCCTCGCCGAGGCTCGGGCCGATCAGCTCGTCGCGCACCTTCTCCGCGCCGCCGCCCACCTCGGCGATCGCGTCGGCGACCTCGGCCGCCTCGGCGTTGCTCAGCTCCTCGGTGCGCACCGTCAGCCGGTGATCACCCGAGGACTGCACCACCGCCTGCGGGAAGTCGGCGTCGGCCAGGGCGGCACGCGCCCGGTCCGGATCGACGGAGGAGGCCGTCGCGTACTCGATCAGACGGCCGCCGGTGAACTCGACCCCGAAGTGCAGCCCCCGCACGGCGATTCCGGCGCCGGTGACGACGAGCAGCACGGCGGACACCGCCAGCCAGCGGCGCGGACGGCGCATCAGCTGAGGGTCGCGACGGGTGAGGTACGTACGGACCCGGCCGAGGGAGGCCAGACCGGTCAACTTGGGACGGCGGTGCACCCAGCCCCGCGCCACCGCGAACTCGGCCAGCACGCGCGTGACGACCAGGGCACTGATCATGGAGGCGAGCACGCCGATGCCCAGGGTGACGCCGAAGCCCTTCACCGGGCCGGAGGCGAGCAGGAACAGCAGCGCCGCCGCGATCAGCGTGGTGATGTTGGAGTCGGCGATCGCGCTGAACGCGCCCTTGAAACCGGCGGTCAGCGCCGAGCGGCCGCTGGGCCGTGCGCGCTTGCCGTACTCCTCGCGCGCCCTTTCGAAGACCAGCACATTGGCGTCCACCGCCATGCCGATCGCCAGGACGAAACCGGCCAGACCCGGCAGGGTCAGCGTCGCGCCGAGCGCCGCCAGAGCCGCGTACGAGATCACGCCGTAGCAGGCCAGCGCCAGTGTGGCGAGGAAGCCGAGCAGGCGGTAGACGACGATGAGGAACAGCGCGGTGAGGGCGGTGCCCAGGACGGCGGCCCGGGCGCTCGCCTCGATGGCCTCCGCGCCCAGCGTCGGGCCCACGGTCCGCTGCTCCACCGTCTCGACCGGCACGGGCAGCGCACCGCCCTCCACCAGCAGCGCCAGCTCGCGCGCCTCGTCGCTGGTGAAGGAACCGGTGATCTGCGTGGACCCGCCGGTGATGCCGGCACCGCAGGAGACGGACCGGTCGACCTGCGGCGACGAGATGACCTTGCCGTCCAGCACGATCGCGACCCGGCGCTGCGGATCGCCCGCCGGGTGGCAGGCGGCCTCGCCGGTCAGCCGGGCCCACCCCTTGCCGTCCTCGAAGTCCACGGTGACGTGCCAGCCGGCGCCGCCCTGCTGGTCGAAGCGGGCCTCGGCGCCCTTGACGTCCGTGCCGGTGAGTGCGGGTGCACCCAGACGGAGACGCTGACCCGACTCGTCGGGCAGGGTGCGTTCACCGCGCGCCTCGGGTGCGTCCGGGGCGAGTACGGGGTGGACGGAGAGCTGGGCGGTGCGGCCCAGGACGTCGGCGGCCTTGCGCGGGTCCTGGACGCCGGGCAGCTCGACGATGATCCGGTGGGCGCCGGAGCGGACCAGGGTCGGTTCGGCGACGCCGAGCGCGTCGACCCGGCCGCGCAGCACCTCCAGCGTGCGGTCGGTGGCCGCCGCGTCGGCCTCGGCGGCGGGGGTGGAGCGGGTCTCCAGCACGATCTGCGTACCGCCGCGCAGATCCAGACCGAGCCGGACGGGGACGGTGACGGCGATGAACACGGACATGGCGATCACGGCCAGCGCGAAGAGCGCCCTGAGCCGGGCGGGACGTTTCACTTGTTGCCTCCAGCAGGCACGCCGATGCCCCGCGGGGCACGGCGGAGAAGAGAAGTGCAGCGGAAAGAGGGACCTCAGGTGCTGGAGGGTGCGGGCGGCGCCCGTCCGAGGTCGGAGGGAAGATGCGCTGCGGCCGGCGGCGCGTTCCCGGCCACCGGCACGGGCGCCGCCGGGCGCGGCGGGACGCGGGGGGTGTACGGGGGAGTGAACAGCAGGGGCGCCGCCGGCACACTCCGCTCACCGGCATCCCGTGGCACGCGCAGGAGGACGGGCGGGGCGACGACACAGGTGTCGTCGGCGGACGGTTGGGTGCCGGGGGAGTGGAAGGCCGGGACGTCGGGGCCGGGGTCCGGGGCCGTCGGGGCGGCGATGAGGGCGTGCCCTGCCGGGC
>NZ_JAOCQE010000047.1 GCF_025290915.1 Streptomyces sp. 15-116A | reverse complement strand
CCGGCGGGCCCGCCACGCCCTGGCCCGCGCGCACGGGGCGGAACCGGGCCCGGCGCTGCGGGCCCGCCTGTCCGAGGTCCTCCAGCACGCGTAGGCGCACGGATGCGGGGCGCGGCCCGTACGACAGAGGTTTCCTCGCCGTCGTACGGGCCGCGCCCCGCATCCGCTCTGTGCTCGTTCCGTTCCGCGCCCGTGCCGCATCCCGGCCCGGTCGGGCCGGAGCCGCCGGGCGGAGGATGCGCCGTCAGCCGACGCGAGCCAGCCGGTCGGCCGTGGCGGAGTACTCCGCGGGCACCGGGTCCAGGGCGGCCTCCGGCCCGGTCATCAGGATGGAGCGCTGCAGCCGCCGCAGTCCGGCCGAGGGCTCCAGCCCCAGATCGCGTACGAGCGACTGGCGCAGCCGCTGGTAGACACCGAGCGCCTCGCCCCGGCGGCCCGAGCGGTGCAGGGCGAGCATCAACTGGCCGTGCAGGTTCTCGTGGGTGCGGTAGCGGTCCGCCAGGACGGTGAGCTCGCCGAGGAGTTCCCGGTGCCGGCCGAGCCTGAGGTCGGCCTCGATGCGCTGGTAGAGGGCGCACAGCCGGGACTCCTCCAGGCGCCGGATCTCCAGCTCCAGCTGCGGTCCGGCCGGTATCCCGGCCAGCGCGGCGCCGTTCCACAGGGCGAGGGCCTCGGACAGCCGGCGGCTGGCACCCGCGAAGTCCTCCGCGTCCAGCGCCCGGTACCCCATGCCCGCGAGCCTGTCGAACTCCCGTACGTCGTGGCTGCCCGGCGAGGTCCGCAGCAGATAACCGCCGGGAGCGGTGACGAGGACGTCCTTGGCGGTACGGGTCACGGCGTCGGCGGGAGCGTGACGCAGGGCGGCGGTGAGCAGCTCCCGCAGTTGGAGGATGTAGGTCTGCAGGGTGGTCCGGGCGCTGCGCGGCGGCCGGTCGCCCCACAGCTCCTCGGTCAGCACCTCCACCGGCACCACCTGGTCGGCACGGAGCGCGAGCAGTGCGAGCACCTGGCGGGGCTTGGGCGCGGACGGAGTCACCGGTATCCCGAACTCCTTGACGGCCAATGTGCCCAGAACTTCGATGTCCACGCCGTATCCCCTGTTCGTGTGTCCACACTTGCGGTCATGAGCCATCGGGCTCGCTTGGTCCGGTCCGAGTTAAAAACAGGCCGCGCGGTTTGTCAATATAAAACCGCCTGGACTGTTTCTTTGTAGACCTCACGCAACCGCCCCGCTCCGGGCCTCACGACCCACGCAGGCTGAACTGAGCTGGGGATTCACCCCTCCCTACCGAGGATCACGGAAGGTCGGCGAAGGCTGAAACTCGCCCCGACCAAGGGCCGTCACCGCATCCCGCGACCTCAGAAACCAGCAGATCCAGCTGTCCCGTGATCAGTTACGGCCTCCGTTACAGACCGCCCGTCGGCCGGATCCGTGGGCATCGCGACGACGCGACCCCTCGACACGCGCGATCACCGATAGCCCCGGACCCGAAACAGACCGCACTCCCTCTTTTCTGTGCCCCCCGAGCCGCCCCGAAGGGCCGGGCCTCACCCGGCGCGACCGCAGAGCCGCTGCTACGGCCGCATTCTGGACGAGACGAGACCCAGGACTAGAAACCGGCATGCTGGTTTGATACTGATGGTGTGTGCAGTGACCCGCTCACGAGGAGCCACCATGAAACAAGAACGTGCCGTACGCACCCGCCAGGCACTCATCCACGCCGCCGCCGAGGCGTTCGAGCGCAACGGGTATGTCCAGGCGAAGCTCTCGGACATCAGCGCCCGCGCGGGCGTGAGCGCCGGTGCGCTCCACTTCCACTTCACCAGCAAGGCCGCGGTGGCCGCGACCGTGATGGAGGCCGCCGCGGACGGCCTGCGCCGGGCGGCGCACAACGCCCAGCGCCCCGACATGAACGCGCTCCAGCGGCTGACGGCGACCACCTATGCCCTGGCCGAGCTGATCCGCACGGACGTGGTGGCCCGCGCCGGCTTCCGGCTGAGCTGCGAGTCGCCGCACCGGACCTCGCTCGACCTGCTCGGGGAGTGGGAGGGCTGCGTCCAGCAGCTCCTCGCCGAGGCCGACCGGGAGCGGCTCCTCGCCGACGGCGTGCGGCGGCAGGACATGGTCACGGCCATCGTCGGCGCCACCACCGGCTTCGAGGCGCTCGCCCGCCGGCAACCGGACTGGCTGCTGCCCGTCACCCTCCGGCGCTTCTGGCGGCTGCTGCTGCCCCGGCTGACGACTCCGGAGACGCTCGCCACGCTGCTGAGGGCCGAGACCGAGTCCGCCACCGGCGCCGGAGGCCGGGGAAAAGGCGGCCGGCGGGGCGCTGACGGCGCCGCCGCTCATCCGCCCGCCCTGTCCGTCGCCCGCTGAAGCCGGAAGATCTGGCTCCGAATCTCGTCGCCTCCATGACACCCTCAAGTCTGTGAAAAAAACCGGCGCGTCTGTATATTCGACGTCGGACCAACTCAGCACTTGTCGTTCACGTTTGTCATGACCTTGGGGGTCTCGTCATGTCCGTGCACACCACCGTCCTCACCGCCCCGTCCCGGCCGCGCACCTCCGCAGCGGTCCTGCGGCGGCCCCTCGAGTCCTCGCGGATACCGCAGGTCCCGGCGCCCGCCCCGCAGGCCCCGGTGCTCACCACGACGGTTCCGCGGCAGTTCGTCCACCGGGCCGCGCTCGCCGAGGTGCTGCTGAGCGACTGGTCGGCGCGGGACGGCGGGGGGTACACCGTGACCGCGCAGTGGCCGCGCCGGCACAGCTTCTTCGCGCTTCCCGAGGACACGCACTACGACCCGCTGCTGATCGCTGAAACAATCCGTCAGGCCGGTACTCTTCTCGCTCACGCAGAGCTGGGCGTTCCGCTCGGCCATCAGTTCCTGATGAGCGAACTGTCGGTCTCCGTCCTCCCGGACCACCTCCAGATCCCCGCGGCACCGGACACCGTGACCCTGGAGGTGACCCACGACGCCGTCCAGGAGCGGCGCGGACAGCACGTCGGGGGCAGCTACCAGGTGGTCGCCCGCATCGGCGGCCGCACGGTGGCGACCGGCGGCGCCACCTACACCTGCATCTCCCCCCGGGCCTACAGCCGGCTGCGGGCCTCGGCCGCGGCCGAGGCGGCGCCGCTGACCCCGCCGGTGCCGCCGCAGCACGTGGGCCGCCTCTCCCCCAGGGACGTGGTGCTCTCCCCCGCCGGCGGCGACGGCGACTGGACGCTGCGCGTCGACACGCGGCACCCGGTCCTCTTCGACCACCCCGTGGACCACGCACCGGGCATGCTGCTCGCCGAAGCCGCCCGTCAGGCGGCCACCGCCGTCGTCGGCCCCGGCTCCGTGGTGCTCTCCCTGACCGCGCGCTACCGGCGTTACGTCGAACTCGACGCCCCGTGCGCGGTCACCGCCCGCCTCACCGGCTCGTCCCCGGCCGAGGCCACCGTCGTCGTCACCGCCGAGCAGCAGGGCGCCGAGGCGTTCGAGGCGATCGTCACGGCCCGGCCGGCCCGCTCCTGCTGACCCGCCGTCTCCCCGGCCGTTCTTCCTCCTTCCCGCTCCCCGCCTCTGTCCGGGCGGCGCCGAACGCAGTAAGATACGTACTTGTCGGTTTCTTTGTGTGAGCCTCCATCGGGTTCATCGAGCAAAAGGAGGCAAGGCTGTGCCGAAACAAGACCGCGCGATCCGGACTCGTCGGAGGATCCTTCTCGCGGCGGCCAAGGTCTTCGAGGAACGCGGCTACCAGGCGGCCACCATCACCGAGATCCTGAAGACGGCCGGGGTGACGAAGGGCGCGCTCTACTTCCACTTCCAGTCCAAGGAAGAGGTGGCGCAGGGCGTCCTCAACGGGCAGGACCTGCAGCTGGCCATCCCCGAGCGCTCCTGCAAGACGCAGGAGGTCGTGGACACCGTGGCGCTGCAGGCCTACCGGATGCAGACCGATCCCATGGTCCGCGCCGGGGCCCGGCTCACCCTCGACCAGCAGGCCATCGACCTGGACCGGCGCGGGCCCTTCACGCGCTGGAGCACGGTGATGGGAGAGATGCTGGAGCAGGGCCGGCAGCGCGGTGAGCTGCTCCCGCACGTGGTGCCCGCGGAGACCGCCGAGTTCCTGGTCGCCGCCTTCGGCGGGGTGCAGTCCATGTCGCAGGTCTTCAACAACTACCGGGACCTGGACCAGCGGATCTCGGTGATGCTGCGTCACGTCCTGCCCAGCGTGGTACTTCCCTCGGTGCTCACCGCGGTGGACTTCTCGCCCGGGCGGGGAGCCGCGGTCTTCGCCGAGGTGGCCGGGCCGGCGGCACACGACCAGGACCATGAGCACGAGCAGGAGGACGTCGTCCCGGAACAGGTCCCGGCCGCCGCCACCGCCTGACCGGCCCGTCCGGCACGTCACCCCGGCACAGCCCCGGGACGGGCGCCGTTGTGCCCGTCCCGTGAACGGGATGTGCCGACAAGGGTGTTGAGAAAACCGGTTCGTCCGTATCTTATGGGGGAGTGCTTTCGCACGGCCGAACTCATGGGGGGGAACTGGGATGACGTCAGCGGCACGCCCTGCGGCACACGACACGGGGCCGGTCTTATCCGTCCGGGCCGGCCAGGACCCTCCCGTCGCCCCGTCCCTGACGACCACCGTCCCCCGCGAGTACGTGCACCGCTCGGCCCTGTCCGAGGTGTTCCTCACCGGCTGTCTCAGCCGCGCAGAGAATCGTTTCTCTCTGACCGGTCAATGGCCCAGGGCCCACGCCTACTTCAGCCCCACGGCCCACCGGCACGATCTGTTGCAGGCGGCCGAGACGATGCGGCAGGCGGCACTGCTCCTGGCGCACACCGAGTACCGGGTGCCGCTCGGCCATCGCTTCACGCCCTGGGACGTCTCGCTCGCCGTGCTCCCCGGCCGTCTCGCCATAGGCCCCGCCCCCACCGAACTGGAGCTCGACGTGGTCGGCTCCGACCTCGTCGGCCGGGGTGAGGGATCCCTGGAAGCGGTCCTGGAGTTCACCCTGCGCCGCGAGGGCGAGCCGATGGCCACCGGCCACCTGCGCTTCTCCACCTCACCGCCCGCCCCGGACGCCGGTGACCGCGGTGCGCCTCCCGCTCCCCGGGCCGCGTCCGCCGCCCCGTCCCCCGAACTCTTCGGCAGATCCTCGGCCCACGACATCCTGCTCGCCGACCGGGCCGCGGGCGCCTGGCGGCTCGCCCCCGACCCCACTCACCCGGTCCTGTCCGACGACGGCGGCCCGGTCGCCCACCTCGTCGCGCTGGAGGCCGCCCGCCAAGCCACGCACGCCTTGGTCGGCCCCGCCCGGGGCGGCCTGTCGATCACCGAGATCACCTGCGCCTTCGTACGGCAGCCGGACCCGCGGCGCGCCTGCTGGATCGACGCCGCTCTCCTTCCCGCACCCGGCTCGGGCCCGCTCACCGTGCAGGTGACGGCCCGTCAGGACGGTCGTGCGGTGTGGGAGGCCCAGGTGCGCGGCGGCATCACACCAGGGCTCGGGTGAGGCACGCGGGCATCCTCGGGAGGAGCCCGCGACAAACAGCGCAGGCGGTTTCCTTACTGCGGGCCCGCGCACACGGGGGCAGACATGCGCCCGGCGGCCCTACGGGACGTGGGCGAAGGCCTCCACATGATCCTTCGCCCACGCCTGGAAGCTCCCGGCCGGACGCCCCGTCACCTCGCCGACCGTGTCCGTCACCTGGGCCTTGGCGCCCGCGCGCTGACGTTCGGCGCTGTGCAGCAGTGCCTCGACGACCGGAGCCGGGCAGCGCGCGCCCAGCGCGACGCGTGCCTGCTCGGGAGTCAGTTCCTCGAACCGCAGCGGCACTCCCAGCAGCCGGCCGAGCTGATCGGTCTGCTCGGCCGGGGTGATCGCCCGGGGCCCGGTGAGGGTGTACGCCTGTCCGGCGTGCCCGTCCTCCGTCAGGACCCGCGCGGCGACCTCCGCGAGGTCCCGGGGGTCGACGCACGCGTTGGCCGACGTCCCGTACAGCGCCCGCACCACGCCTTCGGAGCGGACGGAGGCGGCCCAGGACAGGGTGTTGGACATGAACGACCGGGGCCGCAGCAGGGTCCACTCCATGCCGGAGTCGCGCAGCAGGTCCTCGTTGGCGCGCTGCCACCGGGTGATGAGGTCGTCGGCCCCGGGATCGAGCACGGCCGCCGCGGAGAGCTTCACCACGCGCCGTACCCCGGCCGTGCGCGCCGCGCGGAGGAACCGGGCGTCGTCGTCACCGCCGACGTCGGTGGTGACGAGGAACGCGGTCGTCACCCCGGCCAGCGCGCGGGCCAGCGCCCCGGGGTCGCGATAATCCCCGGCGACCTTCTCCGCCGTCGGCGCCGCGCCCGTGACCCTGCCGGGTTCCCTGGCCATGACCCGTACGGGCGGACGGGCGGGGAGCCGCCGCAGCACTTCGCGTCCCACCGTCCCGGTGGCACCGGTCACCAGGATCATCCGGGCTCCTCCTTCTTCTCACTGTTCCGGTGCGCGCACGCCCGCCGCCCGCGCACCGCCCGCCGCCGGTCGATTCACCCGGCGGACACGCTCGCCACCGGGTCGCCGTCGCGGGTGCCCCCGCCGAGGTACGCCGACAGGGCGGAGCGCAGATCCTCACCGCCCGGCGCCCAGGCGATGTAACCGTCCGGCCGGACCAGCAGCGCGTCACAGGCGAGCTCCGGCACCGGCTCGGCGTGCACCACACGCAGCTGCTCGTACCGCTCCCCCGCCTGCTCCAGCCGGCTGCCGCCCGGCTCCCCGAAGAGCAGCAGCAGCGGCCGTCCCGCGCGCAGCAGCCCGATCACATCGGTGCGCCCCTCCCGGGTGGTCAGGGCGACGTTGTACAGAAACCTTCCCTCCCAGGGGGAGGCGGCCGCGGTGCGCGCGGGCAGGACCGTGTCCTGGGCGCTGATCATGGCACCGAGGAGCGCGCTCTCCCCTCCTCCGGCCAGCAGCTCGGCGAACAGGGCGCGCAGCGGGTCGAGTCCGGGGTCGGGCCGCATCACGGCGAGCTGGGCCCGGGTGTTGTCGATGACGCGCTGGGCGGCGGGCCGGCGTTCCCGGTCGTAGGTGTCGAGCAGTCCCTCGCCCGCGGTGCCGAGCACCGTGAAGGCCAGTTTCCAGCCGAGGCCGACCGCGTCCAGCAGTCCCGTGCTCAGCCCCTGGCCGCCGATCGGGAAGTGCAGGTGCGCCGCGTCCCCGGCCAGCAGGATCCGTCCCGCCCGGTAGGAGTCGGCGAGCCTGGAGAAGTCGCTGAACCTGCTCAGCCAGCGCGGCGACGTCATCGCGATGTCCCGTCCGGCGATGTACGCGACCTCGCGCCGCAGTTCCCCGAGGGTGAGCGGCTGATGGCGTGCGCCGTGCGCCCCCTCGCAGTTGAGGGTCCGCAGCCGGGTCACGCCCCCCGGTGCGTCCTTGGCGACGATCCAGCCGCGCGGGGTGCGGTGCCATCCCGGTCGCAGGGCGTCCGGATCGTCGAGCCGGACGTCGCCCGCCATCGCGGAGACGGTCGCCGGATACGTCCGTGAGGTGATGCCCGCCTGCTCGCGCACCGTGCTGCGCGCGCCGTCCGCGCCCACCAGATAGTCGGCCGTGCAGTGCGTCCGTCCGCCGGGGCCGTCCACCGTGACCTGGACGCCCGTCGTGTCCTGCCGCACCTCGACCGCCCGGTGCCCGCGCAGGATCCGCGCCCCGGCGGCGCGGGCCCGCCGCTCGAAGGACCGTTCCAGTTCGTCCTGTGGGCACTTCAGGATCGGTTCCGGCTCGGAGGCGGGAGCGGAGACGGCCAGTCCGGGGATCCCCGCGAAGTGGAAGGGGCTGCTCACCCGGCCTGCGGCGCCGGGCGCACCTACGTCGAGCAGGCCCCCGAGATGGCCCCGCCGGACCAGACACTGCACGGTCCGGGCGTGCAGCGTGGTCGCCTTGGGCCGTCCCGACACGGCGTTCTCCGCCTCGACGACCAGCGTGCGGACGCCGTACTCCGCCAGCTCGCAGGCGAGGAACATCCCCACCGGTCCGCCGCCGATCACGATGACCTGGCTCTGCACTGCGACTCCCCCTCCAACAGCCCGGCTCTCTGCGACGGCGGGCCGGCGCGGCGGACCAGGCGTGGAGCGATGGCCGGAGTCGAACCGGGCATCCAGGCGTAAGTGCC
Organism: Streptomyces sp. 15-116A; assembly: GCF_025290915.1. GTDB lineage: Bacteria > Actinomycetota > Actinomycetes > Streptomycetales > Streptomycetaceae > Streptomyces. Next base: position 24,436 of record NZ_JAOCQE010000047.1, on the reverse strand, counting down.
ACCGATCCATGGTCAGAAATCCCCCGTCACCGAGCGCGACCGCTCGGACTCCCCATGCGCACACACTAGCGAAGCGCGGTCACGCGAGGCAGGGCCCTGGAGAAAAAAACCGTCCGGTCCGTCAGAAAAATGGATCCCGCACGCGAGCGTGAGGGCGGGCGGACCTCCGACGCCCGCCGAGCCCACCGTCCTCACGAAGCACGGGGAGCCGAGGGCGAAAAAGTGGTTGAACGCAGCCGGGCCGGGTTCCTAGGGTGTGAGGTACACGGAAGGGAGGTGGTTCGGCAGATGTATGAATTCCGGACGCGTGAGGTGACTGCGGGCTAGCGGCTCGCCACCACACTCAGTGCGGTGCCGGACCAGTGCGCGAGAGACGCGCGCAGCCGGCCCAATCCCAAGCAGTCACCCGACCCGCGAGTCGCCGGTACGTCCGGCCGGCTCCTCCTCCGGGAGGAACCAGACTCGCGGGTCGTCTGCGTTTCAGGGCCGCGGACGTTCAGCGACCGCGGACGGTCAGTGACCGCCGAAGGCTCAGCGACCGCCGAAGGTTCAGCGACCGCGGACGGTCAACCGATGCGCGATGTCAGTGCGCGATGTCGGTGTAGCCCTCGATCGCGCGCGGGTCGCGCGGGCCCGGGCCGATGTAGCGGGCCGAGGGCCGGACCAGACGGCCGGTGCGCTTCTGTTCGAGTATGTGGGCGGACCAGCCGGCCGTACGGGCGCAGGTGAACATGGACGTGAACATGTGGGCCGGAACCTCGGCGAAGTCGAGGACGATCGCCGCCCAGAACTCCACGTTGGTGGCCAGCACACGGTCGGGGCGGCGGGCGTGGAGTTCGGCCAGGGCGGCCTTCTCCAGGGCCTCGGCGACCTCGTAGCGGGGGGCGCCGAGTTCGCGGGCGGTGCGGCGCAGGACGCGGGCGCGGGGGTCCTCGGCGCGGTAGACGCGGTGGCCGAAGCCCATGAGGCGCTCGCCCTTGTCGAGGGCCTTCTTCACATAGGCCTCGGCGTCGCCCGTGCGCTCGATCTCCTCGATCATGCCGAGCACGCGGGAGGGCGCGCCGCCGTGCAGGGGCCCGGACATGGCGCCGACGGCGCCGGACAGGGCGGCCGCCACGTCCGCGCCCGTCGAGGCGATGACGCGGGCGGTGAAGGTGGAGGCGTTCATGCCGTGCTCGGCGGCGGACGTCCAGTAGGCGTCGACGGCGGCGACGTGCTTGGGGTCCGGCTCGCCGCGCCAGCGGATCATGAAGCGTTCGACGACGGACTGGGCCTTGTCGATCTCGCGCTGCGGCACCATGGGCAGGCCCTGGCCGCGGGCCGACTGGGCGACGTAGGACAGGGCCATGACGGCGGCGCGGGCGAGGTCGTCGCGGGCCTGGGCCTCGTCGATGTCCAGGAGGGGTTTCAGGCCCCAGACGGGGGCGAGCATGGCGAGGGCCGACTGGACGTCGACGCGGATGTCGCCGGAGTGGACGGGGATGGGGAAGGGCTCGGCGGGCGGCAGGCCGGGATTGAAGGCGCCGTCGACGAGCAGGCCCCATACGTTGCCGAAGGAGACGTGACCGACCAGATCCTCGATGTCGACGCCCCGGTACCGGAGAGCGCCGCCCTCCTTGTCCGGTTCGGCGATCTCCGTCTCGAACGCGACGACTCCTTCGAGCCCGGGTACGAAGTCGGACATCAGGCGGCTCCTCGTGATGTGGACAGATGTGGATGCTCTGCGGCAGCGGTTGGGCGTCCGGTGGATCCGCGGTCGTCGGTGCGGGGACTCGCGGTCCGGGACGTCACCCCTGTGATGCCCGGCTGGCGGTCACCCAACCGGATCAGTGGCAGCACGATATCCCCGGGTGCCACCGTTGGGGAGAGTTCGCGGCACTCAGTGCCACGCAGTGACGAAGGCCACCGTCGTCCCATCGGTTTCGTGCATACGGCAGGATGACGGCGTGACCGATCGAGACGCCGCGCCCGCCGTGCCCTTCGATCTCGCCGCGATGCGCAAGCACTACCGCAGCGAGGGGCTCTCCGAGAGCGACCTGGCCGCCACTCCCGTCGAGCAGTTCGCGCGCTGGTTCAAGCAGGCCGCGACGGAGGGCGGGCTGTTCGAGCCGAACGCGATGATCGTGTCGACGGCGGACGCACAGGGCCGGCCGAGTTCCCGCACGGTCCTGCTGAAGCACTTCGACGAGCAGGGCTTCGTCTTCTACACGAACTACGGCTCCCGCAAGGGCCGCGACCTGACGGAGAACCCGCACGTCTCCCTGCTCTTCCCCTGGCACGGGGTGGCCCGGCAGGTGATCGTCACGGGCGTCGCACGCCGTACGGGCCGCGACGAGACGGCGGCCTACTTCCGCACCCGCCCGCACGGCTCCCAGCTGGGCGCGTGGGCGAGCGCCCAGTCGTCGGTGGTCCCCTCCCGCACGGACCTCGACACGGCCTACGCCGACCTGGCCTCCCGCTACCCCGAGGGCGAACAGGTCCCGGTCCCCCCGCACTGGGGCGGCTTCCGCGTCACCCCGGAAACGGTCGAGTTCTGGCAGGGCCGCGAGAACCGCCTCCACGACCGCCTGCGCTACGTCTCCCAGCCGAACGGCACCTGGCGAGTGGAACGGCTGGCGCCCTGACCTAGGCCCTGTCGTCAAATCCCCGTCGTCCGCCCGAAGGGCGGGCCTGGCGGCGGCGTGGGGGCACCTCCCGCCCGAGCCGTGCGAAGCGCGGTTCGAGGGTGGGGGAGCGTGCTCTCGGCGTGCCGGGCGTCGACCGGCGTACTGGTTGTACGTGGTCGGCGCCCGGTGCGGCGAGTGGGGGCACCTCCCACGCCCTTAAGGCAGTGGGGGAGCGTGCATGGCGTCGCCAGGCAGACGGGGATGTGACGACGGGGCCTAGCGCAGCTGCCGCCAGAGGTGCCTTGCAGCGGGTGCCTCTACGGGGTGCCCAGCACCCCGTCCAGCAGGCGTGCCCACTGTTCCACCACCCGTTCCCGGCGGATCGTGTCGTCCGTGAGGAGGTTGGCGAGGCCGAGGCCGCGGGCCATGTCGAGGAGGCCCTGGACGGTTTCGCGGACGCCGGGGCGGGTTTCGTCGGCGCCGAGGAGGTCCACTGCGATGCGGTGGGTCTCGCGGCCGACGCGGGATTCGAGTTCGGTGACGCGGGGGCGGAGCTGCTCCTCGTTGGAGGCGGCGACCCACAGGTGCAGGGCCGCGCGGAAGAGGGGGCCCGTGTAGAGGTCGACCAGGGCGGAGACGACGGCGTGCCGGTCGGCTGCCGCGGCGCCCTCGGGGAACAGGGCGCGCAGGGCGGTGGAGCGTTCCTCGGCGACGTACTCGACGGCGGCGGTGAACAGGTCCTCGCGGGTCGGGAAGTGGTGCTGGGCGGCGCCGCGGGAGACGCCGGCGCGTTCGGCGACGACGGAGACCGTGGAGCCCGCCCAGCCATGTTCGGCGAGGCAGGCCACGGCGGCTTCCAGGAGCCGCTGCCGGGTGGCCCGGCTGCGGTCCTGCTTGGGGACTCGTTCCGCACGGTCGGCCGTGCTCACCCCGCCGTTCACACCACCCATTCCGGATCCCGTCGTTCGAGGAAGGCCGTCATCCCCTCGCGGGCCTGCGGGGCGGAGAACAGCCGAGCCGAGAGCGCGGTCAGGTCGGCCGCGTCCCGGTCGAAGGTCTCCAGCACCCTAGCCGTGAACAGCCGTTTCGTCTCGGCCAGGGCCTGCGGTGAGGCACGGCGCACACCGTCCAGGACGCCTTCGAGTACGGCGTCCACGTCGTCGCCCGCCGCCGTGACCAGGCCGATGCGGGCGGCCTCGGCGGCGTCGAAGCGCTCGCCGGTGAGGTAGTAGCGGGCGAGGGCGCGCGGGTCGGTGCGGGGCAGCAGCGGCAGGGAGATGACCGCGGGGGCCACGCCGATGCGGACCTCCGTGAAGGCGAAGCTGGACCGCGTCGACGCCGCCGCGATGTCGCAGGAGGCCAGCAGGCCCAGGCCGCCCGCGCGGACGTGCCCGGTGACCCGCGCGACGACGGGCTTGGGCAGCTCGACGATCTGCCGCAGCAGCCCCACCAGGGCGTCCGGGTCGGGCGGGTCGCGCAGGTCGGCGCCCGCGCTGAAGGTGTTGCCGGTGTGGGTGAGGAGCACCGCGCGGACGTCGGTGTCCTGGCCGGCCTCGGTGAGCGCGGCGGCGAGGTCGCCGACGAGGGCGGCGGACAGGGCGTTTCGGTTGTGCGGGGAGTCGAGGGTGAGGGTCTCGACTCCCCGCACGCGCGTGCGGGCGATCAGTGTCACGTACGCTCCCTGAGCTCACGGCGGAGGATCTTGCCGCTGGCCGCCCGGGGCACCGCGTCGAGGAAGGTGACGCGCCGGACGCGCTTGTAGGGGGCGACGCGTTCGGCGACGTACATCATGACCTCGCCCTCGGAGAGGCCGGGCGCGGACGGCTGGCGGACGACATAGGCGTGCGGGACCTCGTTGCCGTCGTCGTTGTAGGCCCCGATGACGGCGGCGTCGGCGATGCCGGGGTGGGTGAGCAGCAGCGCCTCCAGCTCGGCGGGGGCCACCTGGAAGCCCTTGTACTTGATGAGCTCCTTCACCCGGTCGACGACGAACAGCCAGCCTCCCTCGTCGACGTGCCCGACGTCCCCGGTGTGCAGCCAGCCTCCCTCGTCGATCATGGCGGCGGTGGCGTCGGGGCGGCCGAGGTAGCCCTTCATCACCTGCGGTCCGCGGATGAGGATCTCCCCGGACTCGCCCACGCCGAGGTCCTTGCCAGGGTCGTCGAGGGAGACGATGCGCATCTCGGTGCCGGCGATGAGCTTGCCGACGGTGCCGGGCGGCGCCTCGCGCATGGCGTCCAGGGGGACGACATGGGTGCCGGGCGACAGCTCGGTCATGCCGTACGCCTGCCCGACGGGCGGCAGCCCGAGCCGCTGCGAGCAGGCGGCGGCGAGGCTCGCGTCCAGGGGCGCGGCAGCGCTGATGATGTACTTCAGCGAGCTGAGGTCGTACTGCGCGACCAGCGGGTGCTTGGCCAGGGCCAGGACGATCGGCGGGGCCACGTACAGGCCGGTGATGCGGTGGTTCTGGATGGCGGCGAGGAACGTCTCCAGGTCGAAGCGGGGCAGCACGACGACGGTGGCACCGTGCCGCAACGGGGCGTTCATCAGCGCGGTCAGCCCGTAGATGTGGAAGAACGGCAGCACGGCGAGGATGCGGTCGCCGGGGCCCGCGCTGATCGCCGAGTGCAGCTGGGCGAGGTTGGTGGCGATCTGGCGGTGCGTGAGCATGACGCCCTTGGGCGTGCCGGTGGTGCCGGAGGAGTACGGCAGGGCGGCGACGTCCTCGGCCGGGTCGACGGCGACGTCGGGCTCGGGGGCCGTGCAGGCGAGCATGTCGATCAGCGAGCGGTGCCCGGGCGCGCTGTCGCAGACGAAGATCTCCTGGACCCCGCCCGCGAGTTCCGCCGCCCGGCGCGCGGTGTCCAGCAGCGGCGAGACGGTGACGATCCAGCGGGCCGCACAGTCCTTGAGCTGCTTGCCGAACTCCTCGGCCGTGGCGAGCGGGTGCACGGTGGTGACCGAGGCACCCGCGCGGGTGGCGGCGTAGAAGGCGGTGGGGAACGCGATGGTGTTCGGGCTGTGCAGGGCGAGCACGTCGCCCTTGCGCACCCCGGCCTCGGCGAGCCCGGCGGCGACCCGCCGGTGGAACCGGTCCACCTGCTCGTACGTGAGGGTCGTGCCGTCGGTGCCGTCGATCAGCGCGGGCGTGCTGCCGAATTCGGCGGCCCGCGCGAGCACCGCCTCGTGGATGGGAAGGTCGACCGGCTGAACGTCTGCGTACGCGCTGCGGAACATGGTTCCTCCAAGACGGCCTAGTACGACTTGGGCAGGCCCAGGGTCTGGTGGGAGACGTAGTTGAGAATCATCTCCCGGCTCACCGGGGCAATACGAGACACGCGCGCGGCGGTTATCAGCGAGGCGAGCCCGAACTCACGGGTGAGACCGTTCCCGCCGAGGGTGTGCACGGCCTGGTCGACGGCCCGTACGCAGGCCTCCCCCGCGGCGTACTTGGCCATGTTGGCGGCCTCGCCCGCGCCGATGTCGTCACCGGCGTCGTAGAGGTGGGCGGCCTTCTGCATCATCAGGCGGGCCAGTTCGAGCTCGATGTGCGCCTGGGCGAGCGGGTGGGCGATGGCCTGGTGGGCGCCGATGGGCGTCTTCCAGACGGTGCGCTCGCGGGCGTACGTGACCGCCTGCGCGAGGGCGTAACGGCCCATGCCGATCGCGAAGGCGGCGGTCATGATGCGTTCGGGGTTGAGCCCGGCGAAGAGCTGGAGGAGACCGGCGTCCTCGTCGCCGACGAGTGCGTCCGCGGGGAGGCGTACGTCGTCGAGGGTCAGCTCGAACTGCTTCTCGGCGGCGTTGAGTTCCATGTCGATGGGGCGCCGCTCGAAGCCGGGGGTGTCGCGCGGGACGATGAACAGGCAGGGCTTGAGACGTTCGGTGCGGGCGTCTTCCGTGCGGCCGACGATGAGGGTCGCGTCCGCGAAGTCGACGCCGGAGACGAAGACTTTGCGGCCGGTGAGGAGCCAGTCGGTGCCGTCCTTGCGTGCGGTCGTCGTGATGCGGTGGCTGTTGGAACCGGCGTCGGGTTCGGTGATGCCGAAGGCCATGATGCGGGAGCCGTCGGCCAGGGCCGGCAGCCATTCCTGCTTCTGGGTTTCCGTGCCGAAGCGGGCGATGACCGTGCCGCAGATCGCCGGGGAGACGATCAGCATGAGGAGGGGGGAGCCTGCGGCGCCCAGCTCTTCGAGGACGATGCTGAGTTCGGTGATGCCGCCGCCTCCGCCGCCGTGTTCCTCCGGGAGGTTGACGCCCAGGTAACCGAGCTTGGCGGCCTCTTGCCAGAGTTCGGTGGGGTGGCGGCCCTCGGCGACGGTGGTCGTCATGTAGTCGCGGCCGTAGCGCTTGCCGAAGGCGGAGACGGCTGCTCGGAGTGCCTTGTGTTCTTCGGGTTCGATGGGGGTGGTCACTCGATCCTCCGGGGTGCGGGTTATTGGTGGCTGGGCGCGCAGTTCCCCGCGCCCCTAAGGTTCTTGTACGACCGCCAGCACCATGCCTGGCTCTACCTGCTGTCCCGGCTTGGCGTGCAGGGTGGTCAGGGTTCCTGTGGCCGGGGCGGTGATCTTGTGCTGCATCTTCATCGCTTCGAGCCAGATCAGGGGGTCTCCGGCCTTTACGGACGCGCCCTCCGCCAGGCCCTCGGCGACTCGGACGACCACGCCCGGCATGGGTGCCAGCAGCGAACCCGGGGCGTGCTGGGCCGTGGGGTCGGGGAAGCGGGGCAGGGCCGTGAGGCGGGTGGTGTTGACGAAGATGTCGTCGCCGTATCGCGCCACCTCGAAGCGGCGTTGTACGCCGTCGGTCTCCAGGACGACCAGTGCGGCGTCGGCGTGGACGACCCGTACGCCCTCGGCCGCGAGGCCCTGCCGTGTGTGCCGGTAGTGGACCTCGTGTTCCTCGCCCGCCATCGCGTACCGCTTGATCTGCGGCTGGGACGGTACGTTGCGCCAGCCGCCGCCGAAGCGGGAGCGGCCGTGGGCGTCGGCGAGGGCGGCGGCCAGGGGGGCGTGGGGGTCAGGATCCGCGTGGGTCAGCTCGGACAAGTGGCGGTCGTAGAAGCCCGTGTTCATGCGACCGGTCGTGAACTCCTCGTGCCGCAGGGAGCGGACGAGGAGGTCCCGGTTGGTGACCGGGCCGTGGATCGTCGCGCGTTCCAGGGCGGAGGCCAGTTTGCGGATCGCCTCGGCGCGGGTCGGGGCGTGGGCGACGACCTTGGCGAGCATCGGGTCGTAATGGACGCCGATGTCGTCGCCGTCGGTGTAGCCGGTGTCCAGGCGTACGGCGTCGGGGACGGTGAGGCGGTGCAGGCGGCCGGTCTGCGGGGCCCACTCCTGCGCGGGGTCCTCGGCGTACAGGCGGGCCTCGACGGCGTGGCCACGCGCGGGTGGAGGGTCGGTGGGCAGGGCGTGGCCCTCGGCGACGCGGATCTGTTCGGCGACGAGGTCGAGGCCGAAGACGGCCTCGGTGACGGGGTGTTCGACCTGGAGGCGGGTGTTCATCTCCAGGAAGTGCGCGCGGTCGCCGGCGACGAGGAACTCGACGGTTCCGGCGCCGACGTAGCTGACCGCGCGGGCGGCGCGTACGGCGAGGGTGTGGAGTTCGTCGGTGAGCGGGGCGGTGAGGCCGGGGGCCGGGGCCTCCTCGACGACCTTCTGGTGGCGGCGCTGGAGGGAGCAGTCGCGGGTGCCGAGGGCCCAGACGGTGCCGTGGGTGTCGGCGAGGATCTGCACCTCGACGTGGCGTCCGCCCTCGACGTAGGGCTCGACGAACACCTCGCCGTCGCCGAAGGCGCTCGCGGCCTCCGCGCGGGCGGCGGCCAGTTCGGCGTCGAGGTCGGCGAGGTGCCGTACGACGCGCATGCCGCGCCCGCCGCCGCCCGCCGCCGCCTTCACCAGCACCGGCAGGTCGGCCTCGGTGACCTCGCGCAGCGGCTCGATGCCCATGAGCTGTTTGGCGCGGGTCTTGGACGCCATCGCCTCGATGGCCTCGGGCGGCGGGCCGATCCACACCAGGCCCGCGTCCCGCACGGCGCGTGCGAAGTCGGCGTTCTCGGAGAGGAAGCCGTAGCCGGGGTGCACGGCGTCGGCGCCGGCGGCGAGGGCGGCCTTCACGATCAGGTCGCCACGCAGGTACGTGTCGGCGGGCGCCGACCCCGGCAGGCGTACGGCCGCGTCGGCCACGCGCGCGTGGAGGGCGTTCGCGTCGGCGTCCGAGTGCACGGCGACCGTCCGGATGCCCAGCTCGCGGCAGGTGCGGACGATACGGCAGGCGATCTCGCCCCGGTTGGCGATCAGCAGGGAAGTGATCATCGGTCCCTCACATCCGGAAGACGCCGAAGCCACCGCGCGCGCCCTCAAAGGGCGCGGTGTGGAGGGCGGACAGGCACAGGCCGAGGACGGTGCGGGTGTCGCGCGGGTCGATGACGCCATCGTCGTACAGCCGCCCGGACAGGAACATCGGCAGCGACTCGGACTCGATCTGCTGCTCCACCATGGCGCGCAGCGCCGCGTCCGCCTCGTCGTCGTACGGGCGTCCCTTCGCGGCGGCCGACTGGCGGGCGACGATGGACAGCACCCCGGCGAGCTGCTGCGGGCCCATGACGGCGGACTTGGCGCTGGGCCAGGCGAAGAGGAAGCGCGGGTCGTAGGCGCGACCGCACATGCCGTAGTGACCGGCGCCGTACGAGGCCCCCATGAGCACGGAAAGATGGGGGACCCGGCTATTGCTGACCGCGTTGATCATCATGGCGCCGTGCTTGATGATGCCGCCCTGCTCGTACTCCTTGCCGACCATGTAGCCGGTGGTGTTGTGCAGGAACAGCAGCGGGATGTCGCGCTGGTTGGCGAGCTGGATGAACTGGGCGGCCTTCTGGGACTCCTCGGAGAACAGGACCCCTTGGGCGTTGGCGAGGATGCCGACCGGATAGCCGTGCAGGGTCGCCCAGCCGGTGGTGAGGCTGGTGCCGTAGAGCGGCTTGAACTCGTCGAAGTCGGAGGCGTCGACGACACGGGCGATGACCTCGCGCGGATCGAAGGGGATCTTGAGGTCGCCGGGCACGATGCCGAGCAGTTCGTCCGGGTCGTACTTGGGGGGCTCGGCGGGTCCCGGATCCGGGTACGCCTTGCGGTGGTTGAGGCGGGCGACGACCCGGCGGGCCTGGCGCAGGGCGTCGGGCTCGTCGAGGGCGAAGTAGTCGGCGAGGCCCGACACGCGCGCGTGCATCTCGGCGCCGCCCAGGGACTCGTCGTCGCTCTCCTCGCCGGTGGCCATCTTCACCAGCGGCGGGCCGCCGAGGAACACCTTCGCCCGCTCCTTGACCATGATCACGTGGTCCGACATGCCGGGGATGTACGCGCCGCCGGCCGTGGAGTTGCCGAAGACGACGGCGATGGTGGGGATACCGGCGGCGGAGAGCCGGGTGATGTCCCGGAAGATCGCGCCTCCGGGAATGAAGATCTCCTTCTGGGAGGGCAGGTCGGCGCCGCCGGACTCGACGAGGCTGATGCAGGGCAGCCGGTTGGCGAGGGCGATGTCGTTGGCGCGCAGGGCCTTCTTCAGGCTCCAGGGGTTGCTGGCGCCGCCGCGCACGGTGGGGTCGTTGGCGGTGATCAGGCACTCCACGCCCTCGACGACACCGATGCCGGTGACGAGGGAGGCGCCGACGGTGTAGTCGCTGCCCCACGCGGCGAGCGGGGACAGCTCCAGGAAGGGCGTGTCGGGGTCGAGCAGCAGCTCGATGCGCTCGCGGGCGAGGAGCTTGCCGCGCTTGCGATGCCGCTCGATGTACTTCTCGCCGCCGCCCGCGAGGGCTTTGGCGTGCTCGGCGTCGAGCGCGGCGAGCTTGTCGAGCATGGCCTCGCGGTGGGCGCGGTAGTCGGCGCTCGTCGTGTCCAGGTTGGTGTCGAGGACCGTCACAGCAGGACCTCCGGGATGTCCAGGTGGCGGGAGCGCAGCCATTCGCCGAGCGCCTTGGCCTGGGGATCGAAACGGTGCTGGGCGGCGACGCCCGCGCCGAGGATGCCCTCGACGACGAAGTTCAGGGCGCGCAGGTGGGGCAGGATGTGGCGGGTGACGGGGAGGCCGGCGGCCTCGGGGATCAGCTGCCGGAACCGCTCGACGGTGAGATGGTGGGCGAGCCACCGCCAGGCGGGGTCGCTGACGGCCCAGACGCCGACATTGGCGTTCCCGCCCTTGTCGCCGCTGCGGGCGCCGGCGATTCGACCGAGGGGTTCTCTGGTCGTCGGTCCGGCGGGGAGGGGCTCGGGGAGGGGGGGTTCGGGTACGTCGGTGAGGTCGAGGGTCTCGTAGGGCGGGGGCACGGGGATACGGGTGCCGTCGTGGAGGACGGCCACATGGTCGACGGCGCCATGGGGGACGTACACATCCTCGAAGACCCCATAGGGGGAGCCCTTCCCGGGGGGCGCCAGCACATGGAACCCGGGGTAGCTGGCGAGGGCGAGCTCGATCGCGGCGCCGGTGAGCGGCCGGCCGACCGCCTCCGGCTGCGGATCCCGTACGACGAGCCGCAGCAGCGCGCTCGCGGTCTCCTCGGTGTCGGCGTCGGCCCGGTCGGTGCGGACGAGGTCCCAGCGCACCTCGGCGGGCGGCGACTTGGCGAGCGCGTCGTCCATCTGCGCCCGCACGAGCGCGGCCTTGGCCTCGATGTCGAGCCCGGTGAGGACGAAGGTCACCTCGTTGCGGAACCCGCCGAGCCGGTTGAGCCCGACCTTGAGGGTGGGCGGCGGAGGCTCCCCCTGTACTCCCTCGATCCGCACCCGGTCGGGCGCCTCCTGGCGGAGCCGTACGGTGTCGAGGCGGGCGGTGACATCGGGCCCGGCGTACCGGGCGCCGCCGGTCTCGTAGAGCAACTGGGCGGTGACGGTGCCGACGTCGACGAAGCCGCCGGTGCCGGGGTGTTTGGTGATGACGCTGCTGCCGTCGGCGTGGATCTCCGCGAGGGGGAAGCCGGGGTGACGGACGTCGCGCCCCTTGAAGAAGGCGTAGTTGCCGCCGGTGGCGTGAGTCCCGCACTCCAGCACATGTCCGGCGACCACAGCACCCGCGAGCCGGTCGTGGTCGGTGGGGGCCCAGCCGAAGTGGGCGGCGGCGGGCCCGGTGACGAGGGCCGCGTCGGTGACCCGCCCGGTGACCACGAGGTCGGCGCCCTCGCGCAGACAGGCGGCGATGCCGAGGCCGCCGAGGTAGGCGTGGGCGGCGAGGGTGCCGGGGTGGGCGGCGGTGAGGTCGTCGCCCTCGACGTGCGCGACCCGGAGGGGGATGCCGAGCCGCTCGGCGAGCTGCCGTACGGCGTCGGCGAGCCGGGCCGGGTTGAGCCCGCCGGCGTTGGTGACGATCCTGACGCCCCGCTCGTGGGCGAGCCCGAGGCAGTCCTCGAGCTGCCGCAGGAAGGTGCGGGCGTATCCGGCGCCGGGGTCCTTGAGCCGGTCGCGGGCGAGGATGAGCATGGTCAGCTCGGCGAGGTAGTCGCCGGTGAGAACGTCGAGTTCGCCGCCGGTGAGCATCTCGCGCAGGGCGTCGAAGCGGTCGCCGTAGAAGCCGGAGAAGTTGCCGATGCGCAGGGGCGCGGGCGCTGTCACGGGGTGGCCCCCTTCTTGGGCGCGCGCCCGCCGCCGGGTGGCCCGGCGAAGGCCTGGGCGATGTCGAGCCAGCGGTCGGCGTCGGGGCCGTGGGCGGTGAGGGCGAGGTCGGCGCGGTGGGCGCGCTGGGTGACGAGGAGGCAGAAGTCGAGGGCGGGTCCGGTGACGGTCTGCGGCGCGTCCTCGGGTCCGTAGGCCCACAGGCCCTCACCGCCGGGCGGGACGAGTTCGACACGGAAGGGCTCGGTGGGCGGGGTGAGCCCGTGCGTGACGTAGGCGAAGTCCCGCGTCCGGACCCCGAGGAAGGCCACATGCCGCAGCCGCTCCGTAGGTGGCCGCATCACACCGATCGCGTCGGCGATGTCGAGTCCGTGGGCCCAGGTCTCCATGAGACGGGCGGTGGCCATGGAGGCGGCGGACATAGGGGGCCCGTACCAGGGGAAGCGGGCGCCGGGCGGCGCGGACCGCAGGGCGTCGGCGAGGGCGGCGCGCCCCTCACGCCACCGCCCGAGCAACTCGGCGGGCGCCAGCCGGGCCCCTTCCTCGGCGCCCTCGTCCACGAAGGAGTCCGGGGCGGCGAGGGCGCCCTCGACGAGCTTGCGGAAACCGTCGGCGTCGGTGACGGCGAGCAGCGCGGATCGGTCGGTCCAGGCGAGATGCGCGATCTGATGGGCGACGGTCCAGCCGGGCGCGGGAGTGTCCCGCCTCCAGCCGTCCTCCTCCAACTCGGCTACCAGCCGGTCGAGTTCATCGCTCTCGGCACACAGGTCGTCGATGACGGGCGTCGGGTCGGCCATGTGGGGGAGCATGGCAGGACCCCACAAAACAATCAAGCACGCTTGCTGGATTTATTTACAGCAACTTCGATACCTGTGCGTACCGCCACAACTACCCTCTGTGTTCGAGGTGATCGCTATGCACATCCGCGAACTGGACCCCGACGCTTCACCCCTGACCTACTTCGGCGCGGAACTCCGCAGGAAGCGCGAGGCGGCGGGGATGCGACTGGCGGACCTGGGCTCCGTGATCTTCTGCACGGGATCACTGATCGGCCAGATCGAGACGGCGAGGAAGGTCCCGACGAGGGATTTCGCCGAACGCGTGGACGCCGCGCTGGGCACGGACGGGTTCTTCTCGAGGTTGGTGGGGTTGGTTCTGCGGAGCCAGTTGCCGAACTGGTTCCAGCCGTATGCGGAGATGGAGGCGCGGGCGGCGTACATCTCCACGTATCAGTGCCAGTTGGTGTACGGGCTCCTCCAGACGGAGGCTTACGCGCGGGCAGTCCTCGGCACGCGGGACGAGGAGGACATCGACGCGAGGGTCGCCGCCCGGATGGAGCGCCAGCGGGTACTGGAGCGTGAACAACCGCCGGTGACCTGGGTGGTATTGAGCGAGGCCGTACTGCGCCAGCAGGTGGGAGGCCGCGAGGTCATGCGGGAGCAACTGGCACACCTGCTGGACCTGCGGAAGCGCAGGTGGCTGGACGTACAGGTGCTGCCGTTCGAGGCTGGCGCGCACACGGGGCTGATGGGCTCGTTCAATCTCCTGCGCTTCGACAACGACCCGGACATCGCCTACACCGAGGACTTCATCCAGGGCCACATGACGGCCGATCCAGCGGCCATCAAGGAGGGCGCTGCCCGTTACGATCATCTGCAAGCCGCAGCCCTCTCGTTGGAGGACTCGGCCGCGCTGATCGCCCACGTGATGGAGGAGCGTTATGGAAGCGAGCCTGAACCCGACGGGCACGACGTGGCGTAAGTCCTCGTACAGCGGCGACACGGGCGGTGATTGCGTCGAGGTCGCCGATCTCGCCCCCCACATCGCCGTCCGCGACTCCAAGCACCCCGCCGCCGGAGTCTTCACCGTGTCCCCCGCCGCCTTCTCGGCGTTCGTCGCGGCTGCCGCTGAACAGCGACTCCGCTGAGCGTCAGGGCATCGGGTCAGGCGTGACCTGCCAGATGGTGACGAGCTCCGAGCGGGGCGTCACCATGTAGACGAAGCAGCCTCCGGCGACGAACGCGTGCTTCGCCCCTTCGTCGGCGCCCTGGTACGCAGGGCCGTGTCCGCCGGGGCGCCCGTCTCCTCGTCAGGCACGTACTCCCAGCGCCAGGTCACTCCGGGCGCACCGTCTTGGCGGCGTCCCGGTACAGGGCGCTCGCCGTGGCCAGGTGGGTGCGCGCCTCGTCGGCCGTGGTCGCCACCCGGGCGAGGTACTCGGCCCGGTGATAGGCCTTGGCCATGGCCGGGTGGCGTTCGATCTCGATCAGCGCGGCCCAGTGACTCAGATAGGCGTGGATCGGTTTGAGCGAACCATGCTGCACCGCCTCCGCGAGCGCTTGGTCCTTCGCTTGGTCGTAGGCGACCAGGAGATCGGGGGCTACGACCGCGCAGGCGGCGCGCAGGGCGCCGGGTGTGCGCTCGGGGCGAGGGATGAGTGGCCGGTCGCCGGCGGTCTCGGCGTGCTGCACGCTCATGCTGCCGCTCCCTTCATGCACCGGCGGAAAGGCCGGACCCGCCAGGGCCTGTCTGCTACAGGGCTTGAGGAGTGACTCTAGTGCCGCACCGCGCCTCGACACGCCGCCTGTGGAAGAGGTGAGGGCAGTCCCCGGTGCCCCGTCTGCACACCCGGTCCGCACCCAGGAAACGCCGGCTGAGGACTGACGGCCCCGGGCCTGCTCATGCGCCGTCCCTTGCGGCCTTGCGCTTGCCCCGCCGCCCCACCTGGGTCCGTACCGCCCCCATGCTCGCCGCGATGACCAGGGCGATGGCCGCGGCCTCCGTGGGGCTGAGGGTCTGGTTCAGGAGGAGGAAGCCCGCCGTCGCGGCGATGGCCGGTTCCAGGCTCATCATGATGGCGAAGGTGGAGGCGGGCAGGCGGCGCAGGGCGAGGAGTTCGAGGGTGTAGGGGAGGACGGAGGAGAGCAGGGCGACCGCCGCGCCCAGGGCGAGGGTCGTCGGGTCGAGGAGCTTGGTGCCCGCCTCGGCGATGCCCAGCGGCAGGAACAGCACCGCCGCCACGACCATGGCGAGGGCGAGCCCGTCGGCCTGCGGGAAGCGGCGGCCCGTACGGGCGCTGAAGACGATATACGCGGCCCACATGGCGCCGGCGCCCAGGGCAAAGAGGACACCTATGGGGTCGAGGCTGCTGAAGCCTCCCCCGCCGAGCAGGAACACGCCCACGAGTGCGAGCGCGGCCCAGACCAGGTTGATCGCACGCCGGGAGGCGACGACGGAGAGGATGAGCGGGCCGAGGACTTCCAGGGTGACCGCGGGGCCGAGCGGGATGCGGTCGACGGACTGGTAGAAGAGCCCGTTCATCCCGGCCATGGTGATGCCGAAGACGACCACCGTGCCCCAGTCGGTGCGGGAGTGCCCGCGCAGCCGGGGCCGGCAGATCACCATCAGCACGACGGCCGCCACCAGCAGCCGCAGCGTGACCACCCCGAGCGCACCGGCCCGGGGCATCAGCATCACGGCGAGCGCCCCGCCGAACTGCACGGAGATCCCCCCGGCGAGCACCAGGCCGACCGGCCCGAGAGAGCCGAACCGGCGCGGCGCGCCGCCCGGCGCGGGATCGGGATGCGGGCCCGCCGCGTCAACGGCTGCCGACGTCGCGGGAGTGGCTGCGCTGGGCGTGGTCACGGGCGGGGCCTTCCAGGGTCAGATACGGAGAAGCGGGGACTCACCTCAACGATCGTGCATCACGATGCACCGTGCAGTCCACCATAATGGACTACGTCATGACCGTGAAGCCTCTACATACCTGACCATGCGACCGCCACCCCGCCCCGGTCAAACCGGTCCGCGATACGGACGAGAGGCCCGCCCGCCCCTGCCCCCGGACCTGCCCGAACCTGCGCCGTCCTCCCCCGGACTCAGCCGGCCCGCCAGACCGTCATGTCCGCGGTGATGAAGGCGATGTCCGGCATCGCCGTCGACTTCACCTCGATCACCATGAGCGCGAGGTCCCCGTCACGGCGTTTGATGCAGATCTCGCTGCCGGCGGCCGCCGCGGCGAGCGGCAGACGGCCGCCGTCCCCGCTGCTGCTCCCGAGCAGGGAACGGCACGTCTCGTATGTGGCGCCCGGATCCCCGGGCACCAGCAGCATGTCGCTGGTGTCGCTCTCCAGTGCGCACTGGCCATCCGCGCAGTCGAGGCGGATGTCCGCCTTCCGGCCCTTCGACCGGTTCGGATCGTCCAGGCTGACCGGCTGCTTCGCGTCCAGCCACACCAGCGCGTACGGGACGCCCGTAGGCCTCCCGGACCGGGACCGACCGTCCGCCGTGCCCGACCCGGCCTCCGCGCCGGTCTCCCCGCCGGCCTCCGTCCCGGCCGACGAGGTGGCCCCAGAGCCGGATGCCCCGTCGGCATCGGATGCCTTGCCGGAGGCCGATCCGCCGGTCTGCCCCGACCCCGCCGCTGTCGCCCCGGGCGTGACGGACGCGGCCGCCTCCCGGTCGCGCTCCCGGTCCTGAAGCCGGTCCATCGCGTTCATCACCGACCACGTCAGGCCCGTGAGCAGCACGCCGCCCGCCACCACGGCAGAACTGGTGATAAGGCCGATCCGCCGCCGGCGGGCCCGCCGCTCCTCCGGTCCGAGCGGCCGGGCCCCGGGGTGCAGCACACGCGTGTGCGGGGCTCCGGGGTGCAGCACCTGCGTGTACGGGGCCCCGGGGTGCAGCACACGCGTGTACGGGGCCCCGGGGTGCAGCACATGTGTGTGCGGGACCGTGGGGGCGGCGGGCCACGGTGTGGGCGGCGGCGGAACCGTCACCTCCGGCCCGGTGATCTCCCGCCAGACGGCCGGGCCCCCGCTCACCTCGGCGTCCGGGCCCAGCTGCCGCCTGCACCACGCGATCACCTCCGCCGGGGTGATCCGCTCCCCCGGCTCGGCGGCCAGGCACCGGCCGATCAGCTCGCGGAGCGGTTCGGGCAGCAGGGTCAGGTCGGGTTCCGAGTGCACGATCCGGTACAGGACGCTGGCCGAGGGACCGTCCCCGTACAGCGGGCGGCCCAGCGCCGCGAACGCCGCCGTCTGGCCGAGCGCGAACACGTCGGTCGCCGCCGTGACGTCCCCGGCGGTCGCCTGCTCGGGGGCCATGAACTGGGGCGTGCCGATGGCGGCGCCCGTGGCGGTGTGCGCGGTGCCGTCGGCGGCGAGCGCGATACCGAAGTCGATGACCCGGGGGCCGTCCGCGGCCAGCAGGACGTTGGACGGCTTGAGGTCCCGGTGCACGATCCCCGCACCGTGAATGGCCTGCAGCGCCTCGGCGACCCCCGCCATCAGCCACAGCACCGCCGGCACCGGCAGCGGCCCGCCGCGTTCGACGGCCTGCGCCAGGGACGGGCCCGGTACGTACAGCGTGGCCAGCCAGGGCGGTACGCCCTCCGCGTCGGCATCGATCAGCTCGGCGGTGTACGCGCCCCTCACCCGGCGGGCGGCCTTGATCTCCCGGCTGAAGCGCCGCCGGAAGCCCGGGTCGTCGGCCAGCTCAGGCCGGACCACCTTGATCGCCACCGGCCGGCCGCCGTGGGTGTGCGACAGGTAGACCCGGCCCATACCGCCCGCGCCGAGGCGGGCGGCGAGCCGGTAACCGGCCACGAAGGGCGGGTCGTCCGCCCGCAGCGGCTCGAAGGTGTCGGTCGTGTGGGTCATCGGCCCCTCCCCTTGATCCGATGAAATGACCAGCCCGAAGCCTATGTGTGCCGGTGACCGGTCAGCGCGCCCGGGGACGGGACCGCCCCCGGGCGGCACACCCAGCGGCGTTCGCGTACCGCCGCCGGGGTACGGTCCGCAGGGCCGAGCCCCACCGGTCCGTCACCCCCGCACCCTCCGGAGGCCCCGTGAGACGACTCGTCACCCGCGTCTGGCGCCTGCTGCGCCCGGTGCAGAGCCGCATCATGTGGCTGCTGCACGCCAAGTTCGTGGTCGGCGTGACCGGGGTCGTGCGCGACGACGAGGGACGGGTCCTGCTGCTCAAGCACCGGATGTGGCCGCCGGGCCGCCAGTGGGGCCTGCCGAGCGGGTTCGCGCGCAAGGGCGAGGACTTCCGCCGGACGCTGGTGCGCGAGGTCAAGGAGGAGACGGGCCTCGACGTCGAGGTCGGCCGCCTCATCATGCTGAACAGCGGCTTCCGCACCCGCCTGGAGGTCGCCTACGAGGCCCGCCTGCTCGGCGGCGAGCTGCGCCTCGACCCCTTCGAGATCCTGGAAGCCCGCTGGTGCACCCCGGACGACCTCCCGCACGACATCCAGCCGGTGTGCCATCCGCTGATCCGGGGCGAGACCGTCCCGTGAGCCCAGCCGAACCCGACTGAGTCCAGCCGAGTCCGGGTTCCGCGGCGCCGGGCCATGGCTACACGGGATCGCCCCACTCGGCATGGCCGGCCGCGTAGTGCGCCGTGTCGATGTCGGGATTGCGCAGGGCCGCCCAGAAGGCGTCGCCCGGAGGCGACGGCGGGAGGGGCGGGGCGCCCAGGTCGGCGAGGAGGTCGTCGCGCCAGGTGAGGCTCAGGTGATGGCGTGCGGTCGCGATGTCCGCGACCGCGTGGTGCGGCAGCCCGCACGCGGCGACGACCATGGTCTGCGCCGCCCATCTCCGGTGGTTGTCCCGCCGTTCGCCCGCCTGCGCGATCACCGACCGCAGGCGCAGACCGAGGGCGTTGTCCTGGCGCAGCTCCACCGTCTCCCCCCGTTGGGCGGCGTCCAGGGCGGCGGTCACCTCGGGGTAGCGGGCGAGGCCGGTCTCGACGGCCAGTCTGCGCATCTGCCGCCACGCCGCGACGGCGATCCGCTCACGCGGCAGGGTGGCGACCAGGGTGGCCAGCTCCTCCAGGCCGAACAGACAGCCCGGGCGCAGCGGTTGCGGCGGGCACGCCGGCAGATCCAGCGGCGGCAGCCCCGCGACGTCCGCGTCCCCGGGAAGGGGATCGTCGGCGCTGCCCCAGCCGGGGTGCGCGGGGTACGCCGTCTCCCAGATCAGGCGGCCGTTGAACGTCACGGCACACTCCCCCGCCGCCGGGGCGTCCCCGGACGTACTGCGCTCCAGCCGGTCTGCCACGTCCGCGAGGTACTCGCCCAGCGAGTCCGCCCGCCCGAACGTGGTGCCACCCTCGTCGAAGAACCGCCCGATCGCCCCGTACGAGTCACCGGCGCGGCAGTCGATCGCCAGACCGTCGGCCGTCGACTCGTAGTCACCGAACTTGAGGTACGCGGGGTGCCAGTAGGAGGCGGCGGCCTCCTGGTCCTCCTCGTCCCATTCCTCGTACGCGTCGTAGTCCCCGTAGTCGTCGTACACATCGGCGGCCACGTGCCGCAGGAACTCCGTCGCCTCCACGATCCCCTGCACGCCGAGCAGCCGGTCGTGCGTCGGGAACCGGAACGCACCCCACCCCTGTGCTCCGTTGTGCCGGCGCAGGGACGCGACCAGTTCGGGGTGGAAGCGGAGCCGCAGCTTCTCCTCCGCTGCCCGTATCTCGTCGTCGGTCGCCGGCGAGGCGAGCGCGGCGAAGGTGCGCGGCGCATGCGTCCGCAGCCATCCGTCGATACGGTCCCAGGAGTCCTCGACCAGGTCGGTTGTCATACGGCCGACATTAGACCCCGGCACCGACAGCGCGATCACCCTTCGGCGACCGCATCCAGCGCCTCCGCCAGCACCTCCGCCAGATGCCGCCCCCGCACACCCGCCAGCTGCTCCAGCTGGGTCCGGCACGAGTAGCCGTCCGCCAGGACCTCCGCACCCGGCGGCGCCTCCCGTACCGAGGGCAGGAGCTGGTCCTCGGCGCAGGCCGCCGACACCTCGTAATGGCCCTTCTCGAAACCGAAGTTGCCCGCGAGACCGCAGCAGCCGCCGCTCAGCTCGCCGGTGAGGCCGGCAGCCGCGCGCAGGCGGCGGTCGGCGGCGTCACCGAGGACCGCGTGCTGGTGGCAGTGGGTCTGACCGGTGATGGGGCGATCCAGGGACGGCGGGGTCCACTGCGGGGCGTACTGCTCCAACGCCTCCGCGAAGGTGCGGACGCGGGACGCGAGTTGGGCGGCTCGCGGGTCCTCGTGCAGCAGTTCCGGCGCGTCCGTGCGCAGCGCCGCCGCGCAGCTCGGTTCCAGGACGACCACCGGCGCGTCCGTCGCGAGCACTGGTTCCAGCAGGTCCAGCGTGCGGCGCAACACCTCCCGCGCACGGTCGAGTTGACCCGTCGAGATGTACGTCAGACCGCAGCAGACCTGGCCCCGCCGTGCCGCCAGCAGCCGTACCGCCGAGCGCGAGCGCGCGTCCCCGACCGGCCGCCCCCGCGACCGCAGCGTCGGCGGCAGCACCACCCGCAGCCCCGCCGCCTCGAGCACCCGTACGGCCGCCCGGCCCACGGAGGGTGAGAGGTGCTCGGTGAAGGTGTCCGGCCACAACACCACCAGGGGGCCGTCTCCTCCAGCCGCCCCACGCCCCCGCCACCACCGCGTGAACGTCTCCCCCGCCACCCGCGGAATCTCCCGCTCCCCGGCGATCCCGCCCAGCCGTTTCGCCACCCGGGCCAGCGGCCCCACCCCCGCCAGCCGGTTGACCACCGCCCCCGTCCTCGTACGCCCCACCAGGCCCAGCCACACCGGCAGCCACCCCAGCGCGTAGTGGGCGGCGGGCCGACGGCGGCCGGCGTAGTGGTGGTGCAGGAACTCCGCCTTGTACGTGGCCATGTCGACCTCGACGGGGCAGTCCGAGCGGCAGCCCTTGCAGGACAGGCACAGGTCCAGCGCGTCGCGCACCTCCGTGGAGCGCCAGCCGTCGGTGATCAGCTCACCGGCGAGCATCTCGTGCAGCAGACGCGCGCGCCCGCGCGTGGAGTGCTCCTCCTCGCCCGTCGCGCGGAAGGACGGGCACATCACCGCCGGGCCCGCCACCGACTCCGTACGGCACTTGGCGACGCCCACGCAGCGGCGTACGGCGGCCGTGAAGTCGCCGCCGTCGGCCGGGTAGCCGAAGGCCACGTCGACCGGCCCGCGCGGGAGGGGGGCGAAGCGCAGGTTGGCGTCCAGGGGCGCGGGGCGGACCAGCATGCCCGGGTTGAGCAGGTCGTCGGGGTCCCAGAGGCCCTTCGCCCGCTCGAAGAGGGCCACCATCTCCTCGCCGTACATGCGCGGCAGCAGCTCCGCCCGCGCCTGCCCGTCCCCGTGCTCCCCGGACAGCGAGCCGCCGTGCGCGACGACCAGCTCGGCGAGATCCTCGGAGAAGCGCCGGAAGCGGGCGATGCCCGGCCCGGTGAGCAGGTCGAAGTCGATCCGGACGTGGATGCACCCGTCGCCGAAGTGCCCGTACGGCGTGCCGCGCAGGCCGTGGGAGGCCAGCAGCCCGCGGAAGTCCCGCAGATACGCGCCGAGCCGGGCGGGCGGTACCGCGCAGTCCTCCCAGCCGGGCCACGCCTCCGTGCCGTCCGGCATCCGGGTGGCCGTGCCGCTCGCGTCCTCCCGGATCCGCCACAGCACGCGCTGCCGCGCCGGGTCGGTGACCACCAGGGAGTCCACGACGTCCGCGGCCCGCACGATCGTCTCCGCACGCGCGCGTGCCTCCTGCGCCGTGTCCCCGCCCGTCTCCACGAACAACCAGGCCCCGCCCCGCGGCAGATCGGCCGTCGACGGCACCAGGTCGGCCGCCATCCCCTCCACCGTCAGCGGCCCGTACTGCAACAGCCCCGCCGCCGCCTCAGCCGCCCCGCTCTCGTCCGTGTACGCCAGCACGGCCAGCGCACGCGCGCGTGGCGCCCGTACGAGCGTGACGACCGCCTCCGTCAGGACACCCAGGGTGCCCTCGGAGCCGCAGAGGGACCGGGCGACATCGGCGCCGTTCTCGGGCAGCAGCGCGTCCAGCGCGTATCCGGAGATACGACGAGGCAGCGCGGGGAATCCGGTGCGCAGCCGGGCGAGTTCGCCCTCCACCAGCGCGCGCAGCCCCTCCGGGGCGCCGGCCCACTCCCGCCCCGCCCGCAGCCGCTCCCCGCGCGCGGTGACCACCGACAGCTCCCGGACACTGTCCGCCGTCGTGCCCCAGGCGACCGAGTGCGAGCCGCAGGAGTTGTTGCCGATCATGCCGCCGAGCGTGCAGCGGGAGTGGGTGGAGGGATCGGGGCCGAAGCGCAGGCCGTGCGGGGCGGCGGCCTCCTGGAGCCGGTCGAGGACGAGGCCCGGCTGCACGACGGCGGTACGGGTCTCCGGGTCGAGGGAGAGCAGCCGGTTCATGTGCCGGGTGAAGTCCAGGACCACGCCGGTGCCGGTCGCCTGCCCCGCGATCGACGTGCCCCCGCCGCGCGGGACCACCGGCACGCCGTACGACCGGCAGACCGCGAGCGCCGCCGCCACGTCCTCGGCGTCCCGGGGGGCGACGACGCCCAGCGGCACCCGGCGGTAGTTGGAGGCGTCCATGGTGGTCAGCGCCCGCGCGGTGGTGCCGAAGTCCACGGTGCCGCGCACGGCGGCGCTCAGCTCGGCCCGCAGCTCGGCGCTCAGCCCGGCCCGCAGCTCCCGGTGATCGGTCGTCCCCGTGATGCGCCTGATGCCCGTCATGCCCTCAGGATGCCTCGGCCGGGCGGGGCCCGGCGGGGAGGCGAGGCCACCGCGCCGGGGCGAGGCCACCGCGCGGAGGGATCACATCACGAGATCCGGTCCCGAACCTTCCCAAGTCGAACACGAACTCTCATATAGTGACCGCGAGTTGCACACCATTGCGCGCCCGCGGACCCGACCGAGCACCCGACCGAGGACCCTGACTGATGACCTCCCCCCTGCTCCCCGGCGACCGCCCCACCCCCGGCAGCCTGCTGCCCGTCCCGCTGCTCACGCTGGTGCTCGGCGCGGCGGGGGCCGTCGCCGCGGTGTTCCTCGGGCCGGCCGAGGCGCGCGGTGCCGTGGGGATCACCGGGATGGTCGCCGCGCTGCTGCTCTGCGCGGCCGCCGCCGTGGCCACCCACGCCACCCTGTCGGCCCGCGCCGCCCGCAACCGCCTGGAGGCGGTCACCGAGGACGTCGGCAGGCTGCTCCAGGAACGCGCCCGGCTCGCGGAGGAGTCCCGCCGCCAGCACGAGCGCCTGACGGGCGAACTCACCCGCGAACGCGCCCGCCTCTCCGCCGACCTGGACCAGGAACGAGCGCGTCTGACCCAGGCGCTGTCGGCGGAACGCGACCGCCTGACCGAACAACACACGTCAGCCATGGCCGAGTTGACGCAGACGCACGCCGAGGAGCAGGCCCGCCTGACCGCTGACGCCGACCGCCTCCGCAAGGAGAACGACCGCCTGACGACCCGCCTGCGCGAGGCCACCGCCGCCCGCGCCGCCGCCCTGTCCGCGACCGCCAACGCGGCCGGCCGGATGCAGGCGCTGGCCACCGGCATGCTCGCCGATCTGCGGGCGATGGAGGAGAAGCACCACGACGAGGAGGTCCTCGCCGACCTCCTCCACCTCGACCACCGCACCGCCCAGGCCGGCCGGCTCGCCGACTCCGTCGCCGTCCTCACCGGCGCGCGCTCGGGCCGCCGCTGGGCCCGCCCCATCGGCATGGAGTCCATCCTGCGCGGCGCGATGGGCCGCATCAGCGGCTACCAGCGGGTCCGCGTCCACTCCGCCAGCGACACCGCCGTCGCCGGGCACGCCGCCGAGGGCGTGATGCACGCGCTCGCCGAACTCCTCGACAACGCGGCGAAGTTCTCACCGCCGACCGCCGAAGTCCACGTCTACGTCGAGGAGGTCCCGGCCGGCGTCATCGTCTCCGTCGAGGACAGCGGCCTCGTCATGGGCGAGGCCCAGCTTCGCCGCGCCGAGCGCGCGGTCGCCGGCGAGTCCACGGAGCTCGGTGGCCTCACGGGCACGCGCCTCGGCCTCGCCGTGGTCGGCAAACTGGCCCTCCGCTACGGCCTGAAGATCTCCTACCGCCCCTCGGCACGCGGCGGCACGGGCGTCCTCATGCTCATCCCCCAGGACATCCTGGTCCCGGCGGACGCCCCGGCGGCGACGCCTGCCGCGCCCGTCGGAAGCGGTACGGCCACTGCGGCGGCGCTCGGCACGAGCGCGACGGGCTCACCCGTGTCCGCCGGTGACGCGACGACGACGGGCGGCAGCGAGACCGCCGAGTCGGACCCCGGCGACAGGACGCCGACAGCCACGCCCGCTGCGGACGCGGAACCGGACGCGGAGGCCGAGAGCTCGTCCACGACGACGACCCCGACCTCGCCCACCCCGGGCCCCCGC
>NZ_JAOCQE010000469.1 GCF_025290915.1 Streptomyces sp. 15-116A | reverse complement strand
GCCACCCCCTCCCTCGGACCAGCACCTGGCCGCCGGCTGACGCCCGCCCCCCGCTGGCTACCCTGGACGCATGGACTACGTCTCCGCGCTCCTGCCCCCGGCCGTCATGGCCGCTCTCTTCATCGGCGTGATCCGGGTGATCGTGAAGACCCAGGGCGGCGCCAACAAGGCCAAGGAAGACGCCGCGGTGGACGCGGCCGTCGCACGCGCGGAGGCCGCGCACCAGGCAGGCCCCGCCAAGAGCGACGCCTGACCTCGAACCGCGGCCCCTCCGGCCGGCCACCCCGGCCACCCCGGCCCCGCCTCACGCCGTACGCCCCTTTTGTTCACGTTCCACACGCCATACCCGAGTTCTCCCACTATTGTTCTGAGGTGTGCCTCGCCCCTTGGGAGAACTCGAAGACGCGGTCATGACGCGGGTGTGGAAGTGGAACCGCCCGGTGACCGTTCGAGAAGTCCTGGAAGATCTTCAGAAGGAACGCTCCATCGCCTACACCACGGTGATGACCGTTTTGGACAATCTCCATCAGAAGGGCTGGGTGCGCCGAGAGGCGGAAGGCCGGGCCTATCGATATGAGGCGGTCTCCACTCGCGCCGCCTACGCCGCCGCGCTGATGAACGACGCCTGGTCGCAGAGCGACAACGCGGCAGCCGCCCTCGTCGCCTTCTTCGGCATGATGAGCGACGAACAGCGCCAGGCCCTGACAGATGCAGTACGCATCGTCCAGCTCCCGGAATCAGCGGAACCCGGCGACAACCCGGCGGACAACCCGGCCGAGAACCCGCCCGACAACCCGGCGGAGAACCCCCCGACCGAGAACCCCGGCTCCGCGGAGGACCGCCCCGGACGATAGCGTCCGCTCATGTCAGCAGACAGCTCAGCAGACACCCCTGAAGTCACCGCGAATGCCCTGACCGTCCGACGAGCCCGTACCAGCGATGTCCCGGCCGTACGCCGGCTCTTGGACGCCTACGTCCGCGAGGGCATCCTGCTCGACAAAGCGACGGTGACCCTTTACGAGGACATCCAGGAGTTCTGGGTCGCGGAACGGGACGACAACGCCGAGGTCGTCGGCTGCGGCGCCCTGCACGTGATGTGGGAAGACCTCGCGGAAGTCCGCACTCTCGCGGTGAAGCCCGGCCTGAAGGGCGCCGGCGTCGGTCACCGGTTGCTGGAGAAGTTGCTGCAGACCGCCCGCTGGCTCGGTGTTCGCCGCGTATTCTGTCTCACCTTCGAAGTCGAGTTCTTCGGCAAGCACGGCTTCGTGGAGATCGGTGAGACGCCGGTCGACACGGATGTGTACGCCGAGCTGCTGCGTTCCTATGACGAGGGCGTCGCGGAGTTCCTCGGTCTCGAACGAGTGAAACCGAACACCCTGGGCAACAGCCGGATGCTTCTGCATCTGTGATCGTCACGGATTCCGTCCCGCAACCCCTTGACGTGGTGCCCTATGTCCGAAACGCGCATGTTTCCGGGCGGGGGGCGGCCGACGAGTCTCTGCCAGGGGTTTGTGTTTTTCCGGCAAAAGCGGTTTGCTTTCCGACGTACTGCAGTACTGCATATAACAGGGGACGGCGATACGGCGGACGCCGGCACACCCCGGTCCTCAAGATATCGATGAAAGGAAATCCGGTGGCACAGAAGGTTCAGGTCCTTCTTGTCGACGACCTCGACGGCGGCGAGGCGGACGAGACCGTGACGTTCGCGCTGGACGGCAAGACGTACGAGATCGATCTCACGACCGCCAATGCGGACAAGCTGCGCGGCCTTCTCGAGCCTTACGTGAAGAGCGGTCGTCGTACCGGAGGCCGCGCTTCGGGCGGGCGCGGAAAGGCGCGTGCTTCTTCCGGTGGCAGCCAGGACACGGCGGCGATCCGCGCGTGGGCGAAGGAGAACGGTTACGAGGTCAACGACCGCGGCCGTGTTCCCGCGTCCATCCGCGAGGCCTACGAGAAGGCGAACGGCTGAGGGTCGGTCCGACCGGCCCGGGAACGGCCCGTCACAAGGCCGGTACGACCGTCGGCTCGGCGCACCCGCGCCGCAGCCGGACACGGTGGCACTGGGTCGCCACCGTGTTCACCACCCGCATGAGATCAAGGGCACCCGCGCGGCCCCCCATCGCCGACAACCTCGGCAGCGAGACCTCCACCTCGCACCCCGACACGGGGGGCCGCAACCACACAGCGGCCCCCTGCGAACGCTTCGACCCCGAGCCCCCGGCACCCGAGGCACCCACAGCCCCCGAGGGCCCCGGAATCACCGCAGCGCTCGAAGGCCCCGCAGCTCCGAAGCGCCCTGCAGCGCCCACAGATCCGGCGCCCGGAGGACCAGCAGCCCCTGAGGGCACCGGAAGACTCGCGGCATTCGAGAGGCCCGCAGCGCCGAAGGGTGCCGCACTCGAGGCGAAGGCAGCACCCGGCCGGCTCGAAAGGCCCGCGGCCTCCGAAGCGCCCTCGGCGCGCAAAGCCCCCACCCCCGAGGCGCCCGCGGTCTTCGAAGCGCCGCCAGCGCCCGAAGCTCCCACCCCGGAGGCGCCCCCAGCGCCCGAAGCCCCCACCCCCGAGGCCCCCGCGGCACCCGAAGGCCCCGCAGTCCCG
>NZ_JAOCQE010000468.1 GCF_025290915.1 Streptomyces sp. 15-116A | reverse complement strand
CCCACGGTCAACGGCACCTCAAGGCCCCCGACCCTCCCGCCCGGCACCCGCCAGGAAGCCGGCGGTTTCGCCTGGGCACCCCCCACCGACTGGCGCCGCGACGTCCAGACCGGTGCCGAAGTGCACTACACCTCTCCCGACGGCCGCCAGGAACTCGTCGCCAAGTCCGCCCTCGCCCGCGGCAACCTCCTCCAGACCTGGCAGACCTCCGAACGCAACGCCCACCAGGGCCAGAACTACCGGAAGATCCGCCTGGAGGAGACCACCTTCCGCGGCCACCCCGCCGTCGTCTGGGAGTACACGTTCACCCTCAAGGGCACCCCCTGGCACGCCCGCCTCCTCGGCTTCAACCAGGACGGCAAGTCGTACCAGATCAACACCTGGTACCAGCCCCCCATTGAGAACCAGGCCCTGCGCACCTACGAGAAGACGAAGAAGAGCTTCACCGTGCTCTGAACCCACAACACACGGGAGGGGCCCGCGACACACGCCACGGGCCCCTCCACAAGTGCACCAAGCAGACCTCAGCCGACCGAGACCTCGTCCCGCTCCTCGGCAGCGGCGGCCCGCCCCGCACCGACCCGCTGCTTCACCACGGCGATGACCAGCACGATCGCCGCGACCAGCAACGACAACAACATCGTCGTCCGCCCGTTGTGCTCCGTGTCCGTCAGCATGTACCCCAGCACGAACACGATCAGCGCGGCACTCGCCCACGTCAGATACGGGTACAGCCACATCTTCACGACCAGCTTCTCCGGCGCCTCCGCCTGGATGATCTTCCGCATCCGCAGCTGCGAGAAGCAGATCACCAGCCACACGAACAGCGCGACCGCGCCGGAGGAGTTGACCAGGAACAGGAAGACGGAGTCCGGGAACTTGTAGTTGAAGAACACCGCGACGAAGCCGAACACCACCGACACGAGGATCGCCGTCCGCGGCACGCCCCGCTCCGTGGTCCGGGCGAACGCCTTCGGCGCGTCCCCGCGCTGACCGAGCGAGAAGGCCATCCGGGAGGCCGTGTAGAGCCCGGAGTTCAGGCAGGACAGCACCGACGTCAGCACGATGAAGTTCATGATCTGACCGGCGTGCGCGATACCGAGCGAGTCCAGCGCGGCCACGTACGAGCCGTCCTCGGCGATCGACTTGCTGTCCCAGGGCAGCAGACAGACGACGACGAAGATCGAGCCGAGGTAGAAGACACCGATACGCCAGATGATGCTGTTGGTCGCCTTGGTGACCGCCCGCTGCGGGTCCTCCGACTCACCGGCGGCCAGGGTCGCGATCTCACTGCCCATGAAGGAGAAGACCACGAGCAGGATGCCGGTGAGGATCGCACCGGCCCCGTTGGGCAGGAAACCGCCGTGCTCGGTGAGGTTGGCCAGACCCGCCTGCTCGCTGTCGACACCGGGCAGCAGACCGAAGACGGCCAGCCCGCCGACGACGATGAACGCGGCGATGGCGACGACCTTGATCCCGGCGAACCAGAACTCGAACTCGCCGTAGGAGCCGACGGACACCAGGTTCGTCGCGGTCAGCACCACCATCACGATGAGCGCCCAGGCCCACTGCGGGACGGCCGGTATCCACCCTTCGAGGATCGCGGCACCGGCGGTCGCCTCCACCGCCAGCACGACCACCCAGAAGAACCAGTACAGCCAGCCGATGGAGAACCCGGCCCAGGGACCGAGCGCCCGGTCGGCGTGCGCGGAGAAGGAGCCGGAGGTCGGGTTGGCCGCGGACATCTCGCCGAGCATGCGCATGACCAGCACCACGAGCGTGCCGACGAGCGCGTACGAGAGCAGGATGCCGGGTCCGGCGGTCGCGATGCCGGAGCTGGACCCGACGAACAGGCCGGCGCCGATGACGCCGCCGATGGCGATCATCGACAGATGACGGTTCTTGAGTCCGGCCTGCAGACCGGAGCCGCCGGGGTCGCCGGGGCTTCCGTGACCGTTTCCGGCCTTGGCCAGAGTCGGCTGCGAAGTCATGGAACGGATTTCCTTTGCGCCGGGGGAGCTAGCAGCCCGCACACGGTGGTGTACGAGCTGGACCAGTGAAACGGAGGCTGTCGAATCGGGGAACCTTCGAAAGCAAATTGTTACTTGAGGTTTCCCTGAGGTTCTGTAATTCACCTCACGTTTTGCGGGCGCGACACCCCGCGCGCCTGCCCGCGAACCCCCGTGTCACACTCGGACCATGCGCGTGTACCTCGGTTCCGACCATGCCGGCTACGAACTCAAGAACCACCTCGTCGAGTGGCTCAAAGAGGCGGGTCACGACCCCGTCGACTGCGGCCCGCACATCTACGACGCCCAGGACGACTACCCGCCCTTCTGCCTCCGCGCCGCCGAGCGGACCGCCGCGGACCCCGATGCCCTCGGCATCGTGATCGGCGGCTCGGGCAACGGCGAGCAGATCGCCGCGAACAAGGTGAAGGGCGTACGGGCGGCCCTGGCCTGGAGCGAGGAGACGGCGGCGCTGGGCCGCCAGCACAACAACGCCAACGTGGTCGCGGTCGGCGCGCGCATGCACACGCAGGACGAGGCGACGAAGTTCGTGGAGACCTTCCTGAACACCCCGTACTCGGGCGACGAACGCCACACCCGCCGCATCGACATGCTCACCGCCTACGAAACCACGGGCGACCTCCCCCC
>NZ_JAOCQE010000467.1 GCF_025290915.1 Streptomyces sp. 15-116A | reverse complement strand
CCTCACCACGAGTTCCTGCGGTGTCATCGCGCCGCA
This sequence comes from Streptomyces sp. 15-116A, assembly GCF_025290915.1. Taxonomy (GTDB): domain Bacteria; phylum Actinomycetota; class Actinomycetes; order Streptomycetales; family Streptomycetaceae; genus Streptomyces. Next base: position 2,660 of record NZ_JAOCQE010000467.1, on the reverse strand, counting down.
CCTCCGTCCTGCCGCAGTTCGTAGATCACTCCGGCGCTGTTCTCGGCCACCAGCCGGAACCGCGGCGAGCCGGCGACCGAGTCCCGTATGCGGGTCAGTTGCGCCTCGGTGAGCTGTCCGTTCATCTCGGAGTTGGCCAACTGCCCCTGGGTGAGCAGAAAGTAGGCGCGTCCCGGACGCTCCACTCCCGCCATGTCACGGGCGAGGGTCGCGGCCGGGCTCCTGACGATCGCGTCGACGTGCCGGCGGTCGTCGTCGAGGAACCAGTAGTGGTCGACGCTCCAGTACTCGGCGTAGGCGAGCGGGTAGTTGCGGTTGGCGGCGACGACCATCGAGCCGTCGCCCGCCTCGTCGAACAGCCGCTGGACCAGGTCCACTTCCGCGGGCGGGAAGTAGTTGATCCGGTCCTTGCCCGAGTAGCTCGGCACGAACGCCAGCGTGCCGGCGAGCAGGGCGAGCAGCGGGACGCCCGTGGTGAGGGCGCGCCGCCGGGCGGCCGGTGCGGCAGGCTGCGCCTCCTTCTCGCGGGCCTCACCGGCCAGCGTGCGCACCTTCGGCAGGATCGCCGCCGCGGCGAAGAAGGCAACGCCGGGCAGCATGAACATCAGCACCCGGAAGATCATCTCGCTGCCGTAGCTGCTCGCCACGAACATCGGCAGCGGCGCCGCCGCGATCACCAGCAGCGGCAACGCCCGGTGCCGCAGCACCCGTTGGCGCCACACCCCGGCCACCGCGAGCAGCAGCACCGAGCCGGACAGCAGCCGGGCCGCCCAGGACGTCGCCACCGCTCCCGTGCCGGTCGGCGTGGCGCCGTAGCCGGTGGCCACATTGCCGCCGACGTCCCCCACCGACCGGAGCATGTCCGGCAGCGCGGCGGACAGGAAGGGCAGCGCGGCCGTCAGACACCAGGCCAGGAAGATGATCACCGTGGTGACCACCGGCACCCAGTCCCGGTAGCGGCGGACCAGACACAGGGCCAGCAGCGAGGCGACGAGCATGCCGGGCGTGAGCTGGTGCGAGATGACGATCGCGACCACCAGCACGGCGAGCGCGGCCGTCCACACGGCCTGCCCGCGCCGCCCGCGCCCCCCGCCGGAACGGCCGTACCGGCGCAGCACCACGGCCAGCACACCCAGGTGCAGCGCGAACGCCACGGACTGCGGCGAGAAGTAGTCCTGGCCCACCCAGTTGGCGACGAAGAACAGCCACACCGCGGTCCAGATCAGCCGCCGGTCCTCCGTGAAGGTGCGGTAGATCAGCAGCAGCGGGAGCAGCAGCATCAGGCTGGACGCCAGCGGCCACCACGCCATGTACATCGCGGCCGAGTCCACGCCCAGCAGCCGCACCAGCGCCGCCTGCGCGGCGAAGAAGCCGGGCCACTGGTCGTACACCGCCATGTCGCCCACCTGGTCGGCGCTCTGCAGCCCGCCGGCCGTCAGCAGGTGGTCGATGACCCCGTCGTGCTTCCACGCCCACGCGTACAGCGGCGTCGGGTAGAGCACCGCCTGCGTGGCCCGCTCCATCACCAGCAGCCCGAGCACGTACGCCGCCGACCAGGCGCCGGGCCGGCGCGGATCGCGTACCGTGAACCAGAAGCCCGCGGTGAGGACGGCGAGACCGGCCCAGAAGCTCGGGTGGAGCGCCGTGACCAGCCCGAAGTCGTCGAGCCGCGACACATCAGTGTGCCGTACCGCGTACCCCCACAGCGCGAGCGCGACGAGCAGCGGCAGCGCCGGCCACGCGGCGCGGGCGCGACGCCCGGACCAGGCCGGCGGCAGGTCGGACAGATCCGTCACGGGCTCGTGCGCGGGGTCGGACGCCTCCGCGGACGGGGGCGTCCGGTCCGTGCTGGTCGTGGCGGGCTCGTCAGGGGTGACCGGCGTCGGCGTACGCCCCGGCGCGGGCTCGGACGCGGATCTCTCGCGTGGAGTGGTTGGCGGACGCACGGTGGTTCCCCCCTGGCGGTTCGGCTCTGAAGCTTGATCAGTCCCTGGATCTGTCGTGCGGTTGTCTGCGGTGCGGAAGGGCTCCCGCCGCGGCTCTCACGGCGGCACGGCCGAGCGGCAGGAGCAGGACGAGTACGACGAGTGCGGCGAGCAGCAGCGGGGTGAACGGCGCGAGCTGGTCCCGCCAGACCCAGCCGCCCACCGCGATCAGATACAGAACCCCCCAGCGCCCCGACCACGACCACCACCCGCCCGCGCCGGCGAGCAGCAGCCACAGAGGGACGAGGCACAGCAGCATGCAGACGAGCGGCGCCCAGCGCAGCAGCGGCCCGGGCCCGTCGAGTCCGGTGGCCTCCGCGAGAAAACCGGCCGTCTTCGAGTACAACGCACCGTCCACCGGCGTCGGTTCCCGCCCGAGGGCGACGGGCGCGGCGTGCAGGGCGAGCAGCGCGGAAGCGAGCGCGGTACCGGGCAGCAGGGCGTCGGGGCGCGTGCACAGGGTCACTGCCGCGACGAAGACGAGCAGCAGCACGCCCCCTGCGCCGAGGGCCGCCGCAGGCATCCCTTCCAGCAACTCGCGCCCGGTGAGCTCCTTGTCGCCGGCCCCGTCGAGCCAGGGCAGGCTGCGCACGGACGCCCAGAAGGCGAGGGTGGCGAGCGCTAGCAGGGTCCAGAGGATGCCTTTGAGGGGGCGGTCGGGGTCGTCGGGGGGTG
>NZ_JAOCQE010000466.1 GCF_025290915.1 Streptomyces sp. 15-116A | reverse complement strand
TGCGCACGGCCCAACTCGCCCGCCTCGGGCCGCGGCTGGGCGACCTCGTGTGGGACATCGGCTGCGGCAGCGGCGCCTTCGCCACCGAGGCCGCCCGCGCCGGGGCCGCCGTCATCGCCGTCGACAGCGACCACGACGCCTGCGCCCGCACCGACTCCACCGCCCGCAGGCACGGCGTACAGCTCCAGATCGTGCACGGCACCGCCCCGCAGGTCCTGGAGAACCTCCCCGAACCCGACGTCGTCCGGGTCGGCGGCGGGGGAGCGGCCGTGGTCTCCGCGGTCGCCGACCGCCGGCCGCAGCGGATCGTCGCCGACGCCGCCACCCGCGACGCGGCCGAACTCATCGGCCGGGACCTCACCGAGCACGGCTACCGGGTCGAGTGCGCGCTGCTGCAGTCCGTCGAACTCGACACCCGTGCCTGGACGGAGAAGGAACGGAGCGTCGCGTTCCTGCTCAGCGGGGTGCTGCCCGCACGCGAGACCTGACGCCGATGCCGTCCCCGTGATCGGGTTGTCGTACCGCGCGCGGTAGGCTGGCCGATCGTTGTACCGCGCTGGGGCACCCGACGCTTCGTCGGCCAATGTCCCGAAAACGCGCCCGTTTTGGGGTGGGTCGTGGTACGGCAGAACCGGAGGACGCGCAACGTGGCGCAGTCCACAGCGGAACCGTCGCCGATCAAGCTGACGCGACGGCCGTCCCGCCGCGACAATGCCAGTGAATGGCTTTGTCGCCTTTTTCGGGCGGGCCGTTCGTGCCGCTGGGGACGCACGCTCGTTCTTCAGTGTGGGGCGGTCGGTGCGCCGTTCCGGGTGAGCTGGTCGTAGGAGCACTAACCGATGGGCGAGGGGTACGCATGACCGACACCGGCCAGGTCCCGGGCGAGGGACTGCCGGAGAACGCAGGCATGGTGGAGCACCAGGGCGTCGCCGCGCCCGGCGCGTACACCTACCTCTCCGCGACCTCCGCCGAGGACGAAGAAGACCTGCTGCTGCCCGGCGCCCAGGGCGCCTGGGGCAACGAGGTCCCTCCGCCCGCCCCCGAGCCGCTCGTCGAGACCGTGCACGCCCCCGGCCCCCACGAGCTCTCCGGCCGCGACAGCGGCGCGATCGACCTCGGCCCCACCCGCTCACCCCACTCCGCGAGCCACACGACCCCGGAGGACCAGCCCACCGCCTACGAGGAGCAGCCCGTGCGCTACGAGGAGCAGCCGGCGGGGTTCGAGGGACAGCCGGTCCCGCAGGACGTTCAGGGCGCCCACGAGGGCATGGCTCAGCATGAGGGTCTCGCTCCGCAGGGGCAGCCGGTGGAGTACGCGGTGCCGGTGCCGCAGGAGGGCATGGCCCCGGTGGGGCAGCCCGTGCCGGGCGAGATGGATGCCGTGGACGCGGGGTCGGTTGCGCAGGAAGGCTTGAACTCGGCGGAGCAGACGACGCCTGGCGACGCGGCAGCGATGCAGGTGCAGGCCGCCGCGCACCCTGAGTGGGCCCCGCAGGAAGCCCTGGCTTCGGGGGAGCAGGCGGCGTTTCCTGCCGAGGTCGCAGCCAGCCGTACCGCCGCGACCTCCTCTGCCGGTGCGCCCGACGCCATGCAGGCGCATGCGCAGCCGTATCAGCAGGAGGGCGAGTCCTCGGCAGAGCAGACTGCGCCCACTGACGGAGCTGCCGTGCAGGTGCAGGCCGCCGTGGACGCGGGGTCGCTCCAGCAGGAGAGCTCGGCCCCGCAGGCGCAGGAGGGCGCTGCCGTGCAGCACTCCGCGGCGCACGCGGGAGCGGAGCGGCCGGCACCGGTCACCCCGCGTCGGCCGCTGCACCTCGGCCCGCCCATCCCGAACCCGTCCGCCGGCCCGGTCCGCTCCCTCGCCGACCGCGGCCCCGCCCACGCGCCTGTACGCCAGTCCGGCCCGCCGACCATCGGCCCCGAGTACCTCGACGTCCCGCAGGCCCCCGAGGCCGCGCCGCAGCCCGCGGCACCCTGGGGTGCGCAGGCCACGGTGACCTCTGGGGAGCCCGCTGCGGAAACGGTTGTCCCCACACAGGAGCCCGAGCCGGCCGACGCGGCCCATGCGGCCGTGGACCGCCTCACCGCGCAGGCGCCGACCGAGCAGGCCCACACCGAGGACCGCTCAGCAGAGCCCGCGCGCCCGCAGGACGCCGGGCAGCCTGCTTCAGGGGTCCCCGAGCATGCCGTTGCCGACGTGGACCGTGGCACGGAGAATGCGTCGGACGTCTCCGGTGACAGCCCGGCTGACCCCGCCACCGCCGCGCCCGCCGACGCTGAGCAGGTGAGGGTCGGCGACAGCGCACCGGGTGCCGACGAGGAGACGTCGGCTGCCGTAGCGACGGACGCCCCTGCGCCCGTCGCCGCTGAGGCGGGCGACGCCGTAGTCACGCTCTCCGAGGACGCCGCCGTCACCGCAGCCACGCTCTCCGAGGACGCCGCCGTCACCGCTGCCGCCCCGGACGACATCCAGAACCCCGTCTCCCCGGAAGCCACCGCCGCCGAGCCCACGCCGACCGAAGGCGACGCCGTACAGCCGGAGGCCACCCCTACGGCCGCTGAGCCGGCCGTCGCAGAAGCCCCCGTGTCGGCCACCCCCGAGGACGCCGAAGGGACCGCCCCGCTGCCCGCCCCCGAGCCGACGACCCCCGAAGCCGACCAGGCGCACGCCGAGCCCCCCGTCCAGGGACCGCAGCAGACCCCGGTGACCCCTCTCGACACGCCCGCCCCCGGCGTCCCCGCGACCCGCACCCCGGACGGGGGGCTCGGCGTGCGCCTG
>NZ_JAOCQE010000465.1 GCF_025290915.1 Streptomyces sp. 15-116A | reverse complement strand
CGCGCGTCCGGGGGGGGCTCACGCCGACGAGGGGCTGGGCCGCGTCCGGACGCCGGGCCGCCGGGGGCGGCGCTCGGGGCGCCAGGTGGTCACGAGGGCGGCGGCGAGGAGCAGTTCGGCGAGGTCACCGCCGTAGTACATGAGCTCCGCACCGCCCCGGACCTCGGCGGCGGGGGCGCGCACCTCGATCCAGTAGCCGCCGTACATCAGCTGGGAGACGACGGCGTGTCCGGCGATGGCGAAACCGAGGCAGACCAGCCGGGCGGGTACGCCGGGCCGGGCGGGGGCCGGGTCGGGACCCGCGATGGCGTGGGCGAACAGGCACCCGGACAGCAGGAAGTGGGCGAGCATCAGCCAGTGCCCGGCCCGGTGGCCCGTGGCCGCGCTGTGCAGCGGCGTGAAGTAGAGAACCGCGAGACTCCCCGTGGACAGCAGCAGGGCCACGGCCGGGTGGGTGAGGACGCGGGCGGGGCGGCTGTGCAGGGCCGCGGTGAGGCGGCGGGCCGAGGGCGCGGGCAGCGTCCGCAGCAGGAGCGTGACGGGGGCGCCGAGGACCAGCAGCAGCGGGGCGTACATGCCGACGAGGAGATGCTGGGCCATGTGCCCGCGGAAGTCTCCGTGGGCGAAGGGTGCGAGGGGTGGCAGGAGCGCCGCCGCCAGCAGGAGCAGGCCGGTGGTGAAGGCGGCCGTGCGCCGTGCGCTCCAGCCCAGCACCGGGTTGCGGCGGCGGGCCGTGCAGGCGAGACGGAGGTAGGCCCCGGCGCACAGCAGCAGGGCGAGCGCCGGCAGCAGAGTCTCCAGCGGGGCGCCGCCCGCATCCGGCACCTGGTGGTGGGTGGGGTGGTTCACCGCGCCTCACGCCCCGGGGTGGCGGCGAGGAGCCGGCCGCCGCGTCGCAGAAGCCATCCGCCGGCGGCCAGCAGCGCGCCCAGGAGAAGGAACCCCAGGTCCCACCACACCTGGCCGTCACCGGCGTACACGTGGTGGACGCCCAGCACATGGTGGTCCAGGACGCCCTCGATGAGGTTGAACAGCCCCCAGCCGGTGAGCATCCAGCCCCAGAGCACCCGCGAGGTCCACACGCGCCGCCGTTCCTGGGTGACCCGGGAGTAGAGAATCGCGAGCCCGGTCAGGACGGCGAGCCAGCACACGGTGTGGAAGATGCCGTCCCACACGGTGTTCATGCGCAGCCCGGGGACGGTGTCGGGGTCGTAGTACTTCAGCCCGATGCGGTCCTGGTCGGTGCTGGTGAGCATGTGGTGCCACTGCAGCAGCTGGTGCAGCAGGATCCCGTCGGCGAACCCGCCCAGGCCCACGCCCAGCACGATCCCGGGTAACCGCAGATCGGTCGTGCGTTCACGGGGGCTGGCGGTCTGCGTCATCGGTGCGTCTCCCGTCCCTCGGGCACGGTCGCGGGGTGTCCGCCCGTGCGCTGCGCCGTGTGCCGGTGCGCCGCGTCGTATGCGGAGTGGCCGTCACCACTTACGGACTATCAGTGCACGGCGACCACCGCCGCCTCGTTCTCGGCCGTTCTGCCCCCATTGCGGGCACCCGGGCCGTCGCCGGTCGGGGCGGCGGTCCGTGCGGGCGCGGCGCTCGTGACGGGCGCTGTCGCATCGGTACGGCCATGATCGGGCCGTAGGGGCACGATTCGCGACGCCCGGGGTCAAGGAGGAGACACGTGGGCACAGACGGAGGACGGCACACCGAGGCGCTGCACTGCCTGGTCACCGGAGCGTCCGGCTGCATCGGCGGGCGCCTGGTGCCGGAGCTGCTGGAGGCCGGTCATCGGGTCCGGTGCCTGGCCCGCTCCCCCGGCAAACTCCGCGACCACCCGTGGGCGGGCGAGGTCGAGACGGTGCGGGGGGACGTGACGGACGCCGCCGAGGTCGGCGAAGCGCTGCGCGGCATCGACGTGACGTACTACCTGGTGCACGCCCTCGGCAGCGGCTCCGGCTTCGAGGACACCGACCGCCGGGCGGCGCGGATCTTCACCGAGCAGGCGCAGGCGGCCGGGGTCCGGCGGATCGTCTACCTCGGCGGGCTCACACCGCGGGGCGTCCCGGAGGCGGAGCTGTCGCCGCATCTGCGGTCCCGCGCCGAGGTGGGCCGGATCGTCCTGGACGGCCCGGTGCCGGCCACCGTGCTGCGCGCGGCGGTGGTGATCGGCTCGGGTTCGGCGTCGTTCGAGATGCTGCGGTATCTGACCGAGCGGCTGCCGGTCATGGTCACCCCCAGCTGGGTGCGCACCCGCATCCAGCCCATCGGCGTGCGGGACGTGCTGCGCTGTCTCGTCGGCTCGGCCGGCATGCCGCCGGACGTCGACCGGGCGTTCGACATCGGCGGGCCGGACGTGCTGACGTACCGGGAGATGATGGACCGGTACGCCGCCGTCGCCGGTCTGCGGCGGCGCCTCATCGTGCCGGTGCCGGTGCTCACGCCGAGGCTGTCCAGTCTGTGGGTCGGGCTGGTCACCCCGGTGCCGGCCGGACTGGCCCGGCCGCTGACGGAGTCGCTGCGGCACGAGGTCGTCTGCCACGAGCACGACATCGCCCGGTACGTTCCCGACCTGCCGGGCCGGCCGCTGCCGTTCGACGAGGCGCTGGCGCTGGCGCTGCGCCGGGTGCGGGAGGCGCAGGTCGCCACCCGCGGGTCCTCGGCCGCCGTCCCCGGCGCGCCCAGCGACCCGCTGCCCACGGACCCGGACTGGGCGGGCGGCAGCCTCTACACGGACGAGCGGGAAGTGACCGTCGACGCGCCCCGCGAGTCCCTGTGGCGGGGG
>NZ_JAOCQE010000464.1 GCF_025290915.1 Streptomyces sp. 15-116A | reverse complement strand
GTGTCCGGCCTGTCCGGCCCGGCTCGCTTCCGCTCCCCGGTCGGGGTGGGGTGCGCGGCCGGCACCCGGTCCGCCCGGCCCCGCTCGCCTTCCGTCCCGATCCCCGGTCTCCCTGGCCCGGCCGGCGCCTTCTCCTCCGAAGGGCTGCACGCCGGGCCGGGCCAGGGTGGTCCAGCGATGACCGACCGCTCAGGGAGCACAGATGAGCAACTCACTCGCCGAGTCCGGCGCCCAGGGTCCCGCCGCGCCGGGCAGGAAACCTCAGGAGACCGATGCCCGCGGCCCGTTCCACGGAGCCGCGGCCCTCTGGCTGGCCCTCATGGCCAGCCCGCTGTCCTTCGGCATCGCGGGCCCCGCCCTGGTCCTGGACGACGCCGCGCGCGACCTCGGCGTCTCGACCGGCGCCGCCACCTGGACGGTGACCGCGTTCGGCTGGGGCATAGCGGTCGGCACGCCCCTGCTGGCCGGGCTGCTGGACCGCCGGGGGGCGCGCGCCGCGCTCACCGTGTGCGGTCTGCTCGTCCTGCTGGGGGCGGGCCTGGTGGCCGGGATACCCGTCCTGCCGGTCCTCGTCCTCGGCACCGCCCTGATGGGCCTCGGCACGGCCGGGCTCACGGCGACGGCCATGAGCCTCGCCGGCTCGCCCCGCGCCATGGGACTGGTCACCGCCTCGCTCGCCGTGGTGGGTTCGACGGCCCCGCTGGCCGGTTCCCTCGTCAACGACGTGCTGTCCTGGCAGGCCACCCTCGCGCTGCCGGTGCTGAGCGCGGTGGCCGTGCCCTTCGCCGTGGCCCGGTGCGCGCACGCCGCCCCGGTCACCCGGGAGCCGTTCGACCCGATGGGCGCGGTACTGCTGACCGCGCTGGTCACCGCCCTGGTGTTCGTGCCGCACCAGCCGCTGCCGGCCGGTGTGTGCTCCGTCGTCGCCGCCGGACTGCTGGCGGCTCACGTGCGGGCCCGGCCGCGGGGCTTCGTGCCCGCAGTCCTGGTGCGCAACCCGGGCTTCCTGGTCTCCGCCGGTCTCGCCCTGTGCCTGGCGGTCGTCAACTTCGGCATGATGTACGCGATTCCGGAGCGGCTGAAGGATCACACGTCGTGGTCCACCAGCGAGATCGGTGTCGCGATGGTGTGGCCGCTGCTGCTCGGCGGTGCGCTGTCCTGGTTCGTCGTGGCGCTGTCGGCGCGGACGGGACGCCGGGTGGTGATCATCGCGCTGGCCGGTCTGGCCGTAGTGGGAGCGCTGCTGGCGGTCGTCGCCACCTCTCCCATGGTCCTGCTGGGCGCTCAGGCGCTGACGTCGATCGCGGCCGCCTCCGGCCAGGGCGCGTTCGCCGTGCACGCCACCTCGGCCGTCCCCGACGACCAACGTCCCCCGGCCATCGGCATGTTCAACCTGTCCTATCTCCTGGGCGCGGCGTTCGGCCCCGCCATCGTCTCGCTCCTGTCGCTCTGAGGCACCGGACGCCCGCGTCCGCCCCCGGTCAGGGTGCGCCGTCACACCGTGCGGGTGTGACGGCGCACACCACTTGCCGGGGCATCTCCGCATGCGTCAACTGGCATAATCAACAAGGGGGTTCGAGAATCCGCCTCCCGGTGACCATGTGGGGGAGAGGGTGTGTCTCCCGTGCGGCTCGGCCGTCGTGCACGTCACTGCCGGCGGTTGGGAAAGAGACACCGGAGGGCCTCGTGCCGCAGAAGAAGGACGCATCCATGGCGGCCGTACTGGCCCTGGTGGACCTCCTGGCCGCCGAGGGACCGGCGAACCGCTTCGAAGCGGTGGTCGAGGAGGCCCGCAGACAGGGAGTGGGCGGCGCCGACCTGCGCAGGGTGGAGCGGACCAAGCGGCTGGCCCTGGACATCCAGGCCAGGCTGGAGCGCCGTCAGCAGTGGAGCGCCGCCCTCACCACGCTCGTCGACACCGCCTCCGACCTGGCGAGTCCGCACACCGTCGAGGACACCCTCAAGATCATCACGCGCCGGGCGCGACTGCTGCTCGGCGCCGACATCTCCTGGGTCACCCTGCCCGCCCCCGAGGACGACGGCGCGCTCGGGCTGCACGCGCTCGACGGCCACGTCACGATGATGAACGCGCGGCTGCGATTACCCAGGGGAGCCGGACTCGCGGCCGCCGTCCTGGCCCATCGTGCGCCGCTGTGGACCTCCGACTACCTGACGGACGACAGCTTTAGGCACGCCGGCGAACTCGATCGGTGGATCAGCGCCGAAGGGCTGCACGCCGTCCTCGCCGTGCCGCTGAACCGGGCCGCCGCCACCGCGGGGTCCCTGCACGTGGCGGACCGCAGCGTGCGCCACTTCTCCGCCGACGAGATAGCGCTGGTGAACATGCTCGCCGAGTTCGGCGGCGTGGCGCTGGAGCGGGCCGTGTACCTGGACGAGACCGTCGCGGAGATGGCCGCGCTGCGGGAGCGGGTGCGGCTCGCGGAGGCCGGACAGGCCGGCGCGCGCGGGCTGGCCGACGCGCAGGGCGCGCTGCTCGACCTGGTCCTCGGCGGCTGTGAGCCGCAGCTGCTGGTGGAGGAGTGCCGGCTCCGGCTCGGCGCCCCGGTCCTGCTGAGCGGACCGCACGGCACGGTGATCGCCGCCTCCGGCGACCTGCCCGGACACGCCCGGCAGGGCCTCGCGGGCGCCGCGCGGGACGCCGGGACCCCGCTGGACCCGTCCCCCGCCCTGCTGGACGACGGCATCTGGTGTCTGCCGGTCCTGGCGGGCAGCCACCACCTCGGCGCCCTGTACGTCCAGGCCGGTCCCGTCCTCTCCGCCGACA
>NZ_JAOCQE010000463.1 GCF_025290915.1 Streptomyces sp. 15-116A | reverse complement strand
CGGGCCGCGCCCGAGGCAGACGGCGACCGGGTCGCCGTGCCGTACGCCGCGGTCGCGCAGCCGGTGGGCGATCGCCTCCGACCAGCGGTCCAGGGCCGCGTAGTCCAGCGTCGTCGCGCCGTGCCGGACGGCGACGGCGTCCGGTCCGATGGTGGCCCGCTCGCGGAACGCCCGGTCGAGCGTGGTCGTCCACGCGTTCTCGTCGACGGGACCGCCCCGGGACAGCTCCCGGGCGTGCCGGGAGGCGGCCGGCTCCTCCACCAGGCTCAGCTCGCCGATCCGGAGGTCGGGGTCCAGCGCGACCTGCTCGATGACCCGCCGGAACGCCCCGAGCAGCGCGGAGGCCGTGCCGTGCCGGTACAGCGAGGTGTTGTACTCCAGCGACAGCTCCAGGCCGTCGTTCTCGCCGACGAGGAAGCTCATGTCGAACTTGGCGGCCCCGTCGTGGAGTTGCTCCACGGCGAACCCGACCCCGCCGGCCTCGGTGGTGTGCGTGCCCCAGCGGCCCAGCGAGGTGAACTCGATCTGGAACAGCGGGTGGCGCAGCGGGTCACGGACCGGCCGGACCGCCTCGACGACCTGCTCGAAGGGCAGCTCGCTGTTGGTGAAGGCGTCCATCACGGTGCCCGCGGTGCGCGCGACGAGCTCGCGGAAGGTGAGCCCGTCGCCGACCTCCGTGCGCAGGGTGATCATCTGCACGAAGCAGCCGATGACCCGCTCCAGGTCCGGGTGCGGCCGGGACGCGCTCGCCGTGCCCACGACGACGTCCTCGGTGTGCGTCCAGTGCCGCAGCAGCGCGTTGAAGGCGGCGAGCACGGTGGTGAAGACGGTGGTGTCGCAGCCCTCCGCCACCCCCTGCAGCTTCTCCAGCAGTTCCCGCTCCAGCGTCAGCGTCAGACCACGGCCGTCGCCGCGGGTCTCGGGGCTGCGCGGATGGTCGGGCATCACCTCGGTGGCCGCGGCGCCGGCGAGCAGCTGCCGCCACTTGTCGGCCAGGGCCCTGCGGTGCTCGGCGTTGTCCAGCTTGGCGCGCTGCCAGGCGGCGAAGTCCGCGTACTCGACGGGCGGTTCACCGGCCTGCGGGCGGCGGCCCTGGGCGGCCTCGGCGTAGCAGGAGGTCAGCTCCTCGGTGAAGATCCGGGTGGAACCCGGGTCCCAGACCACGTGATGCACCACCCACAGCAGGACGTGCCGCTCCTCGCCCAGGCGCACCAGATGGGCCCGCACGGGCGGGGCCGCGGCCAGGTCGAAGGGTGCCGCCGCGCAGGAGGCGACGAGCTCGGCGAGGTCCCGGTCCGGGTCGTCACCGCCGGCGAAGTCGCTGGTCTGGACGCCGAGGACGAAAGCGGGCACGGGCTCCTGCCACGGCACGCCGTCCACCTCGACGAGCCTGCTGTGCAGCACCTGGTGGCCGGCCACGACGGCGTTGAGCGCCTCGTGCAGCGCCGCCCGGTCGAGCGGGCCGTCCAGGCGTATCGCCAGGGCTATGTTGTTGCGGGCCTTGCCCGCGCCCAGCCGGTCGACGAACCACATCTGCTCCTGCTGGAAGGAGGCGCGGGAGCGCGGCCCGTGATCGGCCCGCTTGAGTTCGTTGCGGTGACCGACACCGGCGGTCATCTGGTTGCGCATCCGGCCCAGCAGGCGGGAGCGCTGTCCCTGGGGCAGCCGGCCGAGACGTTCGGCGAGGTCAGACATGGGTTCCTCCGTTGCGGTGCAGTTCGGCCAGTAGGGCGGCGAGCCGGTCCGGCAGATGCTTGGCGAAGTAGTGGCGGCCGCCGGGAAGCACGGCGAGCCGCAGGTCGCGGGCGTACCGGCCCCAGGCGCGATAGCCCTCCTCGTAGCCGCGCGTGGCGTCGTCGGCGTCGCCGATCACGCAGGTCAGCGGGGTGAGCAGCGGTTGCGCGTAGCCGTCGGGGGTCCGGGCGAAGAAGCGGGCGGCCTCCGTCATGTCGTGCCGGACCATGCGCAGCACGGCCGACAGGTCACTGTCGTCGAGGACGCCGTCGAAGCCGTCCATGGTGGTCAGGTAGCCGACCAGGTCGTCGTCGGTGGAGACACGTTCCATCTCCAGGGCGAAGGCGGGGTCGTCCTCCGGCAGCGCGGCCGCGAGGTGCAGGGCGACCGGCCGCAGTCCGTCGCGCTCCAGGACCCGGGTGGTCTCCAGCGCCGTGACGACCCCGGCGCAGTGCCCGTACACCGCGAACGGCCCGGTGACGCCGCGGGCGATCTCGCGGGCGGCGAGCTCGGCGAACTCGGTGACCGGCAGCATCGGCCCCGGGTTCAGCGGATCGTGGCCGGGCGGGGACACGGCCACCAGTTCGATGTGCGGCGGGAGATGTGCGGCGAGCGGCTGGTAGGCGATCGCGTCACCGCCACCGTGCGGGAAGCACACCAGGGTGAGCGCGGCCGGGGCGCCGGCGGACGGAGAGGTGAACCGGTGCAGTAGCCGATGCTCTGTCAGATCGCTGTTGTTTCCGGACAGTTCCACGGCCCGGGCGGCCAGACCGGCGGCGGTCGGGTTGCTGAACAGGTCCACCACCCGCAGGGCGCCCGCTCCCGGCAGCGCCTCGGCGACGGCCCGTACCGCCCGGACGGCCGCGAAGGAGTCGCCGCCGAGGGCGAAGAAGTCGTCGTCGGGCCCGACGGCCGGCAGGCCGAGGACGTCCGCCCAGACGGCCGCGACACGCGCCGCCGCGGGATCACCCCCGGCGGCCGGGGCGGGCACCGACGGCGGGGCCTGTGGCGCGGGCAGGGCCTGGCGGTCGACCTTGCCGTTGGGGCTGAGCGGCAGCCGGTC
>NZ_JAOCQE010000462.1 GCF_025290915.1 Streptomyces sp. 15-116A | reverse complement strand
GCGGGGACCGCCGGGGCGCCGATCGCCGTGGCCGCGGCGGTGGCCACGACCAGGGTCCGGCGCGCCGCCGGATGCCCGGCCGAGGGGCCGCCCCGGGAATGCGGAAGGACGCGCCGCCAGTGCACGCATCCGGGGCAGTCGCAGTCTCTCGCGGGCTCGATCTCCTCGAATACCGGCGACTCCATGCGATGCCCCTCACATTTTCGGTGACCACCGTGATCACATTCGCGCCTGTGCACAAAGGTCAGCTTCTCAACTGTCTTCTTCACGCGCATGCTGACGGTCCGAATGATGTACTCCGGCCGGACCGGCCCGCGCCCGCGCGCGGAGCGGGTGGTCGGGAGCACCCCGCGGGGTCCTGTAGAGTTACCGCGTCAGCAGGCGCCGCTAGCTCAGTTGGTTAGAGCAGCTGACTCTTAATCAGCGGGTCCGGGGTTCGAGTCCCTGGCGGCGCACCGACCAGGCGGGCTCCTCGTGATCGAGGAGCCCGCCTGTTTTTGGCCGGATCACGACTGGTGTCCGGTTGAGCGTGATCCTCTTGGCGCACGTATGCACCTGTGGCCCCACGAGTCCTCCACACGCGCCACAATGGACACGTATGGCCGGTGAACACCGTGTTTCGCATCTTGCGATCATGATGAACACCGGAGAACCTGGGTTCTTCAAGCTGCCGCGGGTCCGCGGCTGTTGAGGGGGCGGGAAGCGGTTGCCGACGGTCCGGGACGAGGGGTCCCGTTCAGGGAGCGATGCCGAGGGGGGCATCATGCAACCGGAAGAGTGCTGAGCCGTGTCTATAAGCTGTGGATGACGTGGTGACAGCGGTCTACCACTGATACGTCTGTGAAGGTCGAGGGGGACCGGAGCGGGCGGTAGGAAGCGACGAAACACGTGGTGGAGCCACGTGTGGGGGGATGACTCATGACGTCGACGCCGACGGGCGCCCGGAAGGACGACGACCCGTCCCAGACCACCCAGCTCAGGGTGCCGCAGAGGACCTGGAACACGGGCACGTTCCGACGGATCAAGAAGACGCTGCCGAGATACGACTACGAGCACTACAGCCGGCTCGCGGGTCCCCTCACCCAGCCGGATCCGAACAAGCCCTACAAAGTCCAGTACCGCTCGCTGATCGGCCAGGAGCCGCACCGCATCCGCATCGCGCTGATGCTGGCCGCGGCGCCGATCCTGTCGCTGGTGCTGCTGGTGTGGCTGCTGCAGCCCTCGCACTGGACCGAGCGGGACTACGTGGAGTTCGAGTGGCTGCCGGCCCTCGACATCGTGATGCTGGTCTCGATCGGCCTGATCGAGTTCTTCCGCTGCATGAACGTGCTGTCCAACGCGCACGCCACGCTGGTCGCCCGCGACCCGATCCCGGTGGTGCCCGAGACCGGCACGCGTGTGGCGTTCCTCACCTCCTTCGTGCCCGGCAAGGAGCCGCTGGAGATGGTGACGAAGACCCTGGAGGCGGCCGTCAAGATCCGCCACCGGGGCACCATGCACGTCTGGCTCCTCGACGAGGGCGACGACCCCGAGGTGAAGGAAGTCTGCGCGCGCCTCGGTGTGCACCACTTCTCCCGCAAGGGCGTCGCCAAGTGGAACCAGAAGAAGGGTCCGCACCGCGCCAAGACCAAGCACGGCAACTACAACGCCTGGCTCGAGGCGCACGGAGACGACTACGACTTCTTCGCCTCGGTCGACACCGACCACGTGCCGCTGCCGAACTACCTGGAGCGGATGCTCGGCTTCTTCCGCGACCCGGACGTCGGCTTCGTCATCGGCCCGCAGGTCTACGGCAACTACGACAACTTCGTCACCAAGGCCGCCGAGTCCCAGCAGTTCCTCTTCCACGCCCTGATCCAGCGCGCGGGCAACGCCTACGGCGCCCCCATGTTCGTGGGTACGTCCAACGCTGTGCGCATCAAGGCCATCAAGCAGATCGGCGGTCTGTACGACTCGATCACCGAGGACATGGCGACCGGCTTCGAGATGCACCGCGCCAAGAACCCGGCGACGGGCAGGAAGTGGCGCTCGGTCTACACGCCGGACGTGCTCGCGGTCGGTGAGGGCCCCAACGCCTGGACCGACTTCTTCACCCAGCAGATGCGCTGGTCCCGGGGTACGTACGAGACGATCCTCAAGCAGTACTGGAAGGGCTGGTACTCGCTTCCGCCGAGCAAGCTCTTCAACTACACGATGATGATCATCTTCTACCCGATGTCGGCCCTCAACTGGATCCTGGCGGCGCTGAGCTGTGCGCTGTTCCTGGGCCTGGGCGCCTCGGGTGTGAACATCGACCCCGCCGTGTGGCTGATGCTCTACGGCAACGCCTCCGCGCTGCAGATCGGCCTGTACATCTGGAACCGGCGCCACAACGTCTCGCCGCACGAGCCCGAGGGCTCCGGCGGTGTGGCCGGCATGATCATGTCCGCGCTGTCGGCGCCGCTCTACGCGAAGGCGCTGATCGACTCGGTGCTGCGCCGCAAGAGCAAGTTCGTGGTCACGCCGAAGGGCGACTCGGCCAGCCCGGACACCTGGTTCGGCACGTTCCGGTACCACTGGTACTTCATCCTGATCTTCGGTGGTTCCATCGCCGCCGGCTTCGTCTACGGCAACTCGCACCCGGCCATGGTCATCTGGGCCACGTTCGCCCTGCTGATCACGGCGGCGCCCATGTTCGCCTGGCGCCACGGCATGCGGCAGGACCGCAAGAAGCCGCCCGCGCGGAGCGACGAGCAGCCGCCCGCACCGGGCGGTGGCGGCGGCCGGGACGCCGCCGGGGACTCCCGGACGCAGGCGCTGCCG
>NZ_JAOCQE010000461.1 GCF_025290915.1 Streptomyces sp. 15-116A | reverse complement strand
GGATGCGAGCCCGAGCGCCGGCGGCGACGGCTCACCCAGCCAGGCCGTACGCACGGACGGCCCGGAGGAAGTCACCCCGGGCGCCGACGGCACGGGCGGGGCGAGCGCGGGCGGGGACAGCACGAGCGCGGACGGCTCGCACTCCCCCGGCGGGAACGACGCGGGCACCGGCCCCGAGGCCGCCCAGGGTGAGGAGAACAAGGTCAACACACCCGGAGGGGAACGGCAGCCGCGTCACCCCGGTATCCGGCGGGTGCTCGCGGAGGCGCGCGGCTACATCGACGCGCCGCCGCCCCTCGGACGGGTCCGTTCGTCGTTCGCGCCGGGTGGCGCGCGCACGCTGCGTGCGGATGGTCCCGGGTGGTCCCTGGTGGCCCGGACCGACGACATCGCCTTCGTCCTGCTCGACGACGAACCCGGCGAGGTCCTCCCGATCGGCCGCGGCCCCGAACTGCCGGGGCTTCTGGAGGCCCTCGACAAGATGGCCGTGCGGCCTCTCTGAGCACAGGCGGGGCCTCCGGAAGGCCGGAGGGAAGGGAACCCGCGCACAAGATCCCGGTGTGCCGGGTGTCTTGAACCGCCACGCACCGGCGCCGTTCCATGTGGCGACAACCCATCGATGACGGCGGGGTCGGGCCCCCACCATGGGGCAGCTGTGCGCAGCAACAGCTGCCCCTCTGCCCCTTTCCGTCCCTTCCGGAGGCCGTCATGCGCCCGTCCCGCGGCGTTCCCCTGCTCGCCCTCGCCCTCGCCTCGGCCGCCCTCACCGCACCGGCTCCGGCCGCCGCGGCGGGCGAGGGGCACTGCGCCCGCCAGGACCGTGTCCGGGTGCCGGGCGCGGCCCATCAGCGCAGCGCCTGTCTGGCGGACCTGACCACGGCGGGGCTCGCCGGCACCCCGTACACCGACATGGCCGACCAGGCGGGGCTGACGGCCGCGGCCACCCGGTCGCCGTCGGGCGTGCCCGGGGTGCAGATCGACGGCTACTTCCCGGACTCCTCCCGCTTCAACAACACCCACGGCTGGCGGCACGACGCGCAGTTCGTGATCCGGCTGCCCGACCGCTGGAACGGCGGGCTGGTGGTGACCGGCGCACCCGGGACACGCAAGCAGTACGCCACGGACAAGGCGATCTCCGACCACGTGCTGGCACGGGGGTACGCGTACGCCTCGACCGACAAGGGCAACAGCGGGGTCGACTTCTACCGGGACGGCCGCCGGCCCGGCGACGCGATCGCCGAGTGGAACACGCGGACCACCCAGCTCACCCGCGCCGCCAAGCGCGCCGTGGCCCAGCGCTACGGCCACGCCCCGCGCCGCACCTACATGACCGGCATCTCCAACGGCGGTTACCTCACCCGCTGGCAGCTGGAGAACCACCCCGAGCTGTACGACGGCGGCGTGGACTGGGAGGGCGCGCTGTGGACCGCAGACGGGCCGAACCTGCTCACCTCCCTGCCGACGACGGTGGCCCGGATGCTGGGAGCGGCCCGGGACGAGGACCTCCACGCGGTGGGCTTCGCGCCCGGCTCCGAGTTCCTGTGGCCGTACCACGAGAAGGCCTACTGGGGCCTGACGCAGAAGATCTACCGCGCGGAGTTCGACCCGGCCTACGATCCCGCGTGCCCGGGCCCCTCCGTCGGCAGCACGACGGAGCAGATCCTCGCGCCCTGTGCCTCCGACGCCGCCTACGACTACGCCGCGCGTCCCGCCTCCGTGCACCGGGCCGTGGCCCGGGTGGCGCTGAGCGGGCGCATCGGGCGGCCGCTGATCACCCTGCACGGCGATCTGGACGCGCTGCTGCCCAAGTCGGCCGACTCCGATGTGTACGCCCGCATGATCGACGCGACCGGGCGGGGCGGACTGCACCGCTACTACACCGTGCAGGGCGGCACACACGTCGACGGGCTGTACGACACGTATCCGGACCGGCTGCGGCCGATCCTGCCCTGTCACCGGTCGGCGTTCGACGCCCTGGTCGCATGGGTGGAGCGCGGAGTCAGGCCGCCCGCGGACCGCACGATCGGCAGGCCCGCGGACGGCGACGTGTCGACTCCTGCGCGCTGGGGAGTGATGAGGCGGTCGAGCGCTAGCGCCTCAGCGGCCCAGCTCCTTGCGGGAGACGCGGCGCAGCCTGCGTCGCTGTGCGGGGTCAAGGGCGAGGTACGCGGCGGCCGGGACGCCCAGGACTATCAGCAGGGCGGCCCACCAGGGCAGCCAGATGAGCAGGATGAGCCCGGCCGCCACTCCCCCCGCGGCGATCTTCGCGTTCTTCGACATGAGTGTCGCCTCCTTCGCGGCCACTGCCGCTCTCTGTCGTGAAAACGGCCTCGCGCCGCCGGCGGTTCCGGACCGCGACCCTGAGACGTCCCTGAGGCGCGGCCCCTAGGGCTTCCCGGTCACCCACCCATGGTGTCCCGGCTCACACCCTGGGCATACCCGGTCGACGCCGATCGTGCTGTACCCTCGGCGACTCCGGCTTCACTAGTCAAGTTTGAGGACCAAGTCATCACCGCGCAGACGACTCCGCCCGCTCCGCCGTTCATCCTCTCCGACTTGTCCGAACTCGCCCACTGCTTCGCCGTGTTCGTGCCCGGCGATCCCGCCCGCACCGGCGAGATCGCCTTCTGGCGTCCCGACGGCTCGCCTCCCCCGGCCGCGGCGCCGGGGCACATCGAGGAGCTGACCGTCGTCGTGCCGGGGGCGGACGGTGCCGAGGCGGTGGTGGTGCCCGCGCTGCTGGTTCCGGTGCGCGCCGCCCTGCCCGTCCTCACGCGCGCGCGTGCCGGGCGTCATGGGCACCGGGCCGCCGTTTTCTGGGGCGCCGCCGCCGTGCACGCCCTGCATCTCGTGGCCCGCGGCCTGCTGCTGCCCG
>NZ_JAOCQE010000460.1 GCF_025290915.1 Streptomyces sp. 15-116A | reverse complement strand
TGGCGCGTCGAGGCCGCGGTCGAGGCGCTCACCGAGGGCCGGGACTTCGCGGTCCGCACAGCGCCGGCCGCCACGGAACCCGCCCTCGCCCATCTGCACGGCCTGGAGCGGGCCCTCGCCGAACTCGCTGCGCCGCTGCGCGCGCCGTCAGGATCACCGCTGGTGGGCGCCTAGACACCGCGCACGGGGCCCGCCGTTGGTCTGGACCTGGCCTGATCGACTGCTACCGTCACCCCGTCCGCAGCGGGCGGGATCGGCAGGGACGAGAGGGGACAGCCGTGTCGGACGGCGGCAGGCGACGGGCGTACATCGGATCCTTCACGGCGGCCGGCGGTCCCGGCATCGTCACGGCGGCGATCTCCCCCGACGACGGCGCGCTGACCGTCCTCGGCACGGTCGACGGCGCACCCGACCCCTCGTACCTGGCCCTGTCGCCCGACGGCCGGACCCTCTACGCGGTCAGCGAGACCGCCGAGGGGGCGGTGGCCGCGTACCGCGTCAACGGGGACGGGCCCGAGCCTGTGGGATCCCCGGTGCCGGTCGACGGGAGCGGACCGACGCATCTCACCGTCTTCGCCGGGCACGTCCTGACCGCCAACTACGGCTCCGGCAGCGTCACCGCGGTGCCCGTCCGTACCGACGGCTCGCTCGCTCCCGCCCTCTCCGGGACGCTCCCGCACACCGGCTCGGGACCCCACCCGCAGCGCCAGCAGAGCCCCCACGCCCACCAGGTGCAGCCCGACCCGAGCGGGCGCTGGGCGGTCAGCGTCGACCTCGGCACGGACTCCGTACGGGTGTGCACCCTGGCCGGCGGCGCGCCCACCCTGCACCGGGAGATCGCCCTGCGCCCGGGCTCGGGCCCGCGCCATCTGGCCTTCCACCCCGACGGACGGCGGGCGTACGTCCTCAACGAGCTGAGCCCCACCCTCGTCGTCTGCGACTGGGACGCCACCGAGGGCCTGCTCAAGCCGCTCACCGAGCTCCCGGTGCTGCCCGGCGCCCCGGCGGGCGACGCCTACCCGTCCGGCGTCGCGGTCTCGCCCGACGGCCGCTTCGTCTGGACCGCGACCCGGGGCGAGGACATCCTGTCGGTGTTCACGGCCGACCCGGACGCGGCAGTACCGAAACTGACCGCCACCGTCCCCTGCGGCGGCCACTGGCCCCGCGCCCTCACGGCATCCGACCGCTTCCTGTACGTCGCGAACGAACGCTCGGGTGACGTGGCTTGGTTCACCGTCGATCCGACGACGGGCATCCCCCATCACGGCGGCGCGATCCCGGTACAGGCGGCGTCGTGCGTGGTGATCGCCTGAACCATGCAAGGGGGCTCAGGGAACGCGCCCCCGAAGGGGCGCGGGGAACTGCGCGGTCAACCCCCACGCGCCCGCAGCCGCCCGGCAACGGTGTCCCCGACACGGCAAAGGGCCCCTCATGACGAGCGGGCCCTTCTCCGTGTCGGCGACCACGTCAGCGACTCGGCGTCCCCTGCGGCTGCTGCGGAGCAATCCCCAGCGCCGTCGTGTACTTGGCCAGCGCCAGCTTCCCGATCGCCGGGTAAGCCCCCAGCGGCTCCGCGGCGGAGCACCCCGCCTCCTTCGCCGCCTCGGCGACCAGGCTCGCGTCGATCTCCGGCCCGATCAGATACGGCGCCAGCGCCAGCTGCTGCGAACCGGAGCTCCGCAGCTGCTCCGCCACCGAGGCGATCGACCCCTCCTGGTCCAGCGCGGCCGCCATCACCGGCACCGCGAGGCGCGCGGCGAGCAGCATGCCGGTGATCCCGGCCGCCTGCACGGCCTCGTCGCCGCCCACGGACGCCAGGATGATCCCGTCCGCGGCCGTCGCCACCGTGAACAGCCGCGCACGGTCGGCGCGGGCCAGACCCGCCTCCGACAGCCGCACGTGCAGCGCCTCGGCGAGCAGCGGGTGCGGACCGAGCACATCGGTCAGATCGGCGGCGACCCGGCTGTCCATCACGGCCTGACGGACCTGGCGCAGCAGCGCGCTGTCCGGACCGGCGAGCAGCGGCACGACCACGGCGACGGGCCCGTCCGGCTCCTTGACGTCCATGCCGGCCGCGCGCGCCTGCTCGAAGCGGGCGGAGCGCTCGTCGGCGGCACGCGCGAGCACGGCCTGCAGCGAGGGGAACTCCGCGGAGGCGTCCGCGTCACCGTCGAGGTAGCCGATCCGGGCGTCGAGGCCGGGCAGCTCGGAGCGGGCGATGCTCACGACCTCGTCGGCGAGGGAGCGGGTGGCACTACTGGGAGTACCCGGCACGGCGAGGACGAGCGCGGGCGCGCCCTCGGGAGCCACCAGGGGCTCGGGACGGCGGTGCCGTCCTGGCTGGCGGGGGCGCGGCATTCGTACGGGCAGGCCGGACGCGGGCCCAGTGGGGGTGCTCATGCTGCGGCATGTTAGTGGCTTCTTGGGCTCCCCTGTTCGGGGAGGGTGCAGGTGAGCGGTATCCGTCCGGATTTGTCTGATGAGTTACGTGTCGGCACACGCCCCACCGGTGACCTCCTCACCTGCCGGACTCGTCACACACAGCATCACCTCATCACCCGGAACGGTGAACGCATCGGTCGCGAGGTCGGTGGCGATCCGCACCGACCCGTGCAACGGATCCCCCTCCGCCGGCACCCGCCGCACCCCCGGCAACCGCTTCGCCAGCTCCTCGTCCACCGCCACGACCAGCGGGTCCCCCAGCCTCAGCAGGCCCCCGGTGACCGCGACCAGCGGCTCGTGCGCACCCGCTTCCGGGAGGACGGCGGCGGCGGAGTCCGCCATGTGCCGGGCCGCCGCGCGCAGAATGCCCTCGGCGACCGGATCGCTCCCCGCGCACTCGGCGACCCGCGGCGCGAACGAGGCGAGGACGGCCGGCCGGTCGGTGCGCGGATACAG
>NZ_JAOCQE010000046.1 GCF_025290915.1 Streptomyces sp. 15-116A | reverse complement strand
TCTGCCCGCAGCGGCTGGCGCGTCAACGCCCCCGCTTCTCGAGTCGACCGATTCCGCGCCAGACCGAGGACGGACACCACCGACCCGGCCCCGACTCACCCACCCACCGCAGGCGCTACACCCGCCCCCACCGGAGGGACAGCTGCGCCGCAGGCATCCCACCCGACCACCCGCGGTATACCCTGCCCGCACAAGCCACGTTACTCATCGGTAAGGGGAGACGGTCATGCAGCTCGGGATCAACCTCGGCTACTGGGGTGCCGGAATGGACGCGGACAACCTCACCGTGGCGCAAGAAGCCGACCGCCTCGGCTACTCGGTCTGCTGGGCCGCCGAGGCCTACGGCTCCGACGCCGCCACCGTCCTCACCTGGGTCGCCGCCCAGACCACCCGCATCGACGTCGGCTCGGCCATCTTCCAGATCCCCGCCCGCCAGCCGGCCATGACCGCGATGACCGCCGCCACCCTCGACTCCCTCTCCGGCGGCCGCTTCCGCCTCGGCCTCGGCGTCTCCGGCCCCCAGGTCTCCGAGGGCTGGTACGGCGTCAAGTTCGACAAGCCCCTCGCCCGCACCCGCGAGTACGTCGAGATCGTCCGCAAGGCCATGACCCGCGAACGCCTCTCCTACGAGGGCGAGCACTGGACCCTCCCCCTCCCCGGCGGCCCCGGCAAGCCCATCAAGCTCACGGTCCACCCCCAGCGCGAGCACATCCCCCTCTACATCGCCGCCATCGGCCCGAAGAACCTCGAACAGACCGGCGAGATCGCCGACGGCGCCCTGCTGATCTTCCCCTCCGCCGACCACCTCGAGGACACCGCCGTCAAGTACCTCCGCGCCGGCCGCGAGAAGGCCGGCAAGACCCTCGACGGCTTCGACATCTGCCCCACCGTCCCCCTCGCCGTCGGCGACGACAAGGACGTCACCACCCTCGCCGACACCTTCCGCCCCTACACCGCGCTCTACGTCGGCGGCATGGGCAGCCGCAAGCAGAACTTCTACAACCAGCTCGCCCAGCGCATGGGCTACGAGAAGGAAGCCGCCGAGATCCAGGACAAGTACCTGTCCGGCGACAAGCAGGGCGCCGCCGCGGCCGTACCGCACGACCTGATCGACTCCACCACCCTGCTCGGCTCGGTGGACCGCATCGCCGACCGCATGAAGGCCTACGCCGCCGCCGGAGTCACCACCCTCACCCTCGCCCCGGCCGGCTTCACCCTCGAGGAACGCCTCGCATCCCTCCGCGCCGGCACGGAGGCCCTGGAACGCGCGGGCCTGGCGTAAGAAAACGCAACCACCGGCCGAAGCCGACGCAGTCACCGGCGGCCGTGGTGGGGGCTCGGGGGCCCACCCCGCCACGGCCGTCAAACACAACAACGCCCGACCGCGCCCACAGTTACGCCCGCCCGCCCTCATCCCGTCCTCCTTTTGGCGGAGTTGTCCGGCACACCTGTTGCAGCCCCTCTCCCTCCGCATTTGACTCGTGCTTCGACTCGTGTTGTGCGGACCCTGCGGAGAGGTGGTCACATGCTCACGGCCAAGAGTCTGTTCCAGGAGATCCTCGACAACGACGAGTCCTTCGCCCTGTTCTGCTCCATCGCCGCCAGCGGCGAGTCCCAGGGCGGCTGGGAGAACGCCCGCATCGCCGCGCTGGTCCCCGAGACCGAGCGCGACCTGGCCCCCAAGATCACCCGGCACGGCGCCGACGAGGACAAGCACGGCCGGATCTTCAACGCCCTGCTGAAGAAGCGCGGCCTGGACCCCGTACCCGTCCCGCCCGAGACCGACTACACGATGCTCCTCGAACGCGGCGGCATCGGCCTCGCCCACGACCAGCTCAAACGCGAGGAGCCGCTCACGGTCCAGGACATCGTCACCTACCTCGCCCACAGCAGGGTCACCGAGCAGCGCGCCTCCGAGCAGATGCGGATGCTCCGCAAGTACTTCGCCGACCACCCGGACCTGGGCCGCGCGGTCAGGATGATCTCCAACGACGAGGACAACCACCTCGCCTACTGCCACGAGGAACTGCTCCGCCTCGCCCGCGCCGGACACGGACGCACCATCCAGCGGACCCTGCGCGAGTGCGCGCTCGCCGAGATCCGCATCTACCGCGATGTCAGCCTCGCGGTCATGGCCCACATGGGCCGCATCCTGGGCTGGCCCAGGCCCAAGGCGGCCCTCCTGGCGGCCGGCATCCACGCGATGTACGTGTACGAACGCCTGGCCGGATGGCGCCGCATGGTCTCCCTCAGGACGCCCGCCCGCCGCAACGCGCTGGGCGGCCCGGCCGGCCCGGAACCGGAACTCGCCTGAGCGTCACCTCCCCGCGCCCCGCCCTACAGCCAGCCACGCCTCTTGAAGAGCCGGAACAGGAACACCTCCAACGCCGCCATCACCAGAATCACCGCCGGATACGACCACTCCCACCGCAACTCCGGCATGTGCTCGAAGTTCATCCCGTAGATCCCGGCGATCATCGTCGGCACCGCCGCCATCGCCGCCCACGCGGAGATCTTCCGCATGTCGTCGTTCTGCCGCACACTCATCTGCGCCAGATGCGCCGACAAGATGTCCGACACCAGCCGGTCCAGCCCTTCCACGGACTCGTTCACCCGTGTGAGGTGATCGTGCACGTCGCGGAAGAACGGCCGCGCCTTGTCCTCCACGAACGGCACGCTTCCCCCGAACGTGCCCACGCCCGCCAGCCGCGTCATCGGCAGGGCCAGCGGGCCCGTGGCCCGGCGGAACTCCAGGATCTGCCGCTTGAAGTTGTAGATCCGCGACGCGGTGTGCCGCGAACCCCCGCCGTCCGGTGAGAAGACCTCCGCCTCCAGCTCCTCCAGGTCCGTCCCCAGCTCGGTCGCGACCTCCAGATAGTGGTCGACGGTGGCGTCGGCGATCGCGTACAGCACGGCCGTCGGCCCCTTGCCCAGCAGCTCCGGTTCGTGTTCCAGCCGATGCCGTACGGCCGACAGCGGCGCGCCCTCCCCGTGCCGCACCGTCACCACGAACGCGTCACCGAGGAAGACCATGATCTCGCCGGACGACACGGTGTCGCTCCTCGGCTCGTACACGACCGGCTTGAGCACCAGGAACAGCGAGTCGTCGTACACCTCCAGCTTGGGCCGCTGATGCGCCTTGAGGGAGTCCTCGACGGCCAGCGGATGCAGCGCGAACTCCTGCGAGACCGCCTCGAACTCGTCCTCGGTCGGCTCGTGCAGCCCGATCCAGACGAACCCGCCCGCCGACCGCGCCTCGGCGAGTGCGTCGGAGAAGTCCTCGGGCCCCTCCGCGCGATGCCCCTCCCGGTAGATGGCACAGTCGACGATCACGAAGCGCATCCTCCTCTCACTGGCCGGACATCACACAGGGCACCGCACAGGGCGCCGTACAGGACACCGCACGCGCGCGTGCGCCTACCCTGGGCCGCATGCCCACCTTGCTGCTGGTCCGGCACGGACGTTCCACCGCCAACACCGAGGGACTGCTCGCCGGCTGGACGCCCGGCGTCGCCCTCGACGAACGCGGCGCCGCCCAGGCCGCCGCCCTGCCCGGGCGGCTCGCCGAGCTGCCCCTCGCCGAGATCGTCACCAGCCCGCTCCAGCGCTGCCAGGAGACGATCCGGCCGCTGCTCGCGGCCCGCCCCTCGCTGACCGCCCACACCGACGACCGCATCGGCGAGTGCCACTACGGCGACTGGTCGGGCCGCAAACTCGCCGAGCTCAAGGACGAGCCGCTCATGGAGGTGGTGCAGGCGCACCCCTCGGCGGCGGCGTTCCCCGGCGGCGAGTCCATGCGCGCGATGCAGACCCGCGCCGCCGAGGCGGTGCGGGAGTGGAACGCGCGCGTGGAGCGCGACCACGGCGCCGACGCCGTGTATCTGATGTGTTCGCACGGGGACATCATCAAGTCCCTCGTCGCGGACGCACTCGGACTTCATCTCGACCTCTTCCAGCGGATCTCCGTCGATCCGTGTTCCATCACCGCGATCCGTTACACCCGGCTGCGCCCCTTCCTCGTGCGCCTCGGCGACACCGGCGACCTCGCCTCGCTGGCACCGCGGGACGAGCCGCCCGCCGATGAGGCCCCGGTCGGGGGCGGTGCGGGCGCACCGTGATCGTCGGCCGCAGTAGGGTGAAGCGGTCGCAGCACTGCCGTTGATGCTTCTGCCCACGACGAGCCACAACTCTCAGACTTGCCACAACTCTCAATGGAGACAGGACGTGTCCCGTCAGGTGTTCCTCTACGACCAACCGGAACGTTTCGTGGCCGGTACGGTCGGGCTGCCAGGGCGCCGTACGTTCTTCCTCCAGGCCTCCGCCGGCTCCCGGGTGACCAGCGTGGCCCTGGAGAAGACCCAGGTCGCCGCGCTCGCCGAGCGCATGGACGAACTGCTCGACGAGGTGGTCAGGCGCAGCGGCGGCAGTGCCGCGGTACCCGCCATGGCACCGACCGAGATCACCGACACCGCCCCGCTGGACACCCCCGTGGAGGAGGAGTTCCGCGTCGGCACCATGGCGCTCGCCTGGGACGGTGAGGAGCAGCGCATGATCGTCGAGGCGCAGGCGCTCGTCGAACTGGACGCCGACTCCGAGGAGGACCTCGCCGAGGCCGAGGAGCGGCTGCTGCAGGACGAGGAGAACGGCCCCCCGATGCTGCGGGTCCGGCTCACCGGCGCCCAGGCCAGGGCGTTCGCCAAGCGCGCCCTCGACGTCGTCAACGCCGGGCGGCCGCCGTGCCCGCTGTGCAGCCTCCCGCTCGACCCGGAAGGACACGTATGTCCGCGCCAGAACGGATACCGCCGCGGAGCGTGACGGCCGTCGACCCGGCCGTCCGGGAGCTGCTCGCCGAGGGCGAGCTGACCGTGCGCGGCCGCATCCGTGAGGCGTCGAACGCGGCGCTGTACTGCACCGTCACCCACGACGGCCGCGAGGCCACCTGCGTCTACAAGCCCGTCGCCGGCGAACGCCCGCTGTGGGACTTCCCCGACGGCACGCTCGCCGGGCGGGAGGTCGCCGCGTACGAGGTGTCCGAGGCGACCGGCTGGGGCCTGGTCCCGCCGACCGTGCTGCGCGACGGGCCGTACGGCGAAGGCATGTGCCAGCTGTGGATCGACCCGGCGCCGGGCGCGGAGCTGCTCGCCCTGGTGGACGGGGAGGAGCCGGAGCCCGGCTGGAAGGCGATCGGATTCGCGGAGACCGGCGAGGGCCGCACCGCGCTGCTCGTGCACGCCGACGATGAGCGGCTGCGCCGGCTCGCCGTGCTCGACGCGGTCATCAACAACGCCGACCGCAAGGGCGGCCATCTGCTGCCCACCGCCGACGGCCGCCTCTTCGGCATCGACCACGGCGTCACCTTCAACGTCGAGAACAAGCTGCGCACCCTCCTGTGGGGCTGGGCGGGGGAGCCGCTGACGCAGGAGGCCCTGGACGTCCTCGGCGGCCTCGGCAAGGCGCTCACGGACGGCGGCGCCCTCGCCACCCGCCTGGCCCCGCTGATCACCCGCGCCGAGATCGCCGCGACCCGTGCACGCGTCGACGCCCTCCTCACCACCGCGCGTCATCCGGAACCCACCGGCGACTGGCCCGCCATCCCCTGGCCCCCGGTGTGAGCCGCACGAGCCGACAACGTGGGCTCAAGGGCACCGGCAGCACGTCGCCCGGCGTTGCGCAAGAGTGCCTTCCCGGTCATCCGGACCGCTCCGGTTCGTATCCGGAACTCCGGTCCGGTTAGGCTCGAGGCATGCATGCCTGGCCCGCTTCCGAAGTCCCCGCCCTGCCCGGTCAGGGCCGCGACCTGAGGATCCACGACACCGCGACCGGCGGCCCGGTCACCCTCGACCCCGGTCCCGTCGCCCGTATCTACGTCTGCGGCATCACCCCGTACGACGCCACCCACATCGGACACGCGGCGACCTACAACGCGTTCGACCTCGTGCAGCGCGTGTGGCTCGACACCAAGCGGCAGGTTCACTACGTCCAGAACGTCACGGACGTCGACGACCCGCTCCTGGAGCGGGCCGAGCGTGACAACATCGACTGGACCGCCCTCGCCGAGAAGGAGACGGCCCTCTTCCGCGAGGACATGACGGCCCTCAGGATGCTGCCCCCGCGGCAGTACATAGGTGCCGTGGAGGCGATACCCGGCATCGTCCCGCTCGTCGAGCGGCTCCGGGACCTGGGCGCCGCCTACGAGGTCGACGGCGACATCTACTTCTCCGTCGAGTCCGACCCGCACTTCGGCCAGGTCTCCCACCTCGACGCCGCCGCCATGCGGCTGCTGTCCGCCGAGCGCGGCGGCGACCCCGACCGCCCCGGCAAGAAGAACCCCGTCGACCCGATGCTGTGGATGGCCGCCCGCGAGGGTGAGCCCAGCTGGGACGGCGCCTCCCTCGGCCGGGGCCGCCCCGGCTGGCACATCGAGTGCGTGGCCATCGCCCTCGACCACCTCGGCATGGGCTTCGACGTCCAGGGCGGCGGCTCCGACCTGGTCTTCCCGCACCACGAGATGGGCGCCTCGCACGCCCAGGTGCTCACCGGCGAGTTCCCCATGGCCAAGGCGTACGTCCACGCCGGCATGGTCGCCCTGCACGGCGAGAAGATGTCCAAGTCCAAGGGCAACCTCGTCTTCGTCTCCCAGCTGCGCCGCGAGGGCGTCGACCCGGCCGCCATCCGGCTGGCGCTGCTCGCCCACCACTACCGCGCCGACTGGGAGTGGACCGACCAGGTCCTCCAGGACGCCGTGACCCGCCTCGGCCACTGGCGTGCGGCGGTCTCCCGGCCCGACGGCCCGCCCGCCGAGGAACTCGTCGAGGAGATCCGCGATGCCCTCGCCGACGACCTGGACGCCCCGGCCGCGCTGGCCGCCGTCGACCGCTGGGTCGTGCGCCAGGAGGAGAGCGGCGGCAGCGACATCGGCGCGCCCGGTGTCGTCTCCCGCGCGGTGGACGCCCTGCTGGGCGTCGCTCTGTAACGATCGGCGCGCCGGCCTCCCCGGACAGGTCACACAGAGGTGGGGCCCCGTCGAAAAGACGGGGCCCCACCTCTGCTGCTGTGTCAGTCCTCCGACGACTCCCCGTCGCCGGAGTCCGCGTCCGCGTCCGTTTCCGCGTCCGGCTTGGGCGGCTTCGGCGGCCGGGTCCGTCCGCCGGGGCTGTCCCTCCGGTACGACGACGGCGACGGGCCCTCCCCGCCGTCCGCCGTGGCGTGCCCGCCCTGCGGTCCCGACGACCCGTCACGGCGCCGCAGATACCGTTCGAACTCCCGGGCGATCGCCTCACCCGACGCCTCGGGCAGCTCCGCGGTGTCGCGGGCCTCCTCCAGCGTCTGCACGTACTCGGCGACCTCGCTGTCCTCCGCGGCCAGCTGGTCCACGCCGACCTGCCAGGCCCGCGCGTCCTCGGGCAGCTCGCCCAGCGGGATCCGCACGTCGATCAGGTCCTCGAGGCGGTTGAGCAGCGCCAGCGTGGCCTTCGGGTTGGGCGGCTGCGACACGTAGTGCGGCACCGCCGCCCACAGCGACACGGCCGGCACGCCCGCATGCGTGCACGCCTCCTGGAGCACACCGACGATGCCGGTCGGCCCCTCGTACTTGGTCTCCTCCAGATCCATCCGCCGGGCCAGATCCGCGTCGGAGGTGGTCCCGCTGATCGGGACCGGACGGGTGTGCGGGGTGTCACCGAGCAGGGCGCCCAGGATCACCACCAGCTCCACGCCGAGTTCATGGGCGAAGCCGAGGAGCTCGTTGCAGAACGAACGCCACCGCATGGACGGTTCGATACCGCGCACCAGCACCAGGTCACGCGGCTTGTCGCCGCCGACCCGGACGACCGACAACCTTGTCGTCGGCCAGGTGATCTTGCGGACACCGGCGTCCATGAACACCGTGGGCCGGTTCACCTGGAAGTCGTAGTAGTCCTCGGCGTCCAGCGCCGCGAACACCTCGCCCTTCCATTCCCGCTCCAGATGCGCGACCGCGGTGGAGGCTGCGTCGCCGGCATCGTTCCAGCCCTCGAACGCGGCCACCATGACCGGGTCGACCAGCTCGGGAACCCCCTCGAGCTCGATCACCCACGGCCTCCTTCCGACGTGCCCTCGCGTACCCCCCAACCTTACGGCGTGCTCAGGGGCCGCCCGCAGCCCCCTCGCGGGGGAAGTGCCCCATCACTGCCCCGCGAGCCACCGCTCCACGCCCCGCCGTACGCACCGGCCCCCGCGGCGAGTTGGGGACAGGCCGAGGGGCGGCCCCGTCGGCGAGGGGCCGCCCCGGCGCCGGCTCCCGTGCGGGGGAACCGGAGTCGTGCCGTCACTTCTTGTCGAGCAGCTCCTGCACGTCCGCGCGGACCTCGTCCGTGGCCAGACCGCGGATCGTCAGGGTGGTGCGGCGGCGCAGCACGTCGTCCACCGTCTCGGCCCACTCGTGGTCACGGGCCCAGACGACCTGCGCCCAGATCTCGGGCGCGTCCGGGTGGATGCGCCGGCCGAGCGCCGGGTCCTCGTTGGCCAGCCGGGCGATGTCGAAGGCCAGCGAACCGTAGTGGGTGGCCAGGTGCCTGGCGGTGTCCGCCGCCATCCGCGGTCCGGGCGCCGGGTGGTCGACCAGCAGCCGGTGGGCGACCGCGCGCGGGTTGGCGACACCCGGCAGCGGCAGCTTCTTCGGCAGCGAGCCGATCGGCTCGAAGTCGTCGCCCAGCGGGTGACCCGGCAGCGACTGCAGCTTCTGCATCACCGTACGGCCGATGTGGCGGAACGTCGTCCACTTGCCGCCGGCGACGGACAGCATGCCGCCGCGGCCCTCGGTCACCACCGTCTCGCGCTTGGCCTTCGCCGTGTCACCGGGGCCGCCCGGCAGCACCCGCAGGCCCGCGAAGGAGTACGTGATCAGGTCGCGGGACAGCTGCTGGTCGCGGATGGAGAACGCGGCCTCGTCGAGGATCTGGGCGGTGTCCTTCTCGGTGACCGAGACGTCCGCCGGGTCGCCCTCGAACTCCTCGTCGGTCGTGCCGAGCAGCAGCATGTCCTCCCAGGGGAGGGCGAAGGTGATGCGGTACTTGTCGATCGGGGTCGCGAGCGCGGCCTTCCACGGGGAGGTCCGCTTCAGGACCAGATGCGCGCCCTTCGACAGGCGGATGGACGGTGCGGCATTCGGGTCCTCCATTCGGCGCAGGTGGTCCACCCACGGTCCGGTCGCGTTCAGCACGAGCCGGGCGTTCACCCCGAACTCGTCGCCGGAGAGACGGTCGCGCAGCTCCGCGCCGGTGACCCGGCCCCGGGTGAAGCGCAGCCCCGTCACCTCGGCGTGGTTGAGGACGACGGCGCCCGCCTCGGCGGCGGCGCGGACCGTCATCAGCGCCATGCGCGCGTCGTTCATCTGGTCGTCGCCGTACACGGCCACGGCCTTGAGGTTCTCGGTGCGCAGCTCCGGCACGTCCTGCGCGGCCTTGGCGGGGCTGAGCAGATGGCCGACGCCGTCACCGAAGGCCGACAGCGCGGAGTAGGCGAAGACACCGGCCCCGAGCTTCGCCGCGCCGTGCGGCCCGCCCTTGTACACGGGGAGGTAGAACGTGAGCGGGTTCGCCAGGTGGGGGGCCACCTGGCGGGAGACCGCACGGCGCTCGAAGTGGTTCTCCGCCACCAGCTTCACCGCGCCGGTCTGCAGATAGCGCAGACCGCCGTGGAGCAGCTTGGAGGAGGCGGAGGAGGTGGCGCCGGCGAAGTCACCGGCGTCCACCAGAGCCACCCTGAGGCCGGACTGCGCGGCGTGCCAGGCGGTGGAGATGCCCAGGATGCCGCCGCCGATGACGAGAAGGTCGTACGACGCCTTGGCGAGCTGCTCCCTGGTCTCGGCCCGGCTCGGGTTCGAGCCGGAGGCCGGGCGCGTCCCCAGAGCAGGTATGGACTGCAGGGTGGACTGAGTGGTCATGTCGGGTTCTTACTCCTCGTCCTCGAGCCAGCCCATGGTCCGCTCGACGGCCTTGAGCCAGTTCTTGTACTCACGGTCGCGGGTCTCCGCGTCCATGCGGGGGGTCCACTCGGCGGCCCGCCGCCAGTTGGCGCGCAGGTCGTCGGTGCTGTTCCAGAAGCCGACGGCGAGACCGGCGGCGTAGGCGGCGCCGAGGCAGGTGGTCTCGGCGACCATCGGGCGCACCACGGGGGCGTCCACGAAGTCGGCGAGCATCTGCATCAGCAGGTTGTTGGAGGTCATGCCGCCGTCGACCTTGAGGGCGGTCAGCTCCACACCGGAGTCCTTCGTCATGGCGTCGGCGATCTCCCGCGTCTGCCAGGCGGTGGCCTCCAGCACGGCGCGCGCGAGGTGCGCCTTGGTGACGTACCGGGTCAGACCGGCGATCACACCGCGGGCGTCGGAGCGCCAGTACGGGGCGAACAGTCCGGAGAAGGCCGGCACGAAGTACGCGCCGCCGTTGTCCTCGACCGAGAGCGCGAGCGTCTCGATCTCGGCGGCGGTGGAGATCAGGCCCATCTGGTCGCGCATCCACTGCACCAGCGAGCCGGTGACGGCGATCGAGCCCTCCAGGGCGTAGACCGGCTTCTGGTCGCCGATCTGGTAGCCGACCGTGGTCAGCAGGCCGCTGTAGGAGTTGATGAGCTTGTCACCGGTGTTCATCACCATGAA
The DNA here is from genome assembly GCF_025290915.1 of Streptomyces sp. 15-116A. GTDB lineage: Bacteria > Actinomycetota > Actinomycetes > Streptomycetales > Streptomycetaceae > Streptomyces. The sequence continues at coordinate 23,393 of NZ_JAOCQE010000046.1, read as the reverse complement.
GGTGCCGGTGCCGTACGTCGACTTGGTCTCGCCCTCGGAGAAGCAGGTCTGGCCGAACAGGGCCGCCTGCTGGTCGCCGAGCGCGGAGGCGACCGGGATGCCGCCGAGCAGGTCGCCCAGCTTGCCGCCCTTGATCTCGCCGTAGACCTCGGCGGAGGAGCGGATCTCCGGCAGCATCGCGAGCGGCACGCCGATTGACTCGGCGATCTTCTCGTCCCACTGCATGGTGTGCAGGTTCATCAGCATGGTGCGGGACGCGTTGGTGACGTCGGTGACGTGGTGGCCGCCGTCCGCACCGCCGGTCAGGTTCCAGATGACCCACGTGTCCATGGTGCCGAAGAGGATGTCGCCGGCCTCGGCGCGCTCCTTGAGGCCCTCGACGTTGTCGAGCAGCCAGCGGGCCTTCGGACCGGCGAAGTAGGAGGCGAGGGGAAGGCCGGTCTCGCGGCGGAAGCGGTCCTGGCCGACATTGCGCCCGAGCTCCTTGCACAGGGCGTCGGTGCGGGTGTCCTGCCAGACGATGGCGTTGTGGACGGGCTCACCGGTGTGGCGGTCCCACAGCACGGTGGTCTCGCGCTGGTTGGTGATGCCGATGGCCTTGATGTCGTCGCGGGTGATGCCGGCCTTCTCGATGGCCCCGGCGACGACCTCCTGGACGTTGGTCCAGATCTCGGTGGCGTTGTGCTCGACCCAGCCCGGCTTGGGGAAGATCTGCTCGTGCTCCTTCTGGTCGACGGAGACGATGCGCCCGTCGCGGTCGAAGACGATGCAGCGGGAGGAGGTCGTGCCCTGGTCGATGGCTGCGATGAACGGGCCGGCGGTGTGGGCGTCGGTCACTGTGTGCTCCTGGGGGTTCCTTGGTTACGGGGCTGTACGTACGGCGCTTCTACTGAAGCTCAGGCGAAGGCGACGTTGTAGAGGCCGGCCGCGATGGCGCCGCCGATCAGCGGACCGACCACCGGGATCCAGGCGTAGCCCCAGTCGGAGCCGCCCTTGTTGGGCAGGGGCAGCAGGGCGTGCACGATGCGGGGGCCGAGGTCACGGGCCGGGTTGATGGCGTATCCGGTCGGACCGCCCAGCGACAGACCGATCGAGACGACCACGAGCGCCGTGATCAGACCGCCGAGGACACCGAGGCCGTTGCCCGCGTCGTTGAGACCCTGGGTGAGCACGGCGAGCAGCAGCACGACGGTGCCGATGATCTCCGTGAGCAGGTTCTGCACCGTGTGGCGGATCTCCGGGCCGGTGGAGAAGACACCCAGCACCGGGCCGGCGCCCTGTTCCTGGGCCTCGACCGACTTGGCGGCGGTGGCCTGGGCGCCCGGACCGCCGACGATCTCCTTGTCGGTGAGGTGGGCGTGGAACTGGCCGTAGTAGGCCACCCAGACCAGCGCCGCGCCGATCATCGCGCCGAGGAACTCTCCGGCGAAGTAGATCGGAACGTTGGACCACTCGCCGTCCTTGATGGCGAGAGCCACGGTCACGGCCGGGTTGAGGTGTGCGCCGGAGAGCGGACCGGCGATGTATACCGCCGTCATGACGGCGAAGCCCCAGCCGAAGGCGATGGTGAGCCAGCCGGCGTTACGGGCCTTGGAGGCCTTCAGCGTCACGGCGGCACAGACGCCGCCGCCGAGCAGGATGAGTATGGCGGTACCGATGGTCTCGCCGATGAAGATGTCGGAGCTGGACACCCGCGACTCCTTTGTCCTTACGTCCAGGGAAGCCGACCCCCGGGTCCCACCGGGGAGCGGCGCCCTCGAGGGGTGAGAGCGATGCCGGCCCTTGGCGTTGCCACACTCTAGCGCGTATTGCCGGTAGGTGTTCGACAATGCCGACCGATGGACGGGAGTCTTGCCCGGCGTAAGACGTGCGTCAAGAGTCTGGTTATCGAAAGCCCGATCGTTATTGATGGGCGCAAGTTATCGATCTACGGGGCGGATCTGTCGCCTTCTGCCCGAAATGGCCGTCTCAGCGTACGACGGGGACCGGAATGCCGTAAGGCATCCCGGTCTCGCTGTGAGGCGTGTCCGCCCTGCTCAGAACCGCCCGGCGCCCAGATCGCGCGACACCGCGCGGGCGCAGTCCCGGACCGCCGCGATCAGCTCGGGCCGCAGCACCCCGTCCTCGTCGGGCCGGCACAGCCGCTCCACCGCGCCCGTGACGCCCACCGCGCCCACCGGCATGCGGCGCCGGTCATGGATGGGGGCCGCCACGGACGCGACGCCCTCCCAGGTCTCCTCGACGTCCGCCGCGTAGCCCCGCGCGCGGGTCAGGTCGAGGATGTGCTCGAAGGCGTCCAGCTCGCACACCGTCCGGTCCGTGAAGACCTTGCGGTCGGCCTCGATCGCCTCGCTGTGCGCCACCGGGTCGTACGCGGAGAGCACCTTGCCCAGGGCCGTGGAGTGCAGCGGCTGCATGGCCCCTATCTCCAGGACCTGCCGGCTGTCGTCCGGCCGGAAGACGTGGTGCACGATCAGCACGCCCTGCTGGTGCAGCACCCCCAGATAGACGCTCTCCCCGCTGGAGCGGGCCAGGTCGTCCGTCCACACCAGCGCCCGTGCCCGCAGTTCGTGCACGTCCAGATAGGTGGTGCCGAGCCGCAGCAGCTCCGCGCCCAGCTGATAGCGCCCGGAGGCGTCGTCCTGCTCGACGAAGCCCTCCTGCTGGAGGGTGCGCAGAATCCCGTGGGCGGTGCCCTTGGCGAGGCCCAGCGACGAGGCGATGTCCGACAGGCCGAGCCGCCGCTCGCCGCCCGCGAGCAGCCGCAGCATCGCCGCCGCCCGTTCGAGCGACTGGATGTTCCGTGCCATCGCCGTGCTGCCTCCGTCCCCTTCGAGCGTCGACGTGCGACGTCGCTGCCGCTGTTCGGCAATGTCGAACACTACCGGTCGATGCCGACCTCTCGCTAATGGTCGGGCGAGATCGATCGCGTCACTCGTCCTCCGTACACCGCCCGGCGGCCATCATCGTCCGCCCCGTGGACGCCCTGAACATCCGGGCGCGGTCCCGGATACCCTGACGGCGTGCGCCCTGCCGGGGGAAGTCCCCGAGAGACTTCCGGGCAGACGCAAAGCCGACAGCCGTCGCACCTGAGGGAGCCCCTTCCATGGCCTCGTTGCCGCTGACCCCTTCCGCCGACAGCCGGACCCGTGTGTCCGCCCTCCGAGAGGCGCTCGCCACCCGCGTGGTGGTCGCCGACGGAGCGATGGGCACCATGCTCCAGGCCCAGGACCCCACGCTCGAGGACTTCCAGAACCTCGAGGGCTGCAACGAGATCCTGAACCTGACCCGCCCGGACATCGTCCGTTCGGTCCACTCCGAGTACTTCGACGCCGGAGTCGACTGCGTCGAGACCAACACCTTCGGCGCCAACCACACCGCGGCGGCGGAGTACGACATCGCCGACCGCGTCCACGAGCTGTCCGAAGCCGGCGCCCGCATCGCCCGCGAGGTCGCCGACGAGCACGCCGCCCGCGACGGCCGCACCCGCTGGGTGCTCGGCTCCATCGGCCCCGGCACCAAGCTGCCCACCCTGGGCCACGTCGACTACGGCACCATCCGCGACGGCTACCAGGCCAACGCCGAGGGCCTGCTCGCCGGCGGCGCCGACGCGCTGATCGTCGAGACCACCCAGGACCTCCTCCAGACCAAGGCGTCCATCCTGGGCGCCCGCAAGGCCATGGAGGCGACCGGCGTCGAGGTACCGCTGCTGGCCTCCATGGCGTTCGAGACCACCGGCACCATGCTGCTCGGCTCCGAGATCGGCGCCGCGCTGACCGCGCTGGAGCCGCTCGGCATCGACATGATCGGCCTGAACTGCTCCACGGGCCCGGCCGAGATGAGCGAGCACCTGCGCTTCCTCGCCCGCCACTCCCGCATCCCGCTGCTGTGCATGCCCAACGCCGGCCTGCCCATCCTCACCAAGGACGGCGCGCACTTCCCGCTCGACGCCGAGGGCCTGGCCGACGCCCAGGAGACCTTCGTCCGCGACTACGGCCTGTCCCTGGTCGGCGGCTGCTGCGGCACCACCCCGGAGCACCTGCGGCAGCTGGTGGAGCGCGTCCGCGGCGTGACCCCGCCCGAGCGCACGCCGCAGCCCGAGCCCGGCGCCGCCTCCCTCTACCAGTCGGTGCCGTTCCGCCAGGACACCTCCTACCTGGCCATCGGCGAGCGCACCAACGCCAACGGCTCGAAGAAGTTCCGCGAGGCCATGCTGGAGGGTCGCTGGGACGACTGTGTGGAGATGGCCCGCGAGCAGATCCGCGAGGGCGCCCACATGCTCGACCTGTGCGTCGACTACGTCGGCCGCGACGGTGTGGCCGACATGCGCGAGCTGGCCGGCCGCTTCGCGACCGCCTCCACGCTGCCGATCGTGCTGGACTCCACCGAGGTCGACGTCATCCAGGCCGGCCTGGAGAAGCTCGGCGGCCGCGCGGTGATCAACTCGGTGAACTACGAGGACGGCGACGGCCCCGAGTCCCGCTTCGCCAAGGTCACCCAGCTCGCCAAGGAGCACGGGGCCGCGCTCATCGCGCTCACCATCGACGAGGAGGGCCAGGCCCGCACCGCCGAGAAGAAGGTCGAGATCGCCGAACGGCTGATCGACGACCTCACCCGCAACTGGGGCATCCACGAGGAGGACATCCTCGTCGACTGCCTGACCTTCACCATCTGCACCGGGCAGGAGGAGTCCCGGAAGGACGGCATCGCCACCATCGAGGGCATCCGCGAGCTCAAGCGGCGCCACCCGCGCGTGCAGACCACCCTCGGCCTGTCCAACATCTCCTTCGGCCTCAACCCGGCCGCCCGCATCCTGCTCAACTCCGTCTTCCTCGACGAGTGCGTCAAGGCGGGCCTGGACTCGGCGATCGTGCACGCCAGCAAGATCCTCCCCATCGCCCGGTTCAGCGAGGAAGAGGTGCAGACCGCCCTCGACCTCATCTACGACCGGCGCAGCGAGGGCTACGACCCGCTGCAGAAGCTGATGGAGCTGTTCGAGGGCGCCACCGCCAAGTCCCTGAAGGCGGGCAAGGCCGAGGAGCTGGCCGCGCTGCCGCTGGACGAGCGCCTCAAGCGCCGCATCATCGACGGCGAGCGCAACGGCCTGGAGGCCGACCTCGACGAGGCCCTGGGGACCCGCAAGGCCCTCGAGATCGTCAACGACACCCTGCTGGACGGCATGAAGGTCGTCGGCGAGCTGTTCGGCTCCGGCCAGATGCAGCTGCCGTTCGTGCTCCAGTCCGCCGAGGTGATGAAGGCCGCCGTCGCCCACCTCGAGCCGCACATGGAGAAGACCGACGAGGCCGGCAAGGGCACCATCGTGCTGGCCACCGTGCGCGGCGACGTCCACGACATCGGCAAGAACCTCGTCGACATCATCCTGTCGAACAACGGCTACAACGTGGTCAACCTCGGCATCAAGCAGCCGGTCTCCGCGATCCTGGAGGCCGCCGAGGAGCACAAGGCCGACGTGATCGGCATGTCCGGGCTGCTGGTGAAGTCCACGGTGATCATGAAGGAGAACCTGGAGGAGCTCAACCAGCGCGGCCTCGCGGCGAAGTTCCCGGTCATCCTCGGCGGCGCCGCCCTCACCCGCGCCTACGTCGAGCAGGACCTGCACGAGATCTACCAGGGCGAGGTCCGCTACGCCCGCGACGCCTTCGAGGGCCTGCGCCTGATGGACGCCCTCATCGGCATCAAGCGCGGCGTCCCCGGCGCCAAGCTGCCCGAACTGCGCCAGCGCCGGGTCCGCGCGGCCACCGTCGAGGTCGAGGAACGCCCCGAGGCCGGGCACGTCCGCTCCGACGTCGCCACCGACAACCCCGTGCCCACCCCGCCATTCTGGGGCACCCGCGTGATCAAGGGCATCCAGCTCAAGGAGTACGCGAGCTGGCTCGACGAGGGCGCCCTGTTCAAGGGCCAGTGGGGGCTCAAGCAGGCCCGCACCGGCGAGGGCCCGACCTACGAGGAACTCGTCGAGACCGAGGGCAGGCCCCGGCTGCGCGGTCTGCTGGAGAAGCTCCAGACGGAGAACCTGCTGGAGGCGGCCGTCGTCTACGGCTACTTCCCGTGCGTCTCCAAGGACGACGACCTGATCATCCTCGACGAGCAGGGCAACGAGCGCACCCGCTTCACCTTCCCGCGCCAGCGCCGCGGCCGCAGGCTGTGCCTCGCCGACTTCTTCCGCCCGGAGGAGTCCGGCGAGCAGGACGTCGTCGGCCTCCAGGTCGTCACCGTCGGCTCCCGCATCGGCGAGGAGACCGCCCGGATGTTCGAGGCCAACGCCTACCGGGACTACCTGGAGCTGCATGGCCTGTCCGTGCAGCTCGCCGAGGCCCTCGCCGAGTACTGGCACGCACGCGTGCGCTCGGAGCTGGGCTTCGCCGGTGAGGACCCGGCCGAGATGGAGGACATGTTCGCCCTGAAGTACCGGGGCGCCCGCTTCTCCCTCGGCTACGGCGCCTGCCCCGACCTGGAGGACCGCGCCAAGATCGCCCAGCTGCTCGAACCCGAGCGGATCGGCGTCAAGCTGTCCGAGGAGTTCCAGCTCCACCCCGAGCAGTCCACCGACGCCATCGTGATCCACCACCCGGAGGCGAAGTACTTCAACGCCCGCTGAGGCCCCGCCGGGGCCCCCGAACGGGCCCCCACGTGCCACAAGAGGCGTTCGCGCCGCACACGACGTACACTGGTCGGTCCACTGCAGGCCGGTTCCCCGCGCGGGAACCGGCCTGATCGTCCCTGTGAAGGAGGTACGTGGATGACCAGTACGGTCCCCGCGCTAGGAACCCGTACGGCCGAGGGCTCCGCCCTGCAGGCCGTGCTCCTCGACATGGACGGCACCCTGGTGGACACCGAGGGCTTCTGGTGGGACGTCGAGTGCGAGGTGTTCGCCTCCCTCGGTCACACCCTCGACGACTCCTGGCGCCATGTCGTGGTCGGCGGCCCCATGACCCGCAGCGCGGGGTTCCTGATCGAGGCGACCGGCGCCGACATCGAACTCGCCGAGCTGACGGTGCTGCTCAACGACGGCTTCGAGGCGCGCATCGACCACGCCCTGCCGCTGATGCCCGGCGCCGCCCGGCTGCTCGCCGAACTGCTCGAGTACGAGATCCCCACGGCCCTCGTCTCCGCCTCGCACCGGCGCATCATCGACCGGGTGCTGTCGACCCTGGGCCCGCACCACTTCGCGCTGTCCGTCGCCGGGGACGAGGTCCCGCGCACCAAGCCGCACCCCGACCCGTACCTGGCCGCCGCCGCGGGGCTCGGTGTGGACCCGGCGCGGTGCGCCGTGATCGAGGACACCGCCACCGGTGTCGCCTCCGCCGAGGCGGCCGGCTGCCAGGTCGTGGCCGTGCCCTCCGTCGCCCCGATCCTGCCCGCCGCCGGACGCACCGTCGTCCCCTCGCTGGAAGTCGTCGACCTGACATTTCTGCACGGTCTGATGACGGAAATGCTCTGAGCGTTCACCCAGTGTGCATCGGCGCCGGGGCGGGAATTCGGAGCCGTACGCTCCGAGCCGCCGGGACATCCGTACGACATCTGTGCGAGGGAATTCGGCCGCGCTTCGGGCACGTCGGCCATGGATGCATTCCTGTACCACCGACCCCGTTTTTCTTGTGACGTTTACCACGTTCAGGGGGGTCGACAGTAGGGGCGGCATGTGCTGTCCGCCCCTTTTCTGCGGTCGTCCGTGTGCCGTTGTGCCCCGATCGCGCGACGTCTGTCCCAATCCTTCCCCGGTCACCTTTGCCGGTGCGTTCACACCCGGTTTCACTGCGTGATGAACGCTCAACTCCGGTGGCCGCGAACCCTCCTGCGGGCGCGGACTAATCTCGTCGCGAGAACATCGCCCCAACCCCCGTGATCCGCTGCGCCACCCCTGCATGCCGGATACACGGAGTCGACAGCTGTGGAGAAACTCGAGCATGAACCGCAAGACTTTGGTGCTGGCGGCCGTGGCCGGCCTGCTCGCGCCGGTACTCGCCGCCTGCGGTGAGACCGAGAGCGGGAGCGGCGACGGCGACGCGATCGTCGTCGGCACCACGGACCGGTTCACCGCCTCGAAGGACGCCCCCGCGCCCCTCGACCCCGCCTACGCCTACGACGTCGGCACCTGGAACATCCTCCGCCAGACCGTGCAGACCCTGATGATCCAGCCGCGCGGCGAGGGCGAACCCGTACCCGAGGCCGCCGAGTCCTGCGGATTCACCGACGCCGGCAACGAGCGCTACAGCTGCACCCTGCGCGACGGCCTGACCTTCGCGAACGGCGACGCCGTGACCGCCGCCGACGTGAAGTACTCCATCGACCGCGCCCGCGCCCTGAAGGCCGACAGCGGCGTCTCCGCCCTGCTGTCCACCATCGACACCATCGAGACCCAGGGCGAACGCGAAGTCGTCTTCCACCTCAAGACGGCCGACGCCACCTTCCCGTACAAGCTGTCCACCCCGGTCGCCGGCATCGTCGACCCCGGCAGCTACGCCAAGGACGAGCTGCGCGACGGCTTCGAGGTCGACGGCTCCGGCCCCTACACGGTCGACATCGAGTCCGAGAACAACGACCTGGTCCGCGCCACCTTCACCAAGAACCCCGACTACAAGGGCGCCTTGAAGGTGAACAACGACAAGGTCGAGATGGTCTCCTTCGAGGACGCCGACGCCATGGGCGAGGCGCTGGAGAAGCAGGACATCGACGTCATGAGCCGCACCATGTCGCCCGAGCAGATCCACCAGCTCGCCGGCAACGCCGACGACGACGTCGACCTCATCGAGATGCCCGGCCTGGAGATCCGCTACCTCGCCTTCAACACCGAGGCGCCCACGGTGAAGAGCAAGGCCGTCCGCCAGGCGATGGCCCAGCTCGTCAACCGCAGCGAACTCGTCTCCAAGGTCTACGGCTCCCAGGCCGAGCCGCTGTACTCGCTCGTCCCTGCCAGCATCACCGGCCACTCCAACTCGTTCTTCAACAAGTACGGCGAGCCCAGCACCGCCAAGGCCCGCGCCCTGCTGCAGAAGGCCGGCGTCAACACCCCCGTCGAACTGACGCTGCACTACACCACCGACCACTACGGACCGGCCACGAAGAAGGAGTTCGAGCAGCTCCGCAAGCAGCTCAACGACAGCGGCCTGTTCAAGGTGGACATCAAGGGCGCCCCCTGGTCGGCCTTCCGCCCGGCCGAGATCAAGGGCGAGTACGACGTCTACGGCATGGGCTGGTTCCCCGACTTCCCCGACGCCGACAACTTCCTCGCCCCGTTCCTCGACGAGGACAACTTCCTCGGCTCGCCCTACTCCAACGCCGACATCCAGAAGAACCTCATCCCCGAGTCACGCCGGCAGGCCGACCGCCTGGCCGCCGCCGGAAGCCTGACGGACATGCAGAACATCGTGGCCGCCGACGTGCCCGTCCTGCCGCTGTGGCAGGGCAAGCAGTACGTCGCCGCCCGCGACGACATCACCGGCACCGCCTACGCCCTCAACTCCTCCTCCACGCTCCAGCTGTGGGAGCTCGGCCGCGGAGTGAGCGGCTGACGGACCGTCCTCGCCCCGGGCCGGGGACGTGGCCCGGGGCCTGAAGCAACGAACGACAAGGCACACACGTGAACCTGCGCAACCAGTGGCCGGTCCTGCCGATCGTGGCAGGGCTCGCCTCCGGCCTGCTGACCGGCTGCGGATCGGAGAACGGCGACTCGGGGGCCGACGGCTCCAACGTCGTGGTCGGCATGTCCGACGACGTCCTCGCCACCGACCCCGCCTCCGGCTACGACCCGGGCTCCTGGCTGTTGTTCAACAACGTCTTCCAGTCGCTGCTCAGCTTCCCCAAGGGAGCCACCGAGCCGCAGCCGGAAGCCGCCGAGGACTGCTCCTTCAACGGCACCGAGACCAAGGTCTACACGTGCACCCTCAAGGACGGGCTCAAGTTCAGCAACGGTGACGAGCTCACCTCGAAGGACGTCAAGTTCTCCTTCGACCGCATGCTGAAGATCGACGACCCCGACGGCCCGGCGATCATGTTCCCCACGCTGGACAAGGTGGAGGCCCCCGACGACAAGACGGTCGTCTTCCACCTGAACACCCCCGACGCCACCTTCCCCAGCAAGATCGCCTCCGGTGCCGGCTCCATCGTCAACCACCGCGAGTACGACGCGAACGGGCTGCGCAAGGACGGCCAGGCCATCGGCTCCGGCCCGTACAAGCTGGACTCCTTCAGCGAGGACGAGGCCGTCTTCTCCGTCAACGAGCACTACAAGGGCACCGTCGAGCCCAAGAACTCCGGCGTCACGCTGAAGTTCTTCCACGGCGACCAGGACGCCCTGAAGAAGGCCGTCCAGGACGCCGAGGTCGACGTCGCCTACCGAGGCCTCACCGCCCAGGCCATCACCGACATCGAGAAGTCCGACGACGGCACCGGCACCATCGAGGTCATCGAGGGCAGCAGCGCCGAGGTCCAGCACCTGGTGTTCAACATGGACGACCCGGTCGCCGGAAAGCTCGGCGTGCGCAAGGCCATCGCCCACCTGCTCGACCGCGAGGCCCTCATCCAGGACGTCTACCAGGGCACCGCCACCCCGCTGTACTCGATCATCCCGGCCGGTATCGCCGGTCACAACACCGCCTTCTTCGACACCTACGGCGCCCGCCCCTCCAAGGCCAAGGCGGCCGCCGCGCTCGCCGAGGAAGGCATCACCGGCAAGGTGAAGCTGACCCTCTGGTCCACCCCGTCGCGCTACGGCCCGGCCACCGACCAGGAACTCGCCGCGATCGCCAAGCAGCTCAACGCCAGCGGACTGTTCGACGCCGAGATGAAGTCCGTCGACTTCGAGCAGTACGAGAAGGACATCGCGGCCGGCAAGTACGGCGTCTACGTCAAGGGCTGGGTGCCCGACTACCCCGACGCCGACAACTTCACCGGGCCCTTCTTCGGCAAGGGCAACGTCCTGAACAACAACTACGAGAACTCCCGGATCACCGGCTCGCTCATCCCGGCCACCGCCGCGCAGGGCGACCGGTCGGCCACCGACAAGGAGTTCGGCGAGCTGCAGGACATCGTCGCCGAGGAACTGCCCGTGCTGCCCGTCTGGCAGGCCAAGCAGTACGCGGTCGTCCGCGACGGCGTCTACGGCCTCGAGTACTGCCTCGACGCCTCCACGGTGTTCCGCTTCTGGGAACTCAGCAAGAGCGAGGTCTGAGCCGCCCGTGGCCCACGCAGAGCGAAGGGCGCCCCCTCCTCACCGGGAGGGGGCGCCCTTCGCCATGGTCCGAGAACCGCCGAGAGCTACGTGCGAGTCACTGCGCGCCGGGACGCACCAGGCCGCTCTCGTACGCGTACACCGCCGCCTGCACCCGGTCCCGCAGGCCCAGCTTCGTCAGCACATGGCCCACGTGCGTCTTGACGGTCGTCTCACTGACGAACAGATCCGCGGCGATCTCCGCGTTCGACAGACCCCGTGCCACCAGCTTCAGCACCTCGACCTCACGGTCGGTCAGCGTGTGCAGCGTGTCCGGCACCGGCTCGTCACCCGAGGGCAGATGTGTGGCGTACTTGTCGAGCAGCCGCCGGGTGATGCTCGGCGCCAGCATCGCCTCGCCGGCCGCCACCACCCGGATCGCCTGCACCAGCTCGTTGGCCGGCGCGTCCTTCAGCAGAAAGCCACTGGCCCCCGCCTTCAGCGCCTCCACCACATACTCGTCCAGATCGAACGTCGTCAGCACCAGCACCTTCGCCGGGCCGTTCCGCTCGGGGCCGGTGATCTGCCGGGTCGCCTCCACCCCGTCCATCCGCGGCATGCGGATGTCCATCAGCACCACATCGGGCTGCAGCGCCCGCACCTGGTCCAGGGCCTGGAGGCCGTCACCGGCCTCGCCGACGACCGCGATGTCCTGCTCCGCCTCCAGGATCATCCGGAAGCCCGTACGCAGCAGCGGCTGGTCGTCGACCAGTAGGACGCGGATGGCCACGTAAGTCTCCTTCTCGCTAGTCCGGCCCCATTCTGCCCTGTTGGGCCCCGCCGGACTCAGCCGCCCTCACCGGCAGCGGATAGGGCGGGGGAGTGCCGCCGAACTCCGGGCAGTGCGCCTGGTGGTCGCACCAGCCGCACAGCTTCGTCGGCCGCGGCCGCCAGTCGCCCGTCTCCGTCGCCGTGCGGATCGCCTCCCACAGCGCCAGCAGCTTGCGCTCCACCCGCTCCAGATCGGCCGGGACCGGGTCGTACGTCAGCACGTCACCGCTGCCGAGATACACCAGCTGCAGCCGGCGCGGGACGACCCGCTTCAGCCGCCACACCACCAGCGCGTAGAACTTCATCTGGAACAGGGCGTCCTCCGCGTACTCCGGGCGGGGGGCCTTGCCGGTCTTGTAGTCGACGATGCGCACCTCGCCGGTGGGCGCCACGTCCACGCGGTCGATGATGCCGCGCAGCAGCAGCCCCGAGTCCAGCTCGGCCTCGACGAACAGCTCCCGCTCGGCGGGCTCCAGCCGGCTCGGATCCTCCAGCGTGAACCACCGCTCGACCAGCGCCTCCGCCTCCGTCAGCCAGCGCGCCAGCCGCTCGCCCCGCGGATCGTCCGCGAACAGCTCCACGACCTCCGGCCGGGACTCCCGAAGCCGGTCCCACTGCGCCGGGATCAGCGCCTTCGCCCGCGGCGCGGTCCGCTCGGACGCCGGGGCGTCGAAGAGCCGCTCCAGCACCGCGTGCACCAGCGTGCCCCTCGTCGCCGCCTCGCTCGGCTTCTCCGGCAGCCGGTCGATCACCCGGAACCGGTACAGCAGCGGACACCGCATGAAGTCGCTCGCACGCGAGGGAGACAGCGAGGCAGGCGGTATGGCCGCGGCCTCGGCCACCACGACCGGCTGCTCCTGCGGCATGACCGCGCTGTCCTCGCGCTGCTCCGCGCCCTCGGTGCTCGTCTCCATGACCACAGACCATACGGCCCCGCACTGACAGTGACCCGTGCGGTGGCCGGCGTGACGGTGGGGTGAGAAGGGGAAGGAGGGGAGGAGCAGGCGCGGCGCGGGACGGAGAACGACAGGGGTGCCGAGGCGAAACGGGCGGCGACGGCCGCATACCATCGACTCGAGACCCTCCCGTCCGGCAGGCGCGGGAGACGCAGCGAACGAGGGGACACCGGTGGACGTAAGCGGCGGGCGCGGGCAGCCGCGGCCCGGCAACGACAGGTCGCCCGAACACCACCCGGAGCCCCCTCCGACCCCGGGCGACGACATCCCCACGCACGCCGCCGGCCCACATCCCGAGGACGGTGCCTCCGCAGCCCCGGAGGACGTCTCGCAGAGCGACGGGCGTCCTGTGCGCGGTGGCGCCGGGTCTTCCGGCGAGGGACAGGAGCCCCGCGAGACCGACAGGGATGACTCGACCGGTCCCGAAGCCGCGGACACCACGCCCGCAGCCCCCGTCGAGTCGGGGAACCGGGCGGGTACGACCGCTCCCGGCACCGCCCACGACGTTCCTGCTCCGACCCCCGACCACCGCGCAGCACCCCGGCACACCTCTGCCGAGCAGGGCCCCGCCCCCCACCGACCCGCCGAGCGGACCCCCGCACCTTCCGGCGACACCGCCGCCAAGGGAAGCGCGCCGGACGTGCCGAAGCGTGGCGGGCTGCTGATGGGGCGGCCCTTCGGCGTGCCCGTGTACGTGGCGCCCAGCTGGTTCCTCGTCGCCATCCTCATCACCTGGGTGTTCGGCGGCCAGGTCGACCGCGTGCTGCCCGAGCTCGGCGCCGCCAGCTACCTCGTCTCCCTCTTCTTCGCCGTCGCCTTCTACGCCTCCGTCCTCGTCCACGAACTCGCCCACACCCTCGCCGCCCTCCGCTTCAAACTCCCGGTCCGCCGCATCCAGCTCCAGTTCTTCGGCGGCGTCTCCGAGATCGAGAAGGAGGCCGAGACCCCCGGCCGCGAGTTCGTGCTGGCCTTCGTCGGCCCGCTGCTCTCCCTCGTCCTGTCCGGCCTCTTCTATCTCGCCCTGCTCGCCGTGGACCCCGGCACCGTCCCCGGCGTCCTGCTGGCCGGCCTGATGATCTCCAACCTCATCGTGGCCGCGTTCAACCTGCTCCCCGGCCTGCCCCTCGACGGCGGCCGCATGCTCCGCGCCGTCGTCTGGAAACTCAGCGGCAAGCCCATGACCGGCACCATCGCCGCCGCCTGGGTCGGCCGCGCCCTCGCCGTCTCCGTCCTCGTCGGCCTCCCGCTGCTCACCCAGTCCGGAGCGCTCGGCTCCGCCGCCGAGGACAGCGTCGGCATGGACACCGTCCTGGACGCCCTGCTCGCCGCCATCCTCGCCGCGATCATCTGGACCGGCGCCGGCAACAGCCTGCGCATGGCCCGCCTGCGCGAACACCTCCCCGAACTGCGCGCCCGCGCCCTCACCCGCCGAGCCGTCCCGGTGGAGACCGACACGCCCCTGTCCGAGGCCCTGCGCCGCGCCAACGCCGCCGGAGCCCGCGCCCTCGTCGTCGTCGACGCCGACGGCAACCCCCTCGCCCTGGTCCGCGAGGCCGCCATCGTCGGCGTACCCGAGCACCGCCGCCCGTGGGTCCCCGTCGGCACCCTCGCCCAGGACCTCACCGACGGCATGCGCGTCTCCGCCGAACTGTCCGGCGAAGAACTCCTCGACGCCCTCCGGGCGACCCCCGCCACCGAGTACCTGGTCGTCGAGAACACCGGCGAGATCTACGGAGTCCTCTCGGCGGCGGACGTGGAACGCGCCTTCGTCAAGGCGATGGCGAGGCCCAGCTGAACCCTGGTCGGAGCGACCCCGGCGAGCGGTTAGGCTTGGGCACATGTCCGAACCGACCGGTGCCGCCCGCCGACGCGGGCCCTTCAAGGTCGGGGACCAGGTACAGCTGACCGACCCCAAGGGCCGCCACTACACGTTCACGCTCGAAGCCGGGAAGAACTTCCACACCCACAAGGGTTCCTTCCCGCACGACGAACTGATCGGCGCACCCGAGGGCAGCGTTGTCCGCACCACCGGTAACGTCGCCTACCTCGCGCTGCGCCCCCTGCTCCCCGACTACGTCCTGTCCATGCCCCGCGGGGCAGCCGTCGTCTACCCGAAGGACGCGGGGCAGATCCTCGCCTTCGCCGACATCTTCCCCGGCGCGCGTGTCGTCGAGGCCGGCGTCGGCTCCGGCTCGCTCAGCAGCTTCCTGCTGCGTGCCATCGGCGACCAGGGCATGCTGCACAGCTACGAGCGCCGCGAGGACTTCGCGGAGATCGCCAAGCAGAACGTCGAGCGCTACTTCGGCGGCCCGCACCCCGCCTGGCAGCTCACCGTCGGCGATCTCCAGGACAACCTGTCCGACACGGACGTCGACCGCGTCATCCTCGACATGCTCGCCCCCTGGGAATGCCTGGACGCCGTCTCCAAGGCACTCGTCCCCGGCGGCATCCTCTGCTGCTACGTCGCCACCACCACCCAGCTCGCCCGGACCGTCGAGTCCATCCGCGAGATCGGCTGCTTCAACGAGCCGACCGCCTGGGAGACGATGATCCGCAACTGGCACATCGAGGGTCTGGCCGTCCGCCCGGACCACCGGATGATCGGCCACACCGGCTTCCTGCTCACCGCCCGCCGGCTCGCCGACGGAGTCGAACCCCCCATGCGCCGCCGACGCCCCGCCAAGGGCGCCTACGGCGAGGACTACGCGGGCCCCAACGCCGACGGAGGCGCCGCCCGCTGACGCCGCTCGTCGAACCGTCAACGCACCGGCGCCGTGCCGCAGTTCCCGAAAGCCCGAAGGAACTGCGTCACGGCGCCGCCGCGTTGACGCAGGCCACCCGCGCCGTCCCCGCACAACCCGCGCCGAAACCCCGAACCGTAACTCCACACCCCGCCGTTCCCCCGCACTGTGACGTGTGGCACGATGCTGGCCACCCCCACCGGCACAGCCCTCACAGGAGACCCTCCTCGTGCAGCCATCCGCCGTCCCGGAGCTCGCCCACACGCACACCCGGCCCATCCACTGGGTCGCCACCGCCACGGCCGTCGCCGGAGTCGTGGCGCTCTCCTCCGTCGTCCAGCCCGACGCCGCCACCGCCGCCCAGACGCCCGGCGCCCGGACCAAGAGCGCCCCCGCGCACATCGCCCCGCCCGACGCGGACAGCGCCGAGTTCCCCCTCGACTGCGGGCCCGTGAAACTCGTCGTGAAGAAGAAGGCGTCCGGCGACCTCGACGGCGACGGACGCCCCGAGACGGTCGCCGCGGTCCACTGCGACGCCCCCATGGGCACCCCGCCCGACGGCATGTACGTCCTCACCCAGGCCGCCGGCAGTACCGAGCCGCGCGTCGTGGCCACCCTTGTCGACCCCAAGGACCGCACCAACGTCGACGACTTCGCCGTGCGCGACGGCGTCATCACCGCCACCGTCCTCGGCTACTCCTCCGCCGACGTGCCCAGTTGCTGCCCCGATGTGCGCGAGAACGTGAAATGGCAGTGGGACGACGGCGCGTTCGTGCGCACCGGCCCCGCCGACGCCCGCAGCGTGTGACCAATCAGACAGCGGTGACCGACCGTGCCGTACCGGTCACCCGGCGTCCGGGCCGTACACCTCGACACTGTCCGAAACGCGACGCACGTGGATGCACTCGCCCGGACACTCCTTCGCCGAGTCGATCACATCCGTGAGAAGCGGCAGCGGTACGGGCGTTGCCGCCCCCTTGTCCTGCAGAAGCTCGTCGTCCGCGCCCTTCACATAGGCCAGACCGTCGATGTCCAGCTCGAACACCTCCGGCGCGTACTGGGCGCAGATGCCGTCACCGGTACACAGGTCCTGGTCGATCCAGACCTCCAGGGCCTCGCCGCCGACTCCGGCCTCCTGCTGCACGCTCATCTCTCCTGCCGTCTCCTGCGTCGAGCCGGACGGGAATCCGGCCAGCTCCGACGGGTGTTGAACACTTCGACCCTACCTCCGCCTGGGTTCCAATCATCTTCGGTGGGTATTCCCCTGGCGTGAGGGAGAGCGCAAGGGTGAAGATCGGACACACCCCGACCGTCTTTGTGATCTAGGGGTTTCAATCGACACCCGCCCAGGTAGGGTCTGGAAGCGTCCAGCTCCCCTTGGAGGAGGTGAGGACCGTGGCAGCCCACGACGACGACATGAACCGCGGCATCCGCCCGGGACGCGGGTCCGACGACCCGGCCGGGCAGATTGCCTACCTTGAGCAGGAGATCGCCGTCCTGCGACGCAAGCTCGCCGACTCTCCGCGACACACGAGGATTCTCGAAGAGCGGATCGTCGAGCTGCAGACCAACCTGGCCGGCGTATCCGCCCAGAACGAGCGACTCGCCAACACGCTCCGTGAGGCCCGCGACCAGATCGTGGCCCTCAAGGAAGAGGTCGACCGGCTCGCCCAGCCCCCGGCCGGCTTCGGAGTCTTCCTCGCCGCGAACGAGGACGGCACCGCCGACATCTTCACCGGCGGCCGCAAGCTCCGCGTGAACGTGAGCCCCAGCGTCGAGCTCGACGAGCTCAGGCGCGGCCAGGAAGTGATGCTCAACGAAGCGCTCAACGTGGTCGAGGCCATGGAGTTCGAGCGCGTCGGCGACATCGTCACCCTCAAGGAGATCCTCGAGGACGGCGAGCGCGCCCTGGTGCTCGGGCACACCGACGAGGAACGGGTGGTGCGGCTCGCCGAGCCGCTGCTGGACGCCACCATCCGCGCCGGTGACGCCCTGCTCCTGGAACCGCGCTCCGGGTACGTCTACGAGGTCGTCCCCAAGAGCGAGGTCGAGGAGCTCGTCCTCGAAGAAGTCCCCGACATCGGCTACGAGCAGATCGGCGGCCTCGGCAACCAGATCGAGGCCATCCGCGACGCGGTCGAGCTGCCGTACCTCTACCCGGACCTGTTCAAGGAGCACGAACTGCGCCCGCCCAAGGGCGTCCTGCTCTACGGACCGCCCGGATGCGGCAAGACGCTCATCGCCAAGGCCGTCGCCAACTCGCTGGCCAAGAAGGTCGCCGAGGTCACCGGCCAGGCCGCCGGCAAGAGCTTCTTCCTCAACATCAAGGGCCCCGAGCTGCTGAACAAGTACGTCGGCGAGACCGAGCGGCAGATCCGCCTGGTCTTCCAGCGGGCCCGGGAGAAGGCCAGCGAGGGCACCCCCGTCATCGTCTTCTTCGACGAGATGGAGTCCCTCTTCCGCACCCGCGGCTCCGGCGTCAGCTCGGACGTGGAGAACACCATCGTCCCGCAGCTGCTCGCCGAGATCGACGGCGTGGAAGGCCTGCAGAACGTGGTCGTCATCGGCGCCTCCAACCGCGAGGACATGATCGACCCCGCCATCCTGCGGCCCGGCCGGCTCGACGTGAAGATCAAGATCGAACGTCCGGACGCGGAAGCCGCCAAGGACATCTTCGGCAAGTACCTCACCGAACGTCTCCCGCTGCACGCCGACGACCTCGCCGAGCACGGCGGAGACAAGACCACGACGGTCGAAAGCATGATCCAGACCGCCGTGGAACAGATGTACGCGGAATCCGAGGAGAACCGCTTCCTGGAGGTCACCTACGCCAACGGTGACAAGGAAGTCCTCTACTTCAAGGACTTCAACTCCGGCGCCATGATCGAGAACATCGTCGGTCGCGCCAAGAAGATGGCGATCAAGGACTTCCTCGAGAAGAACCAGAAGGGCCTCCGCGTCTCCCACCTGCTCCAGGCCTGCGTGGACGAGTTCAAGGAGAACGAGGACCTGCCCAACACCACCAACCCGGACGACTGGGCCCGTATCTCCGGAAAGAAGGGCGAACGGATCGTTTACATCCGCACCCTCATCACCGGAAAGCAGGGCGCGGACACCGGACGCTCCATCGACACGGTGGCGAACACCGGTCAGTACCTGTAAAAGCCAGGGCGGCTGCGGGTGCCCTCAGCGGGTACCCGCAGCCGACTGTTTTTCGGGCCACGGCTGGAGCACAGCAATGACGCAAATGATCTCCCCACCAGCGCAAAGGCGTTCTAGGCTCTTCCGTACCGCCGAGTCGCGCAGTGCGGGGACGGGCACCGCACACGCATCTGAGCGCCAGCGGTACAGCAGCGCCCCCGACCGGGGACGCCGCCGGGCAAGGAGGGCCGCATGACCGTACGGCGAGTAATGGGCATCGAGACGGAGTACGGGATCTCCGTCCCCGGCCACCCCAACGCCAATGCCATGCTCACCTCGTCCCAGATCGTCAACGCCTACGCGGCCGCGATGCACCGGGCCCGCCGGGCCCGCTGGGACTTCGAGGAGGAGAACCCGCTGCGCGACGCGCGAGGCTTCGACCTCGCCCGCGAGGCCGCCGACGCCAGCCAGCTCACCGACGAGGACATCGGCCTCGCCAACGTGATCCTCACCAACGGCGCACGGCTCTACGTCGACCACGCCCACCCCGAATACAGCGCCCCCGAGGTCACCAACCCGCGCGACGCCGTGCTCTGGGACAAGGCCGGCGAGCGGATCATGGCCGAGGCCGCCGAACGCGCCGCCCAGCTGCCCGGGGCCCAGCCGATCCACCTCTACAAGAACAACACCGACAACAAGGGCGCGTCCTACGGCACGCACGAGAACTACCTGATGAAGCGGGAGACCCCCTTCTCGGACATCGTGCGCCACCTGACCCCCTTCTTCGTCTCCCGCCAGGTCTTCGCCGGCGCCGGCCGCGTCGGCATCGGCCAGGACGGCCACGAACACGGCTTCCAGCTCAGCCAGCGCGCCGACTACTTCGAGGTCGAGGTGGGCCTGGAGACGACGCTGAAACGCCCGATCATCAACACCCGCGACGAGCCGCACGCCGACGCCGAGAAATACCGCCGGCTGCACGTGATCATCGGCGACGCGAACCTGTCGGAGATCTCGACGTACCTGAAGCTGGGCACGACGGCGCTGGTGCTGTCGATGATCGAGGACGGCTTCATCGCGGTGGACCTGGCGGTCGACCAGCCGGTGCGCACGCTGCACCAGGTCTCGCACGACCCGTCGCTCAAGCGGCTCGTCACGCTGCGCAGCGGGCGCACGCTCACCGCGGTGCAGCTCCAGATGGAGTACTTCGAGCTGTCCCGCAAGTACGTCGAGGAGCGCTTCGGGGCCGACGCCGACGACCAGACCAAGGACGTCCTGGCCCGCTGGGAGGACACCCTCACGCGGCTGGAGAACGACCCGATGAGCCTGGCCGGCGAGCTGGACTGGGTCGCCAAGCGGGAGCTCATGGAGGGCTACCGGCGCCGGGACGGCGTCGACTGGGACGCGGCCCGGCTGCACCTGGTGGACCTGCAGTACGCCGACGTACGCCCCGACAAGGGCCTCTACAACCGTCTGGTGGCCCGGGGCCGGATGAAGCGCCTCCTCGACGAGGCGGAGGTCGAGAAGGCCCGTACGAAGCCGCCTGAGGACACCCGGGCGTACTTCCGCGGGCGGTGCCTGGAGCAGTACGCGGACGACGTGGCGGCGGCCTCCTGGGACTCGGTGATCTTCGATCTGCCGGGGCGGGACTCGCTTCAGCGGGTGCCAACCCTGGAACCGCTTCGCGGAACGCGTAATCACGTCAAGGAGCTGCTGGACCGGTGCCGCACGGCGGAAGACCTGGTCAGGGTGCTGTCCGGGGGGTGAGCCGAGGGCTGACCGGGTATGCGGGGTACCCGGGCTCTCCGGAAGGACCGGCCGGACAGGGTGGAAAATCCCTGGCCCGGGAATCATCGAGGTGGTCCCCGTACGTTGGAGCAACTGCGGGGCCATTGTCGGACCCGGCTTGTAGGGTCTGATCTTGACCGAGCAACTGTGTCGGGCGAACCGAGCGGGGTGAGGGTGATGGCGACCAAGGACACCGGCGGCGGGCAGCAGAAGGCCACGCGGTCCACGGAAGAGGTCGAGGAGCAGGCGGCGGAGACGCAGGCTTCGGAGGACCTGAAGGAGCGGCAGGAGAAGCTGTCGGACGACGTGGACTCCGTCCTGGACGAGATCGACGACGTCTTGGAGGAGAACGCCGAGGACTTCGTGCGCTCCTTCGTTCAAAAGGGTGGACAGTAGGTCACATACGTGAACAGCGGGGGATGGAAGAAGTGCTCGGCCTGCCAGGAGATCCTCCCGGCGAGCGCATTCGCGCGTAACGGGTCACGGCCTGATGGGCTACAGGCCAATTGCCGCGAATGCGCGGCCGAGTACTACCGGCGACGCCAGGAGGCCAGGGGCAGGACGGTCCGCGAGAAGGTGGACGTGCCTGACGGGCACAAGCTCTGCCGGATGTGCGGCGAGATCAAACCCCACAGCGAATGGCACCGTAATGCCACCGCGTCGGACGGGCTGTCGACACGCTGCCGGGCGTGCCGGGGGCTGTGTGTGATCTGTCTGAAGGCTCCCGCCGTCCATGTGGATCACTGCCACAAGACGGGTAAGGTCCGTGGCGTACTGTGCTTCAACTGCAATTCGGCCATCGGCAAGTTGGGAGATGATCCCGACGCTGTTCGTCGGGCTGCCGCCTACTTGGAAGGAACTTCGTGGAAGCCAACACTCGTAGCACCGGGCGTCTACCAGCTGCCTTCCTGACGCCAGGGTCTTCCTCCTTCATGGACTTCCTCTCCGAGCACCAGCCGGAGCTGCTGCCGGGGAAGCGGTCGTTGCCGCCGGTGCAGGGGGCGATCGAGGCGCCGCACGGGACGACCATCGTGTCGGTGACGTTCCCCGGCGGTGTCGTGCTCGCCGGTGACCGGCGGGCGACCATGGGGAACGTCATCGCGCAGCGGGACATCGAGAAGGTGTTCCCGGCCGACGAATACTCGGCGGTGGGCATCGCCGGTACGGCGGGCCTGGCCGTGGAGATGGTGAAGCTGTTCCAGCTGGAGTTGGAGCACTTCGAGAAGGTCGAGGGCGTTCAGCTGTCGCTGGAAGGTAAAGCGAACCGGCTGTCGACCATGATCCGTTCGAATCTCGGCATGGCGATGCAGGGTCTGGCCGTGGTCCCGCTGTTCGCCGGGTACGACGTGGACCGGGAGAAGGGGCGGATCTTCTCCTACGACGTCACCGGCGGGCGTTCCGAGGAGCAGGGCTTCGCGGCCACGGGGTCCGGGTCGATCTTCGCGCGCGGTGCGATGAAGAAGCTCTACCGGGACGATCTGAGTGAGGCCGAGGCCACCACGCTGGTGGTGCAGGCGCTGTACGACGCGGCCGACGACGACTCGGCGACCGGTGGTCCCGATGTCGCGCGCCGGATCTATCCGATTGTCACCGTGATCACCGAGGACGGTTTCCGCCGGCTGACCGAGGACGAGTCGTCCGAGATCGCGCGGTCCGTGCTGGAGCGGCGGCTGGAGCAGCCGGACGGGCCGCGGGCGGCGCTGCTTTAGCCGGTCGGCGTGCGGTTGTTGTCCGTTTTGGTGTGGGTGATCCAGTGACTTCGACAGAAAGGGACGGGTAACCGGTGTCGACGCCGTTCTATGTCTCACCTCAGCAGGCGATGGCCGACCGGGCGGAGTACGCCCGCAAGGGCATTGCCCGGGGGCGCAGCCTGGTGGTGCTGCAGTATGCCGACGGGATTGTGTTCGTCGGTGAGAATCCGTCCCGTGCGCTGCACAAGTTCAGCGAGATCTATGACCGGATCGGGTTTGCCGCGGCCGGTAAGTACAACGAGTACGAGAATCTGCGGATCGGTGGGGTGCGGTATGCCGATCTGCGGGGCTACACCTACGACCGGGACGATGTGACGGCTCGGGGTCTGGCGAACGTGTACGCGCAGACGCTGGGGACGATCTTCTCGAGTGCGGGGGAGAAGCCGTACGAGGTGGAGCTGGTGGTGGCCGAGGTCGGGGAGACCCCGGAGCAGGACCAGATCTATCGGTTGCCGCATGACGGGTCGATCGTGGATGAGCATGGCTCGGTGGCGGTGGGGGGTAACGCGGAGCAGATCAGCGGGTACCTGGATCAGCGGCATCGGGACGGGATGACGCTGGCGGAGGCGCTGCGGCTGGCGGTGCAGGCGTTGTCGCGGGACACCAATGGCAGTGAGCGGGAGATTCCCGCGGAGCGGCTGGAGGTGGCGGTGCTGGATCGGACGCGGCCGCAGAAGCGGAAGTTCCGGCGGATCACTGGGCGGCAGTTGGTGCGGTTGCTGGAGGCCGGGGGGGCGGAGAGCGTGTCGGATGCGGATGCGGATGCGGATGCGGAGTCGGGGGCTGAGGAGGAGTAGCGGGTTGCGCGCCGTGGGTGGATGCCTGCGGCGCCGCTGTCCCTCCGGTGGGGGTGCGCGTAGCGCCCACGGTGGGTGGGTGAGTCGGGGCCGGGGCGATGGTGTCCGTCCTCGGTCTGGCGCGAAATAGGTAACTCAACGGAGTACGGGCGCGGACGCGCCAGCCGCTGCGGGCAGACACCACCGCCCCGTCCCCTTCCCGCCGTACGCGCCTGCGGCCC
>NZ_JAOCQE010000459.1 GCF_025290915.1 Streptomyces sp. 15-116A | reverse complement strand
GCCGGCACCACCCCCGAGCAACGCGAGGCTCTCGAACTCGCCGTGCGGCATCATCTCGGCGCCGAGGAGGTCGCCGCCGTGCTCGGCATGGAACCGGCCGCCGCGCGTGAGCTGCTCGCCTCCGCGGCGTGCGAGGTCGAGCGCACGCGCGCGGCGCTCGCCGTGGTCGAGACCGGCAGCTGCCCGGGCGTGGCGCATCTCACCGGCGACCATGAGCTCGTGCTCAGCAGCGCCGTGCGCCGTGAACTGGTCCGGCACGTCGACGACTGCCCGCGCTGCCGCCGTACCGCCGAGCGGGCCATCCCCGGCCGCTGGCCCGGGACCGCCGTCACGCCCGACGCCCTGCCCGTCCTGCCGGTGCCCGCCGCCGCGCTGCACAGTGCCATGGCGCACCATCCACGCGCGCGTGCCGTCGCGCCCCGCTTCGACCGGCGCGGCTTCCCCATGGACCCCAAGGACCGCGCCGCCCGCAGGGACCGCCTGCGCGCGCGTGCCGTCACGACGACGGTCGTCGCCACCGTCGTCGCCGCGCCGGTGCTCGCCCTGTGGGCCGCTTACCGGGGCACCCCCGTCGGTGAGGCGCAGGACGGCCGCTCGGCGTCCGCGCGGGAGGCCGACGGCCCCTTCGACCTGGACGGCGAGGGAGCGGGCTACGAGAACGCGGGCAACGCCAGCACCCGCCCCGACGGCCGCTTCGGCACGAAGGACAAGGACGCGAAGGCGGATGTGTCCGTGGAGGTCGTCGAGGTCGCGGGCGCCGGACGCAAGGGCGCCGCCGCGCTGGACGTCACGGCCGGACACAGCGGCGACACCACGCTGATCACCCTCACCGCCACGGGCACGGCACCGGTGCGCTGGTCGGCGTCGACCGGGGCCCACTGGCTCTATCTGAGCCGGTCCTCGGGAACGCTCCGGCCCGGCGAGTCGTTGACGATCAAGGTGTACGTCGACCAGCTGCGCGAACCGTCCGGTCACTGGAGCGCGCAGGTGGCGATCTCACCGGCGGGCGCCGTCGTCACGATCGACGGCTACGGCCCCGCCCCCACCCCGTCCGACCCCTCCACACCGACCGGCCCGCACCCCGGCCACCCCGGCGAACCGGGCCCCTCCCACCCGGGCCCGCCCAGCAGCCCGCCCCCGTCGTCCTCGAATCCCGACCCCACGAGCCCCGCCCCCTCGGAGCCCGAGCCGACCGACCCGACCGACCCGACCGACCCGCCCCCGTCGTCCCCGGACCCCGATCCCTCGACGGGCACCCCGACATCCGACGCCCCGGCGGACTCGGCCCCGCCGACCGGCGATGCGGGCACGCCGAGCCAGGCGACGCCGTAGCGGGTGTCCGCGCCGCAGGGGGCGTCAGCGGAGTCCCTCTCCTGGCGCGGGCCCCGGGCGGCAGACGTCAGGCCCGATCCGCCCGATCCGCCCGATCCGGCCGATCCACCGGGTCCGCCGGATGCGGTGCCAGCAGAGGCAGCTGCGAGGCCAGCCGTTCCTCGCACAGCTCGACCAGGCGGTCGTAGCCGGCCTTGCCCATCAGCTCCGTCAGTTCGGCGCGGTAGGAGACGTACACCGGCTCGCCCGCGCCGTGCGCCGAGGTCGCCGAGGTGCACCACCAGTGCAGGTCGTGCCCGCCAGGGCCCCAGCCCCTGCGGTCGTACTCACCGATCGACACCTGCAGCACGCGCGTGTCGTCGGGGCGGTCGATCCAGTCGTAGGTGCGCCGGATCGGCAGCTGCCAGCACACGTCCGGCTTGGTCTCCAGCGGCTCGCGGCCCTCCTTCATGGCGAGGATGTGCAGCGAGCAGCCCATGCCCCCGGCGAAACCCGGCCGGTTCTGGAAGATGCAGGAGCCCTGGTACGGGCGGGTCTGCCGGTCGCCGTCCTCGTCCTCGGAGACCCAGCCGTTCTTCGTGCCCTCGGCGTGGTGCTGCCAGATGTCCGGCGTGAGCCTCGCCACATGCTCGGCCACCCGCTTCTCGTCGTCCTCGTCGGAGAAGTGGGCGCCCAGCGTGCAGCACCCGTCGCCCGCGCGGCCCGCCTGGATGCCCTGGCAGCCGCTGCCGAAGATGCAGTTCCAGCGAGAGGTCAGCCATGTCAGATCGCAGCGGAACACCTGCTCGTCGTCCGCCGGATCGGGAAACTCCACCCACGCACGGGCGAAGTCGAGCCCCTTCTCGTCGTCCACGGCGGGCTCGGCCGGGGAACCCACGGGCGCCGTGGTCTCCTTGGCCCGCTTGTCCTTCTTGGGCGACTTCGCGTCCTTCGCCTTTTTCGTCTTTGGCACCCGTCCAGGGTAAGTCGACCGGGCCGCGACCCAGTACCTCCGTGGGCAGTAGCGTTCCGTACATGAGACTCGGTGTCCTCGACGTGGGTTCGAACACGGTGCATCTGCTGGTGGTGGACGCGCACCCCGGCGCATGCCCGCTGCCCGCGCACTCCCACAAGGCGGAACTCCGCCTCGCCCAGCTGCTCGACGAGGACGGGGCGATAGGCCCCGACGGCGTGGAGAAACTGATCTCCGTCATCCAGGACGCGCTCATGGCGGCCGAGGACAAGGGCGTCGAGGATCTGCTGCCGTTCGCCACCTCCGCGGTGCGGGAGGCGGTCAACGCCGACGACGTCCTGAACCGGGTGCGCGAGGAGACCGGCGTCGAACTGCAGGTCCTCGACGGCGCGGAGGAGGCCCGGCTCACCTTCCTCGCCGCCCGCCGCTGGTTCGGCTGGTCGGCCGGGAAGCTGCTGGTCATCGACATCGGCGGCGGCTCCCTGGAGATCGCCTACGGCATGGACGAGGAGCCCGACGCCGCGGTGTCGCTGCCGCTCGGCGCCGGCCGCCTCACCGCCGCCTGGCTGCCCGGCGACCCGCCCGAGCCGGACGACGTGCGCGCCCTGCGCCGCCATGTGCGCACCGA
>NZ_JAOCQE010000458.1 GCF_025290915.1 Streptomyces sp. 15-116A | reverse complement strand
GGCCACCGAGCGCTTCGGCGGCCCGCTCGTGCTGCTGCACCGCGCCACGCTCATCGACCACCTCGCAGCACAGCTCCCGCCGGACGCCGTGCGCACGTCCGCCGCCGCGCACGTCGTCGACCCCGGGGTTCCCGGTGATCCCGCCCGGCCGGCTCGCGTCGGCACCCCCGACGGCGAACTGGAGGCCGACCTGGTGGTGGCCGCCGACGGCATCCGCTCCGCCGTACGCCGTGGGCTGTTCCCCGAGCACCCAGGCACGGTGTACTCCGGCATGACCACCTGGCGGATCGTGATTCCGCTGCCGGGCATCGAGTTCGCCTCGCACGAGACCTGGGGCCGGGGCCGCATCTGGGGCACCCACCCGCTCAAGGACGGCCGGATCTACGCCTACGCCGCCGCCCTCGCCCCGGCCGGCGACGCGGCGCCCGGCGACGAGCGGGCCGAACTGCTGCGCCGCTACGGCGACTGGCACGACCCGATCCCCGCCGTGCTGGCCGCCGCCCGCCCCGAGGACGTCCTGCGCCACGACGTCCACCACATCACCGAGCCGCTCCCCGCCTACCACCGAGGCCGGGTCGCCCTGGTCGGAGACGCCGCGCACGCCATGCCGCCGACCCTCGGCCAGGGCGGCAACCAGGCCATCGAGGACGCGATCACCCTCGCCCACTTCGCGGACGACCTGCCCGCCTACAGCGCCGCCCGGCTGCCCCGCACCACCGCGATCGCCCGCCAGGCCGTGCGGGTGGCGCGCCTGAACATGATGAGCAACAGACTCGGCATCGCCGTACGCGACAACGCGCTCGCCCTGTTGTCGAAGGCCGGACCCGCGCTGTTCCTGCGGAGCTTCGACGGGATCGCCGACTGGCGGCCCCCGCAGCAGCCGTATGCTTCGCAGCAGACCACGGCAGGCTAGGGCTAGAGGAGAACACCCCGTGAAGGTCGGCTGCATCGGACTCGGCGACATCGCGCAGAAGGCCTACCTCCCGGTCCTCGCCTTCCAGCCCGGAGTGGAACTGCACCTGCAGACCCGCACACCCGCGACCCTCACCCGGGTCGCAGACGGCCTCCACCTCCCGGCCGGGCAGCGTCACACCGACCTCGACGCCCTGCTCGCGCAGGACCTCGACGCCGCCTTCGTGCACGCGCCGACCGAGGTCCACCCGCGGATCGTCACCCGGCTCCTCGAAGCGGGCGTACCGACGTACGTCGACAAGCCGCTCGCCTACGAACTCGCAGACTCCGAGCGGCTCGTGGCGCTCGCCGAGGAGCGGGGCGTGAGCCTCGCCGTCGGCTTCAACCGGCGCTTCGCCCCCGGCTACACGCAGTGCGCGGACCATCCGCGCGAGCTGATCCTGATGCAGAAGAACCGGATCGGGCTCCCCGAGGAGCCGCGCACGATGATCCTCGACGACTTCATCCACGTCGTCGACACCCTGCGCTTCCTCGCCCCCGGCCCGGTCGACGACGTGACCGTGCGCTTCCGTGCCGTGGACGGGCTCCTGCACCACGTGGTGCTCCAGCTCGCCGGGGACGGCTTCACCGCCCTAGGGGTGATGAACAGGCTCAGCGGCTCGGCCGAGGAGATCCTGGAGGTGTCCGGGCAGGACACCAAGCGCCAGGTGGTCAACCTCGCCGAGGTGATCGACCACAAGGGCCAGCCGACCGTGCGGCGGCGCGGCGACTGGGTGCCGGTGGCCCGGCAGCGGGGCATCGAACAGGCGGTGCTCGCGTTCCTGGACGCGGTGCGCGCGGGCAAGGTGCTCAGCGCCCGGGACGCGCTGGCGACTCATGAGCTGTGCGAGCGCGTGGTGCGTGCGGTTCAGGGGCCGGCCGCCTGAGCCGCAGGACGGCCTCGGTGACCACCCAGGCCGCGAGGATCAGCAGCGCGGCCTGCACCGGCCAGTCGCCGTAGCGCACGTAGGGCGTGGTCCCGTGGGTGAGCGGGACGTCGTACACCTGGGTGGTGCTCGCGTCCGTGCCGAGCCACGGCCCGATGCGCTGCCCGCTCGGGCCGTACACGGCCGAGACACCGGTCAGCGTGGCGTGCACCATCGGGCGGCCGGTCTCGGCGGCGCGCAGCGCGGCGAGCGAGGCGTGCTGCTCGGGCGCCCAGCTCTGCTGGAACGTGGAGGTCGAGGACTGTGCGAGCAGCACGTCCGCGCCGTCCTCGGCGAGATTCCTGCTCATGTCGGGGAACGCGGTCTCGAAGCACACCATCGGGCCGATCCGCAGCCCGCCGCCCGCGTCCATCACCACCTGCCGCGTGCCCCGCATCCGGTCCTCACCCGCCGCCTTGCCGACGGAGGTCGCCCAGCCCAGCAGGGAACGCGCCGGGATGTACTCGCCGAACGGGACCAGCCGCATCTTGTCGTAGCGGTCGCCGGTGAGCCCCTCGGGGCCGACCAGTACCGAGCTCTTGTAGATGCCGGGCCGGTCGAAGCGGCGCGCGTCGACGTTCACCAGGATCTCCGCGCCCGTCTCCCGGGACAGTGCGGCGAGCCGCCGGGCCAGGTCCTGCCGGGCGGCCAGGTCGAAGCCGACGCTGCTCTCGCCCCAGACGATCAGGTCGACGTCCCGCCCGGCGAGCTCCCGGGTGAGCTGCTCCTCGCGGGCGAAGCGGGCCTCGGCGCCGGCCGTGACGACGCCCGGCTGCACGACGGCGATCTCCACGTGGTCGTCGGTGCCCGGGCGGGGCGACCACACCCACGCGGCACCGGTGACGACGGCCACGGCGACCAGCCCGGCCACGGCGGGCACCCGCGCCGCGCGCAGCACCACGAGGGCGGCCAGCGCGACGTTCAGCGCCACGATCAAAAAACTGGGCAGCCATATCCCGCCCACCGACGCCAGCCGTAGCGCGGGCTCCACCTGCCACTGGCTCGCACCGAGCACGCCCCAGGGGCCGCCGAGCCCCTG
>NZ_JAOCQE010000457.1 GCF_025290915.1 Streptomyces sp. 15-116A | reverse complement strand
CGCGAGCGTCCCGGCCGCCGAGCCGGGCATCCCCGGCAGCACCCAGTCGCTGCCCCTGAACCCCCTCACCCGGGACCGTTCCTCCGGCGCCGCCGTGTTCGGCCTCGCGCCCCGGACGGTCCGTCACTTCTCCCTCCTCGGCGTCGTCTGGGACGACCCCGCCGCCGAACTCCACGGCCGCGTCCAGGTCCGCACCCGCGCGGCCGGCACGGGCACCTGGTCCGGCTGGCAGGACGTCGAGACCCACAACGCCGATCACGCGGCCGACCCCGGCACCGCGGAACGCTCCTCCGGACGCGTCCGGGGCGCCACCGCACCGCTGTGGGTGGGGGAGTCCGACGGGGTGGAGATCCGGGTGCAGGGGGTGCCTGAAGGGTCGTCGGGGGTGTCGGAGTCGTCCGGTGCGGACTCCGGGTCCGATGGGGCTCCCGGTGCGGACTCCGGGCACGGTGTGGCTCCCGGTACGGATTCCGGTGCGGCAAGGACCGGAGAGGCCGCCGGGGCGCTTCCCGCCGGGCTGCATCTCGAACTCATCGACCCCGGCGCGGATCCCGCTCCCGCCGAGGCGCCCGGTGCCGCGGCCCCGCCACCGGTCACCGCCGCGGACGAGTCCCGTACGGGCGTCATGACCGCCGAGGAGACCGCCACCTCCGAGGCCAACGCCGGGCTCGCGCCCCTCGGGGCCACCGAGATTCCCGAACTGACCCGTGAGCAGACGGAGGCGGAACTGCTCGCCCTGCGCGGCACGGAGGCGGCCGGATCCGTCGACGCGGCCGGGACCGGTGCGCTGCCGCAGGCCAAGCCGTACATCGGGCCGAGGCCCGCCATCACCACCCGCCGCGGGTGGGGCGCGAACGAGAGCCTGCGCGAAGGCGGGTTCGTCTACACCAAGAAGGTCAAGGCGGCCTTCGTGCACCACACCGCCTCCGGCAACAACTACTCGTGCGCGCAGGCGCCTTCCCTCATCCGCGGCTTCTACCGCTACCACACCGTCAGCCTCGGCTGGCGCGACATCGGCTACAACTTCCTCGTCGACAAGTGCGGCCGGATCTACGAGGGCCGGGCCGGGGGAGTGGCCAAGCCGGTCAAGGGCGCCCACACCCTCGGCTTCAACAGCAACAGCATGGGGATCGCCGTCATCGGCTCCTACGGCGCCACGAAGCCGTCGTCCTCCGCCGTGAAGGGCATCTCGCGGCTCACCGCGTGGAAGCTCGGCCTGCACGGCATGAATCCGAAAGCGAAGACATATCTGACGTCCGCCGGTGGCAACCTGTACGCGAAAGGCAAGAAGGTGCGCATGAACGTGATCTCCGGTCACCGGGACGGGTTCAACACCTCCTGCCCCGGGGGGAAGCTCTACAGCAAGCTCGGCAAGGCCCGCAGCACGGCGGCCCGCTACCAGGGCCGCTGAGGCGCGCGGCGGCGCGGGTTCGTATCTCTCCCTGCCGGAGGGTCTGCATACACTGACCGGCCGAAAGACAGTTCGGCCGGTCCCGGCAGGAAGCAGAGACGACAGGTGACAGAAGCGATCCTCCTGGTCGGCGGCAAGGGCACGCGACTGCGTCCGCTCACGGTGCACACGCCCAAGCCCATGGTGCCCGCTGCCGGGGTGCCCTTCCTCACGCACCAGCTGGCGAGAGCGAGAGCGGCGGGCGTCGAGCACATCGTGCTGGCGACGTCGTATCTGGCCGAGGTGTTCGAGCCGTACTTCGGCGACGGGGCGTCGCTGGGGCTGCACATCGAGTACGTCACGGAGGAGGAGCCGCTCGGCACGGGCGGGGCGATCCGGAACGTGGCGTCCCGGTTGCGGTCGGGGCCGGACGAGCCGGTGCTGGTGTTCAACGGCGACATTCTGACGGGGCTGGACATCTCGGCGCTGGTGCGGACGCACGAGACCTCCGGTGCGGATGTCTCGCTGCATCTGACGAAGGTGACGGACCCTCGGGCGTACGGGCTGGTCCCCACGGATGCGACGGGGCGGGTGCTCGCGTTCCTGGAGAAGCCGCAGACGCCGGAGGAGATCGTCACCGATCAGATCAACGCGGGGGCGTATGTGTTCCGGCGCTCGGTCATCGACACGATCCCGGTGGGGCGGCCGGTGTCGGTGGAGCGCGAGACGTTCCCGGAGCTGTTGTCGGCGGGGGCGCATCTGCAGGGCATGGTCGACTCGACGTACTGGCTGGACCTGGGTACGCCGGCGGCCTTCGTGCGTGGCTCGGCGGACCTGGTGCTGGGCCGTGCGCCGTCGCCTGCGGTGCCGGGCCGGTGCGGGGACCGGCTGATCCTGCCGACGGCGCGGGTGGCTCCCGACGCGAAGCTCGCGGGCGGGACGGTGGTGGGCGAGGGCGCGTTCGTGGCGGAGGGCGCGCGTGTCTTCGGCAGCACGATCCTGCCGGGGGCGGTCATAGAGCCGGGCGCGGTGATCACCGACTCGCTGATCGGCACGAAGGCCCGGGTGGGCGAGCGATCGGTGTTGACGGGCACGGTGATCGGGGACGGCGCGGTGATCGGGGCGGGCAACGAGCTGCTGGAGGGCGCGAGGGTGTGGTGCGACGCGAAGATCCCGGCGGGCGCGGTCCGCTTCTCGTCGGACCAGTGAGCTTGTGGGTGCGGGTCCGGTGGGTGGATGCCTGCGGCGCGCTACTGGGGCTCCGGCGGGTGTTTGCCTGCGGCGCGCTACTGGGGCTCCGGCGGGTGGATGCCTGCAGCGCGCCGCTGCGGCTCCGGTGGGGGTGCGCGTGGGAATGCCTGCGGCGCCGCTGCGGCTCCGGTGGGGTGCGCGTAGCGCCCACGGTCGGTGGGTGAGTCGGGCCCGGGTCGGTGGTGTCCGTCCTCGGTCTGGCGCGAAATAGGTCGACTCAAGAGGCTGGTCGGCGCGGACGCGCCAGCCGCTGCGGGCAGACACCACCGCCCCGTCCCCTCCCCGC
>NZ_JAOCQE010000456.1 GCF_025290915.1 Streptomyces sp. 15-116A | reverse complement strand
GGCCGATGTCGCCGCCGCCGTGGACGAGGTCAAGCGGCTGCTCGGCGAGGGCAGGATCACCCAGGCCGTCGACATCCTCGGCGCGATCCTGCCGGTCGCCGCCGAACAGCACGGCGAGCGTTCCCCGGTCGTGCGCACCCTGCGCAAGCAGTACGCCGCCACGCTCCTCGACGACGGCCAGTACCGGCGCGCGCTGCCCGAACTGCGCCGCCTCGCCGACGAGCGCGCCGCCGAGGCCGGCCAGGCCGACCCGCAGTCCCTGCGCTACCGCTACGAGGCCGCCCAGTGCCTGGAGCAGCTCGGCGAACCGGCGGCGGCCCTGGCCGAGTACCGCTCGCTGCTGGCGTACTACGAGAACCAGTACGTCGCCGCCGGCGACCCGCAGCTTGCCCACGAGGTGCGCCGCCGCATCGGCCATCTGCTGCTCGCCCTCGGCGACCGGGCCGCCGCGCACGACACGCTCGTCCGGCTGCTGCACGACGTGGAACGCGGCCATGGCCCCGGGCACCCGCTCGCCGTCGAGATCCGGCGGACGCTGCAGTGGCTGGGGCAGGTGCGCGGCTGACGCGAGCCGTGCGGGACGCCCGGGCGGCGCCGTGCCGGTGCCCGAAGTCGCGGTGAATCGTTGGTCGAATGGGTTGGCCAGAGCTTGCCCCGTGCCTACCATCGATCACCGCAAGACTTTGTGCACCGCCGCACAAGCTCCCTCAGGAGGTTTCCTTGCACCGCCGCCGTCGCACCGCGCTCCTGCTCACCGCCGCGATCGCCGCGGCGGCACCCCTGCTCACCGCCTGCGGAAACGATGCGCATCCGGGCGCGGCGGCCGTCGTCGGCGGCGAGCGGATCACCGTCTCGCAGCTGGAGAACCGGGTGAACGAGGTCCGCGCAGCCCAGCGCGAGGCCGTCCCCGACGAGGCCCAGTACGAGCAGGCCATCGCCCGCACCGGCAGCCTCACCCGCGACACCCTGCACGGGATGGTCCTCGACCGGGTCCTCGAGCACGCCGCGCAGGACGCCGGGGTGACCGTCACCAACCGCGAGGTCCAGCGCATGCGGGCCGGCCTCGAGGAGCAGGCGGGCGGCGCGGAGGCGCTGGAGCGGGCCTGGCTGCAGCAGTACGGCATCCCGCCGCAGCGCCTCGACGAGAACCTCCGCCTCCAGCTCCAGGCCCAGAAGCTCGCCGAGAAGCTCGGCACGGACACCCGCCGTTCCGAGTTCTGGAAGGCCCTGTCCGAGGCCGGCGAGGAACTCGACGTGGACGTCAACCCGCGCTACGGCAGCTGGGACGTCGAGAAGAGCAGCCGCGTGGACGCCAAGACGCCGTGGGTGCGGGACGTGACGTCGGCGGGCACCCAGCAGCCGGCCTGACGCCCGCACCGCACAGCCTGTGGATAACTCGGGGCGGTGTCGGCGGCGTGGGTTAGTTTCGGACGGTGAACGCAACCAGCCCCGCCACCACCCCCGAGTCCGCCCCCGGCCGCGTCGTCCTGCTCACCACCAGCCACCGGGTCGCGCCCGGCCTGCTGTCCTGGCCGGCCTGGCAGGCGCTGCACGCCGCCGACCGGGTGCTGTGCGCGGACGGCGCCCATCCGCAGCTGCCCTATCTGCGGGAGGCGGGGATAGCCGTCGAGGAGGCGTCCCCGAGCGCCGAGGAGCTGGTCGACGCCTGCGCCGGCGGGCACACGGTGGTCGTCGTCGCCACCGGTGAGGGCGAGCCCGCCCTCACCGACGGACTGGCCCGCCTCGCCGGCACCGGCCGCGTCCGGATGCCCGAGCTGGAACTGCTCCCGGCCTCCTACGACCTGCCGGGCGCCCGCCTCCTCGACCTCGTCCAGGTGATGGACCGCATCCGCGCCGAATGCCCGTGGTCGTCCCTGCAGACCCACAAGGGCCTCGCGAAGTACGGCATCGAGGAGGCGTACGAACTGGTCGAGGCGATCGAGGAGGGCGACCGGGACGAACTGCGCGAGGAGCTGGGCGACGTCCTCCTCCAGGTCGTCTTCCACGCCCGGATCGCCGAGGAGCACCCCGAGGAGCCCTTCTCCATCGACGACGTGGCCGGCGCCATCGTCACCAAGCTCGTCCACCGCCACCCCCATGTCTTCGGCGACGAGACGGCCACCACCCCGGAGGAGGTCAAGGCCCACTGGCTGCGCACCAAGGCCGTCGAAAAACGCCGCACCTCGATCACCGAAGGCATCCCCCTGGGCCAGCCCGCCCTGGCCCTGGCAGCGAAGCTGGCGTCCCGCGTCCGCACGGCGGCCCTGGACGTCCCGCTGCCCCGCATCGAGGGCATCGGCTACGACCTCCTGACCCTGGCGATACGAGCGGAGGCGGAGGGCGTGGACCCGGAGGCGGCCCTCAGAGCAGCGGCCCGCGCCTACCGAGACGCGGTGAGGGCAGCCGAGGGAGTTCAGGGGAACTAGTCGACGCCGGGCGGGGCAACCCCGTCAGGGGCGCGGGGCTGTATCTATATGCGGCTCCGCCGCGTGGGCGCGACCAGCCACCACGCACCCGCACCCGCCCACTCACCGGCACCCCTACGGTCTACCGCGCCGCTCCACCAACCGCGCCCCCGCCGGCGTATGCCGGTACACCACACTGCGCCCGGCCCGCGCACGCGTCACCAGCCCCGCCCGATGCAGCACCCCCAGGTGATAGGAAACCGTCGCCGGACTGAGAAAGTGCCGCACCGCCAACTCCCCGGTGGACGCCGGACGCCCCAGCGCCGCGAGCAACCCGGCCCGGGTGGACCCGAGCAACCCCGCCAGCTCCGCCGGAGGAGCCGCCGGGGCGGTCGCCCTGACCCGCGCCGGATACGCCAGCATCGGCGCCCTCCCCCCACCCCGTACCGGATCCACAGCAACCCCCGGCGCCGGCGCCACCAACGACGGCACCACCACAACCAAAGGCACCGGCAGAGCAATCGTGAACCGGCTCTCCACCCGCAACGTCCCCTCGGCCCA
>NZ_JAOCQE010000455.1 GCF_025290915.1 Streptomyces sp. 15-116A | reverse complement strand
CGAACCGCCGCTGGTCGTCGGCCCCCACGGCGTCCGGTCGCTGGAGTGCGGCGACGGCGCGCTGCCGCTGGGCCTCGGCGACCTGGCCCCCGGGCCGCCGGTCCCGCACCGGCTGCCGCTGGCCCGCGACGAGACGCTGCTGATGTGCACGGACGGAGTGACGGAGGCCCGGAACGGCCAGGGCGTCTTCTATCCGCTCGCCGACGCCGTGCGCGAGGCGGTGAAGCGGGACCCGGGGATCGCCGAACCGGCCCGCCTGGTCGACTTCGTCCGCGCCGGGACGCTGGAGCACAGCGGCGGCCGGCTCACGGACGACACCACGGTGTTCGCGGTGCGGCGCCTGCCCGCCTGACCGCTGTACGAACCCTCCCCCATGAGCAACTCCGGTGTCATGATGGTGAGTTATGGCTGAGGGGGATGGTGTGGCCGAGCAGGGGATTCGAGTACGGCTGGACGGACCCGCGAGCGAGAGCGACATCACGGCGCTGCGCAACTGGCTGGAGCGGGAGCGGCTGTTCGAGGAGCTGATACGCCGGGGCGCGCTGCGGATCGAGGAACGCCCCAGAACCGACGAGTCCGGTGCGCCCATGGGCGTGGGCATGGACATCGTCGTCCTGCTGCTCAACGCGGGGGTGGGCGTGGCACTCGCGGAGCTGCTGGAGCAGGTGAAGAAGGCGGTGGCGGCCTGGCGGGAGAACCGGCGCGCCGTCGAGCGGGGCGAGCCACCGAGCGGCTCCGTCGAACCGGTGGACGCCGACGACAGGTAGGCCGGTGAACCGCCTCGATCCGCGCGGGCTGAGGAACCGGGCGGTGCTCGTCGGTGTGGCCCGATACGACCACACGAAGCCGCCGGGCGGTGTGCCCGGCCACCTCCCGGCGGTCGAGCACAACGTCCGCCGCCTGGAGGAGGCGCTCGCCCGGGGGCAGGTGTTCGGCGCGGAGGACATCGAGGTCGTTCACTCGCCGCGGCAGGGCGAGTTCCAGACCGCGCTGTTCTCGGCCGTCGCGGAAGCCGACGGGGTGCTGCTGCTCTACTTCGCCGGCCACGGCGCCATCCCCAGTGGTGGCGAAGAGCTGTTCCTTCAGCTGCGCAATGCCCGTGTGGTCGCGGGCAGACCGGCGAAGTTCGTGGGCGCGGACCCGGTGAGCACCGTGCTGGCGACGCTGGCATCGGGCGACGCCCAGCGGATCGTGCTCATCCTGGACTGCTGCTTCGCGGGCAACGCCGGGCAGGTCTGGGAGGGCTTCTCCGACCACGACCGGGTGCTGCTCCTCACGAGCGTGCAGGCCAACCACCGTATCGACGCGGGCGATTCGACGACGCCGACGCCGTACACCGGGCAACTCGTCGAGCTGCTGAAGCAGGACGGAGAGGTCTGGTTCACGGATCTCGCCGAGCGGCTGCGGGCGCGGATGGAGAAGCACAGGACTCTGCGCGGCGACACGTGGGAGCCGCAGGACCGCGCGAAGTCCGGGGAGGACGTACTGCTCGCGGCGACCAGCCCCGCGCCGCACCCGCCGCCCTCACCGCCTCCTCCCCTTCCTCCCTCTCCGCCACCTCCTCCGCGCCCGCCCACTCTCGTCGAAAGGCTCCTGCGCTTCCTGCGCGAGCTCCCGGCCCGGCTCGGGCTGTCCGCGCTGTGGGGCCGGCCGCGCCGCATCCGGTGGCCGCGGCGCCGGACGATGACCCGGGGCGTCCTCCCGCTGGTCCTCGTCCTGATCCTGATCGCCCTCGGCGCCCGCGCCCTCACCGGCGTCCTCTCCGGCGG
Organism: Streptomyces sp. 15-116A; assembly: GCF_025290915.1. Classification (GTDB taxonomy): domain Bacteria; phylum Actinomycetota; class Actinomycetes; order Streptomycetales; family Streptomycetaceae; genus Streptomyces. The sequence goes on along the minus strand of NZ_JAOCQE010000455.1, from coordinate 1,223 downwards.
CGACGCCCCCTGCGCGCCCCCGCCCGAGCTGCGCGTGCTGACCGACCCGGACCTGGAGCCGACGATCCGCACCGCCGCCGACACGTATCTCACCTCCGAGGCGAACACCACCGGCGACGGCTGCCGGCGCAGCGGCGTCACCGTCTACAGCGCAGGTTCCTCGGACGTGGTCACCGCGCTGCGCACGCAGAGCGGCAGCTGGCAGGAGCCGCGCGACGAGGACACCAACCCGCAGCGGGACATCGGCCCGCAGCCGGACGTCTGGATCCCCGCCTCCCGCGCGGACGTGGCCCGGGTGGAGGAGGGGCAGGACACCGACGCGGTGGCCGTGCTGAGCCCGGACGGCGAGCCGCTCGCGTACTCCCCGGTCGTGCTGGCGGTGCCGCAGCACCTGGCCGCCGAGTTCACGCACGAGCGCACCGGCCTGCCGCTCACCGCGATGATCGACGACCTGACCGAGCGGGACGAGACGGCCGAGGTCCGCCGCCCCGACCCGGAGCACAGCGACGTGGGGCTGCTCGCCACGGTCGGCCTGTACGGCGAGGACGCCCGCGCCGCGGCCCGCGGGGAGCGCCTGGTCGCGCAGCCGGGATCGCCCTCGCCCACGGCCGCCGAGCTGCTGTGCACGCTGCCCGACGACGACGCGGTGGACAACCGCACCGCGGCGCTCGTCCCCGAGTTCCTGATGCGCAGCGGAGTCGGCTGCGACCACACCACCCGCAGCCCGCGGATGGCCCAGTACCCGCAGGACGTGCCGGGCGTGGAGCCGCTGTTCGTGCGGGTCCGCTGGCAGAACGGCGACGACGACCGCACCGCCCGCGACCGGGCGGCCGACGGTTTCCGCGACTGGCTGGCCGGTGAGGGGGGCCGCGCGGTGTTCGCCCGGGACGGGTTCCGCTCGGCGGACGGCGGGGAGCTGCTGGATCTGGCCGAGGTCGCCGACGGGGTGTTGCGGGCGCCGTCCCCGCTGGACGAGTCGGCCGGACGCCGGGCGATGGAGCGGGCGCTGACCGAGTACCGGGAGGTGGGCGGCCCGGGCCGGGTGCTGTTCCTGCTGGACAGCTCCGGCTCCATGGCCGGGCTCTGGCAGGGCCCGAGCGGCGGCCCCGGGCTGCTGCGGCAGTCGCTGGGCGGGCTCGGCGGCGAGGACGAGTACGGCGTGTGGTCGGTGGCCGGCACCGGCGAGCGCACCCAGGAGACGCTGCTGCCGCTCGCCTCGCACC
>NZ_JAOCQE010000454.1 GCF_025290915.1 Streptomyces sp. 15-116A | reverse complement strand
CGGCCGGCCCGCGCCTCGCCGCCGGGAGTCCTGCCGTCGGCCTGCGTCTCGCCGCCACGGACCCTGCCATCAGCCGACGCCGCGCCTTCGCGGGTCCCGGCGTCGGTCTGCTCCGCGCGACCGCGAGCCCCGCCGCCGGCCTGCGCCTCGTCGTTCTCGGGCGTCTGTGTCCTCGCCTCGGGGCGCGGGGCGTTTTCCTCGGTGTGCGGGGTGTTCTGGTCAGCCGGCACTGCGCTCCGCCGCCTCGACCACGTTGACCAGCAGCTGGGCCCGGGTCATCGGGCCGACGCCGCCGGGGTTCGGGGAGATCCAGCCGGCCACCTCGGCCACGTCCGGGTGGACGTCGCCCACGATCTTGCCCTCGGCGCTGCGGGAGACGCCGACGTCCAGCACGGCCGCACCGGGCTTGACGTCCTCCGCACGGATCAGGTGCGCGCTGCCCGCCGCGGCGATGATGATGTCCGCACGCTTGAGGTGGGCGGACAGATCCCGCGTACCGGTGTGGCACTGGGTCACGGTGGCGTTCTCGCTGCGCCGGGTCAGCAGCAGCGGCATCGGACGGCCGATGGTGACACCGCGGCCGACGACCACGACCTCGGCGCCCTTGATCTCGACGCCGTAGCGGCGCAGCAGGGTCAGCACACCGTTGGGGGTGCAGGGCAGCGGGGCCGGCTCGTTCAGGACCAGGCGGCCCAGGTTCATCGGGTGGAGCCCGTCGGCGTCCTTGTCGGGGTCCATCAGTTCGAGGATGCGGTTCTCGTCGATGCCCTTCGGCAGCGGCAGCTGGACGATGTAACCGGTGCAGGCGGGGTCCTCGTTGAGTTCCCGCACCACCGCCTCGATCTCCTCCTGCGTGGCCGTGGCCGGAAGCTCACGCTGGATGGAGGCGATGCCGACCTGCGCGCAGTCGCGGTGCTTGCCGGCGACGTACTTATGGCTGCCGGGGTCGTCCCCGACGAGGATCGTGCCGAGGCCGGGCGTGACGCCCTTCTCCTTCAGCGCCGCCACGCGGGCGGTCAGGTCGGACTTGATCGCGGCTGCGGTGGCCTTGCCATCGAGAATCTGGGCGGTCATGGCCCCCATCCTCCCGGATGACCGGGCCCTGGTTCCAATCCGCCCGCATCACGGGCGGCCGCGAGGTCCGCGACGGCGACGGACGATCACGTTCCGCCCGTATCCGACCAAGATCAGAGATGTTGCACTTGCACAACACATACGGTCTGCGGCTGGACAAGCAAGAGACCGGTCAAGAACGATGAGTCGCACAGTGCCGCGGGCAGAACCGGGGGGACGGACCGCATCTGTAGAACTTCCTCCGAGCCGTGGCTCGCGTCGTCCCCGCACCTGAGCGACAACGGAGGAACAACCGCCATGAGTTTCGGCGACCCGAACAACCCCTACGGGCAGCCGCCCCAGCAGCCCGGCCAGCCCGGCTACGGCTACCCCCAGCAGCCCGGCCAGCCCGGTTACGGTTACCCCGCCGCGCCGCCGGTGCAGCAGCCCTACGGCGGCGGCTACGTCCCCACTCAGATGCCGGGCATCACGCGCGCCGCGCAGATCATGCTCGGCGTGATCGCCCTGGCGCACGCCGTCATCGCGGTGATGTACGGCTACGCGCTGTCCAAGTGGGACGAGACGATGGCCGAGGCCGGCATCACCGGTGACTCCGAGGCCGAGCAGTTCGCCGACCTGGGCAAGGGCGTCGTCGTCTTCTTCCTGGGTCTCGCGGCGGTCTTCGCGGTGCTCGGTCTGGTCCTGCTGCTGCAGTACGCCAAGGGCGCCAACGGCGTTCGGGTCTGCTCGATCGTCTACGGCTCGTTCGCGATCGTCACCGGCATCTTCACGCTCGCCGCGTACGGTCTCGGCCTGATCATCATGGTCGTCGCGATCCTGCTGATCGTCTTCGCCGCCAAGCGCGCCAGCGCGGAATGGTTCAAGCGCCCGCGCTACTGAACGCCTGACAGCACGCAGCGCGTTTCTCGCCAATCACGTCACAGGGCCGTGTCTCACCCGTTCGAGGGGGACACGGCCCTGGCGCGTCGCCCTAGTCTGGACCTGGGTAGTCGTCGCGCACGGGGAGACGCACCTTGTATCGCATCGTCGCCGTACCCCCGCCGACCACGGGGGACGAGGAGTGACCGAGGCCTACGCCGTGACGGTGCCCAAGGGGTACCGGGTCGGCGGGTGGGAGATCCGCGAGCCGATCGCCACCGGGGCGTTCGGCAGCGTGTACGCCGGGAGGCGCGTCGGGGACGGGGGCGAGGCGCTGCCCCGGGCGGCCGCGCTCAAGTTCCTGCCGACCGGCACCGGTACGCCGCGTCAGCTGACGCATCTGCGCGAACTGGTCGAGCGTGAGGTCGCGTTGCTGCGGCGGCTGCGACGGCCACGGCTGATCCGCATGTACGAGACGCTCACCGTCGACGATCCGGAGCGGCCCGAACTGGACGGCGCGACGGTGCTGGTGCTGGAGCGGGCGGAGCGTTCTCTGGCGGGCCTGCTCGCCGCCTCGCCCCGGCCCGCCTCGGGTCCGGTGTTGCTGGAGCAGATCTGTGAGGGCCTGCACCAGCTGCATCGCGCGGGCTGGGTGCACGGCGATCTCAAGCCGGCCAACGTGCTGCTGATGGCGGACGGTTCGGTGCGGCTCGCGGACTTCAACATGGCCGCCGAGCTGGAGGGCACCCACGCCTACACGCCCGCCTTCTCCACCCCCGATTACACCCCGCCCGAACTGCTGTGGTCCGAGATCGGCGAACGGGGCCGCCGGATCCGGCCGTCCGCCGACGTCTGGGCCTTCGGCGTCCTCGCCCACCTGGTGCTCACGGGTGCGTTCCCGCTGCCCGGCGCCACCCCCGCGGTCCGCCGTGACGCGGCCGTCGCGTACGCGCGCGGGACGGACACGCTGCGGCTCGCGCCCGAACTGCCGGACGCCTGGCGGGACATCGTCCGCGCCTGCCTGGCCCGCACCCACGCGGAACGGATCGGCGTGGAGGCGCTGCTG
>NZ_JAOCQE010000453.1 GCF_025290915.1 Streptomyces sp. 15-116A | reverse complement strand
GGCTGCGGCCTGGGCGGCGGGCTGCGCGGTGGTGGGCTGAGGGGTGGTGGTGCCCGCGGCCCCCGTGGCCGCGGTACCCGCCGGAGCCGAGGCGGCGGGCGCCCCTGGCTTGTAGTCGGCGAAGAAGTCCCACCAGGCTCGGTCCACCGAGTTCGGGTCCTGGAGGTACTGCTGATAGATCTCGTCGACGAGCCACTCGTTCGCACCGAACGCGGCCGCGGGGTTCTTGCCCGCTTGGTCGGTGTCGGTCGAGATGCTCGAGTTACTGGGGGACTGTGGCGACACGGCGGCAACCGCCCTCTTCCGCTTCACAAGGTGATGGACAGCGGAAATAAAGGCTACGCCCCCTTCAGCGAGAAGGTCAGGCCGGGCCCGTTCATCGTCGCGTAAGTCACATCTCAGAGCGTGTTTCGGCGCTGGAAATGGCGGGAAACAAGCGAGGTTTCGCTTCTTCGGGCCGTGTCGGGGACGCGTCGGCCCCGGCCCGGCGCGCGGATCGCGCGGGCCTGTGCCTGATCACACGTGTCCGTCAGCGCGGACGCCGGTGGATCTTGAGGCTCCGGTTCGAACTTTACGTCAACTTTGCACGGAAGGGCTGCCCGGAAGAGTGACAAGAATCCGGCAACCCCGCTCGGATTCGGCCACCCCGATCCGCCCGCCGTGCAGATCGACGGCCCAGCGGGCGATCGCCAGGCCTAGTCCGGTGCCGCCGTCGCTGCCGGGGCCGTGCGGCCGGTCGACGCTGCCGCGGTTGAAGCGCTCGAACACCCGGTGCCACTCGGTGCGCGGGATGCCGGGCCCCTCGTCCAGGACCTCCAGCTCCAGCGACTCCGGCTGCGGACCGCGCCGCGCCTTGACCGTCACCCGGCCGTGCGGCGGGCTGTGCTTGACCGCGTTGTCGATGAGGTTGGCGACCACCTGGTGGATGCGCTCCGGGTCGGCGTGCGCGGTGAGCTCCGGCGGCGAGACGTCGAGGTGCAGATGGACGTCCGTACGGGTGTGACTGCCGGAGCCCGAGGCGATGCCCGCGCGGGCGGAGGCGACCATGTTGGCCTCCTTCAGCACGCCCGACAGATACGGCCACACCTCGAAGCGCCGCTGCTTGAGCGGGACCACGCCGTTGTCCAGGCGGGACAGGTCGAGCAGGGTCTCCACCAGCCGGCCGAGCCGCTCGGTCTGCTTCAGCGCGGTGCGCATGGTCTCGGGGTCGGCGTCGGTGACGCCGTCGACGATGTTCTCCAGCACCGCGCGCAGCCCCGCGATCGGGGTGCGCAGCTCGTGCGAGACGTTGGCCACCAGCTCCTTGCGCCGGCTGTCCTGGGCCTCCAGCTCGTCGGCCATGACGTTGATCGTCTGGGCCAGGTCGCCGAGCTCGTCCTTGCGGTTCTCCCGGACCCGGCGGGTGTAGTCGCCCTGCGAGATCGAGCGGGCCACCGCGTTCATGTCGTCCAGCGGCGCGGTGAGCGAGTGCGCCACGAACTGCGTGATGAGCAGCGTGGCGATCATCGAGAAGACCATGATGAAGCGGAGCTCGGTCTTGGTGTGCACCGCGATCATGGACAGGCCGGTGGTGATCAGCACCGAGACGACGACCAGCGCGGTCAGCTTCGTCTTGATCGAGAACGGGCGTACACCGGCCCAGGGCCTGGGCGCCCCGGCACCTCTTCGCGCGGCCGGCCCGTCGCTCATGGCGTCGGCGTCTCCAGGGCGTAGCCCACGCCGTGCACGGTGCGGATGCGCTCGGCGCCGATCTTCCGGCGCAGCGCCTTGATGTGGCTGTCGACGGTGCGGGTGCCGGAGGCGTCCGCCCAGTCCCACACCTCGGCCAGCAGCTGCTCGCGGGAGAGCACCGCGCGCGGGGTGTTCGCCAGGCACACCAGCAGGTCGAACTCGGTCGGCGTCAGATGGACGTCCTCGCTGCGCACCCGGACCCGGCGCTGGGCGTGGTCGATCTCCAGTTCGCCCAGGCGCAGGATGCCGCTGCGCGGGGTGGTGGCCGCGAGGGCGGCGCGCTCCATGCGGCGCAGCAGCACGTGCACGCGCGCGGCGAGCTCGCGCATGGAGAACGGCTTGGTCATGTAGTCGTCGGCGCCGACGCCGAGACCGACCAGCATGTCCGTCTCGTCGTCCCGCGCGGTGAGCATCAGCACCGGCACCGGGCGCTGGGCCTGCACGCGGCGGCAGACCTCCAGGCCGTCGAAGCCCGGCAGCATGATGTCGAGGATCAGCAGGTCGGGCTGCCAGGCCTCCGCCGTGTCCACCGCCGACGGGCCGTCCGCCGCCGTCTGCACCAGGAACCCCTCGGCACGCAGGCGGGTCGCGATGGCGTCCACGATCGTCGCGTCGTCCTCGACCACCAGGATCCGCCGCTGCGCGCCGGGAGTGGTCGCCGCCGTGCCGTTGTGGGAGGTGTGTGTCTGCTCCATCGCCCGCCCCTGAGGTGTGCTTTCCGGAATCCGTGGGGTGATCCGTGATCTGCGCAGGACTGCGCTTGACGCTTGAATGATCCGCGTCAGTGCAGCAGCGTACGGGGAGTCGCCGCGCCTTAGCTATCCAGGGCGGACGCCGAGATGCACGACGTCCGGAACGCCCCGGGCAACGGGGATCTCTTCGGTACGCACCTGCTGGAACCCGGCATTCCGCAAGGTTTCTTCGAAATCCGAGGACGGCTGCGCGGACCATACCGCGAGCACCCCGCGCGGCTTCAACACCCTTGCGCAGCCTGCCAGTCCGGCCGGTGAGTACAGCCCGCCGTTGTCCTCGGTGACCGTCCAGCCGGGCCCGTTGTCGATGTCGAGACACAGCGCGTCGAACGTGTCGGATGTCTCATTGACGTGCCGTACGAGGTCGGCCTCGACGATCTCGGTGCGCGGATCGGCGAGGGCGGCGGCGGAGAGCGCGGCCAGCGGTCCGGTGCGGTGCCAGTCGATGACGGCCGGCTCACGCTCCACCACCGTGATCCGTCCCCAGCGCGGGTCCGCGGCGGCGTGTGCGAGCGAGAAGCCGACGCCGAGCCCGCCGATCAG
>NZ_JAOCQE010000452.1 GCF_025290915.1 Streptomyces sp. 15-116A | reverse complement strand
AGAGGTGGGAGTCCTCATCTCGAAGCAGGCTTCCCGCTTAGATGCTTTCAGCGGTTATCCCTCCCGAACGTAGCCAACCAGCCATGCCCTTGGCAGAACAACTGGCACACCAGAGGTTCGTCCGTCCCGGTCCTCTCGTACTAGGGACAGCCCTTCTCAAGACTCCTACGCGCACAGCGGATAGGGACCGAACTGTCTCACGACGTTCTAAACCCAGCTCGCGTACCGCTTTAATGGGCGAACAGCCCAACCCTTGGGACCGACTCCAGCCCCAGGATGCGACGAGCCGACATCGAGGTGCCAAACCATCCCGTCGATATGGACTCTTGGGGAAGATCAGCCTGTTATCCCCGGGGTACCTTTTATCCGTTGAGCGACGGCGCTTCCACAAGCCACCGCCGGATCACTAGTCCCGACTTTCGTCCCTGCTCGACCCGTCGGTCTCACAGTCAAGCTCCCTTGTGCACTTACACTCAACACCTGATTGCCAACCAGGCTGAGGGAACCTTTGGGCGCCTCCGTTACCCTTTAGGAGGCAACCGCCCCAGTTAAACTACCCATCAGACACTGTCCCTGATCCGGATCACGGACCCAGGTTAGACATCCAGCACGACCAGACTGGTATTTCAACGACGACTCCACCCATACTGGCGTACGAGCTTCACAGTCTCCCAGCTATCCTACACAAGCCGAACCGAACACCAATATCAAACTGTAGTAAAGGTCCCGGGGTCTTTCCGTCCTGCTGCGCGAAACGAGCATCTTTACTCGTAGTGCAATTTCACCGGGCCTATGGTTGAGACAGTCGAGAAGTCGTTACGCCATTCGTGCAGGTCGGAACTTACCCGACAAGGAATTTCGCTACCTTAGGATGGTTATAGTTACCACCGCCGTTTACTGGCGCTTAAGTTCTCAGCTTCGCCTGGACGAATCCAAGCTAACCGGTCCCCTTAACGTTCCAGCACCGGGCAGGCGTCAGTCCGTATACATCGCCTTACGGCTTCGCACGGACCTGTGTTTTTAGTAAACAGTCGCTTCTCGCTGGTCTCTGCGGCCACCCCCAGCTCAGGAAGCAAGTCCCTTCACCAGGTGTGGCCCCCCTTCTCCCGAAGTTACGGGGGCATTTTGCCGAGTTCCTTAACCATAGTTCACCCGAACGCCTCGGTATTCTCTACCTGACCACCTGAGTCGGTTTAGGGTACGGGCCGCCATGAAACTCGCTAGAGGCTTTTCTCGACAGCATAGGATCATCCACTTCACCACAATCGGCTCGGCATCAGGTCTCACCCTGTATGAGTGGCGGATTTGCCTACCACTCGGGCTACACCCTTACCCCGGGACAACCACCGCCCGGGATGGACTACCTTCCTGCGTCACCCCATCACTCACCTACTAACCGCTTGGTTCGGCGGCTCCACCACTCCCCTTTGCCCGAAGGCTCCGGGGCGGCTTCACGGCCTTAGCATCACGATGCTCGATGTTTGACGCTTCACAGCGGGTACCGGAATATCAACCGGTTATCCATCGACTACGCCTGTCGGCCTCGCCTTAGGTCCCGACTTACCCTGGGCAGATCAGCTTGACCCAGGAACCCTTAGTCAATCGGCGCACACGTTTCTCACGTGTGAATCGCTACTCATGCCTGCATTCTCACTCGTCAACCGTCCACAACTCGCTTACACGGCTGCTTCACCCGGCAGACGACGCTCCCCTACCCATCCCAGCCTCCGTTGGGAGTATGTGCTGGAATGACACGACTTCGGCGGTACGCTTGAGCCCCGCTACATTGTCGGCGCGGAATCACTAGACCAGTGAGCTATTACGCACTCTTTCAAGGGTGGCTGCTTCTAAGCCAACCTCCTGGTTGTCTGTGCGACTCCACATCCTTTCCCACTTAGCGTACGCTTAGGGGCCTTAGTCGATGCTCTGGGCTGTTTCCCTCTCGACCATGGAGCTTATCCCCCACAGTCTCACTGCCGCGCTCTCACTTACCGGCATTCGGAGTTTGGCTAAGGTCAGTAACCCGGTAGGGCCCATCGCCTATCCAGTGCTCTACCTCCGGCAAGAAACACACGACGCTGCACCTAAATGCATTTCGGGGAGAACCAGCTATCACGGAGTTTGATTGGCCTTTCACCCCTAACCACAGGTCATCCCCCAGGTTTTCAACCCTGGTGGGTTCGGTCCTCCACGAAGTCTTACCTCCGCTTCAACCTGCCCATGGCTAGATCACTCCGCTTCGGGTCTTGAGCGTGCTACTGAAGCGCCCTGTTCGGACTCGCTTTCGCTACGGCTACCCCACCCGGGTTAACCTCGCAACACACCGCAAACTCGCAGGCTCATTCTTCAAAAGGCACGCAGTCACGAGAATGGAGCAAGCTCCATTCCGACGCTCCCACGGCTTGTAGGCACACGGTTTCAGGTACTATTTCACTCCCCTCCCGGGGTACTTTTCACCATTCCCTCACGGTACTATCCGCTATCGGTCACCAGGGAATATTTAGGCTTAGCGGGTGGTCCCGCCAGATTCACACGGGATTTCTCGGGCCCCGTGCTACTTGGGTGTCTCTCCAACGAGCCGCTGACGTTTCGACTACGGGGGTCTTACCCTCTACGCCGGACCTTTCGCATGTCCTTCGCCTACATCAACGGTTTCTGACTCGTCCCACGGCCGGCAGACCGTGGAAGAGAGATCCCACAACCCCGCATGCGCAACCCCTGCCGGGTCTCACACGCATACGGTTTGGCCTCATCCGGTTTCGCTCGCCACTACTCCCGGAATCACGGTTGTTTTCTCTTCCTGCGGGTACTGAGATGTTTCACTTCCCCGCGTTCCCTCCACACTGCCTATGTGTTCAGCAGCGGGTGACAGCCCATGACGACTGCCGGGTTTCCCCATTCGGACACCCCCGGATCAAAGCCTGGTTGACGACTCCCCGGGGCCTATCGTGGCCTCCCACGTCCTTCATCGGTTCCTGGTGCCAAGGCATCCACCGTGCGCCCTTAAAAACTTGGCCACAGATGCTCGCGTCCACTGTGCAGTTCTCAAACAACGACCAACCACCCATCACCCCGA
>NZ_JAOCQE010000451.1 GCF_025290915.1 Streptomyces sp. 15-116A | reverse complement strand
TACCGGCGCAGGCGGACGGGCCCGGGGCCCCGGCCGGGGCAGCGCTGGGGACGCCGCACTGGGCGCTGAAGGACAGCGGCGCTCCCGACGTACGGTTCCGCGGGCTGGCCGCCGTCAGCCGGAACACCGCCTGGCTGGCCGGCACCCGGGGCACCGTCCTGCGCACCACCGACGGCGGGCGCAGCTGGCGGAACGTCTCGCCGCCGGGCGCGGGGGAGTTGCAGTTCCGGGACGTCGAGGCGTTCGACGCGCGGCGGGCCGTGGTGCTGGCGATCGGCGAGGGCGAGGCGTCCCGCGTGTACCGCACCGACGACGGCGGCCGCACCTGGACCGAGTCCTTCCGCAACACCGACGCCCGCGCCTTCTTCGACCACCGCCACGGACTCGCCATGAGCGACCCGGTGGACGGCAGGTTCCGCATCCTGTCGACCCGCGACGGCGGCCGGTCCTGGACGGTGCTGCCCGACACGGGCATGCCGCCGGCCCTGCCGGGCGAGGCGGGCTTCGCGGCGAGCGGCCAGTGCCTGGTGTCCTCGGGACCGAAGGACGTCTGGATGGCCACCGGCGGGGCGGCACGCGCGCGTGTGCTGCACTCCGCTGACCGGGGCCGCACCTGGACCGTCACCGACGCCCCGATCCCGGGCGGCGACCCGGCCCGCGGAGTGTTCGCGCTCGCCTTCCGCGACCGCACCCACGGCCTCGCCGTCGGCGGCGACTTCCGCCCCGACCAGCCCTCGGCGGACGCCGCCGCGCACACCGCCGACGGCGGCCGCACCTGGCGCCCGGCCACCGCGTCCCCGCCCGCCTACCGCTCCGGTGCCGCCTGGCTCCCGCACAGCCGCCGCGCCGCCCTCGCGGTCGGCCCCACCGGCACCGACCTGACGACCGACGGCGGCCGCACCTGGCGCACCGTCGACACCGGCTCCTACGACACCGTCGACTGCGCACCGGACCTCGGCTGCTGGGCGGCGGGGGAGAAGGGACGGGTTGCCCGCCTGGAGCACTGACGCATGCGGGGTGTCCTGTTCGCTGCCAACGTGGGTACCCGTTCGCGGTACGCGAGAGGAAGTGAGCGGACATGCCACGCGGGTCCAGCCCGAAACGGGAGCGTCAGTACGAACACATCAAGGAGAGCGCGCAGGACCGGGGCGAGAGCGCCGGCCGCGCCAAGGAGATCGCCGCGCGGACGGTGAACAAGGAACGCGCCCGCTCCGGCGAGTCCAAGTCCGCCAGCCGCACCTCGACGCAGGACATGTCGTCCGGCAAGCGGGGCGGCCAGCGGTCCGGGAAGGGCTCCCAGGGGCCCACCTACGACCAGCTCTACGAGGAGGCCAAGCGCCGCGGCGTCGAAGGCCGTTCGAACATGAACAAGAGCGAGCTGCAGCGGGCGCTCGGCAAGTGAGCCGCCCCGCGCGGACACGGCCGACACAAACCCCCGGCGCTGAGCGGCGATTCCCTCTCGGCACCGGGGGTTTCGCCTGCACCGGGACGGGGTCGGCGCGGGACCCGGGCGTCTATGCGGCCGACGGGGCAGCTCCGCGCCGGCCCAGGCACCTTGCGGCCTATGGGGCAAGCCTCCGCGCGGTAACCGGGGCGTCTCGCGGCCCACGGGGCGGCTCCGCGCCGACCCGGGCATCTTGCGGCCTATGGGGCAGCCTCCGCGCGGGGACCCAGGCGTCTCGCGGGCGACGGGGCGGCTCCGCGCCGACCCGGGCATCTTGCGGCCTATGCGGCAGCCTCCGCGCGGGTAACCGGGGCGTCTTGCGGCCCGGGGCGGCTCCACGCGTCTGCTGGGCAACGCCGTAGGCTCAAGGGCACCATGACGACCGTACGCATCCCCGACGACTGGCCCGTGACCGAGGAGCAGGCCCGCGCCGTGCAGGACGCGTTGCGCGCCCGTGTGGTGCTCGACGAGGCGGGACCGCCGCCCGGCACGGGGCACGTCACCGGGGTCGACGTGGCGTACGACGACGCACGCGACGTCGTGGCGGCGGCGGCCGTCGTGCTGGACGCGGCGAGTCTGGACGTCGTCGCCGAGGCCACCGCGACCGGCCGGATCTCCTTCCCGTACGTTCCCGGCCTGCTGGCCTTCCGTGAGATCCCCACCGTCCTCGCCGCCCTGGACGCCCTGCCGTGCCCGCCGGGCCTGGTCGTCTGCGACGGCTACGGCCTCGCCCACCCCCGCCGCTTCGGCCTCGCCACCCACCTCGGCGTCCTCACCGGACTGCCCACGATCGGCGTCGCCAAGAACCCCTTCACCTTCACCTACGCCGACCCGGACACCCCGCGCGGCAGCACGGCCCCGCTCCTCGACGGCACCGAGGAGGTGGGCCGCGCCCTGCGCACCCGGGACGGCGTCAAACCGGTCTTCGTCTCGGTCGGCCACCGCGTCACCCTCGCCGGCGCCTGCGCCCACACCCTCGCTCTGACCCCGTCCTACCGCCTCCCGGAGACCACCCGCCGGGCGGACGCCCTGTGCCGCAGGGCCCTGCGCGAGGCGACCACCGCCCAGGACCCCGCGATCTGAGTACGGCGCCTGAGTACCCGGACGGATGTCCGGCCCGGGGCCTCGGCGGAAGGCTGGGCGCATGACAACGCACCGTGCACCCAAGCCCGTTGCCGCCCCCGGCCGGACCGTCGAGCGGGGCGTGATCGTCGCGCTGGTCCTCGCCGTGCTCGCCGCGCTGGGGTGGATCGCCGGGATGATCTACACCGTGGCGGAGTGGCCGCTGTAGCGCCCGCCGGTCCCGGTGCGCGTCAGCGGCTCGCGGCGACCCGGAAGCGTATGCCCGCCCGCCGCAGCCGCTCGATCAGCGCGTCGCCCATCGCCACCGCGGTCGTCACCTGGCCGGACGTCGGCGGCAGGTCGTCGAACGCCATGGACAGCGCGGCCTCGGCGAACATCTTCGCCGTCTCGTCGTAGCCGGGGTCGCCGCCCGAGACCTCCGTGAACACCCGCCGTCCGCCGCCCTCGCCCACGAACCGCACGGAGAACCAGCTCCGCGCCCGCTTCTCGGCGCTCGGCCCCTCACCGGGCTTGAGCCGGTCGGACAGCCTGCGCCGCAGCGGCGGCACCTGCGCGGCCGCGACCAGCGCGCCCACCGCCGCCACCCCGCCCACCG
>NZ_JAOCQE010000450.1 GCF_025290915.1 Streptomyces sp. 15-116A | reverse complement strand
CCCGGGGACCCGCCGAACTCGCCGAGCCCGCTGCGCGACCCTGCCTGCGGCTATCGAGGCGAGGACGCGTCCGGCGCGGCTCCGGTCGCGGGGAGGCCGGGATCGCCCGCCCCCAGTTCCACCAGCCGCCGGTCCGGGGTCGCCGCGGTGCCAGGCTGCCTTCCCCCGGCCAGCAGGTCGAGCAGTTCCCCGGCCCACGACGGGTCGTAGCGGTGGAGGCGCGGTACGCCGCCCTCGTCGGGGGACTTCGTCCACTCGACGTGCGCGCCGGGGTTGTGGACCGCGTAGCCGCCGGGCGCGAACAGGTGGGGGCTGCCCTGGACGCCGGGGCCCTGGGCGACGCGGAACTGCTCGTAGATCTCGGCGCGGCCGGCGCCGCGCTCCAGGGCGCGGCGCAGGGCCTGTGCGTCGACGTGCTCGCACCGCGCGGCGACGTCGAGGATCACCGAGGGGATGCTGACGCACCGGCTCTCGGTGTAGAAGGCGTGCCGCAGGCCGGCGTCCAGTTCGTCGCTGCCGCGCAGGCCGCCGACGGACGGGTCCTTCGCGGCCTGAACCGCCTCCATCGCGGGCAGCATCGTCGACGGATAGTCGTACTCCCGCCCCGCCCACAGGCGCCAGCCGAGGTCGGGGCGGTGCGCGGAGATCACCACGATCTCGGGCTCCACGATGAACTTGGGCGTGGGCTGGTGGTTGAACAGCTCCAGGGGGAAGGCCCGGTGGTCGATCAGGAGGTCCTGCCCGCGGTCCCGGGCCGTGGTGCGCAGCGTGTGCAGGGCGAGGGTGGCCCAGGGGCAGCCGAGATCCGACCAGACGGTGACGGGCCGGGGCTCCGGGGCAGCGCTCATCGTGTCCTCCTCGGTAGCGGGACCACACCGGGGTCCCCGTCGGGTGTGCCGTGGTGCCGAATCCCATGGTGACGCGCCCGCGGCACCCGGTGCCCGATGCCGGTGCCACTGTGTCAAGTCCCCCTGGAACGGCCCCGGAAGAGGCCTCCGCGCAGCCCGGCGGTGGTCCGGGCACAGCCCGAAGTGAACGTTCCGGATGGGGCCCCGGGAGGTGCGGGAGGCGATGGTGGCCCGGCCACCGCCGTCCGTCACAAGTCCTGTGCTCCGTGTACCTGGGACCGGCGCCCCGCCGGTGCGCACAGTGGACGGGCAGCCCTTCGGATCGTCTTCGTCCACCCCCGATGGAGGGTCCGTTCATGAGTGTGGTCGCGCTGAGCCCTGACCAAGCGCAGAGCATGACCATGCAGAAGCCGGCGTACGCGTCAGCCTGCCAGGTGTCGCTGCCGGAGATGTGTTCACTGCTGTTCGCCTCCTTGCCGCGCAGCGACCAACGGCGCAAGGGCATGGAGTACATACGAGGTCTGCTGGAGGTGAGGGGACGCAAGTCGATACGCAACATCGCCGCGCTTGTCGGCGGACAGGCGACGGAACAGAGCCTGCATCACTTCATCAGCGACTCGAGCTGGGAGTGGGGACCGGTGCGCCGGGCCCTGGCCCGCTACGCGGTGCGTGTGGCCCCGCCGCAGGCGTGGGTGGTGCGGCCCATGGTGATCCCCAAGGCGGGACGGCACTCCGTCGGAGTGGAGCGGCGCTTCTTCCCGGAGCACGGCCAGATGCTCAACGCCCAGCAGGCGGTGGGGGTCTGGGCGGTGGCCGAGGAGATGAGCGTGCCGGTCAACTGGCGGCTTCAGCTCTCGCCGTCCTGGTTCGCCGAGGAACGGCGGCGGCGTGCGTCGATACCGGAGGACGCGTCCGCCGAGACGCTCGGTGAGTGCGCGGTGCAGGCCTTCCTGGAGGCGGCGGCGTGGCGGCTGCCGGCCCGCCCCGTGGTGATGGACGCCCGCGGCACCGACGTCGCCTCGACCGTGCGGAGGCTTCTGGACCGGGGCATGCCGATGATGCTCCGGGTCGACGACGCGCTGCGGCTGTCGGTGACGGACCCCGCGCTCAAGGGTTTCGACGCGACCCCCCGGCCGGTGCGCCAGATCATGAGCGCGAGCCGGGGCCTTCAGCGGCCGGTGGTGTGGCCGGACGACACCGTGGGTTCCGTCCGGCGCTCCGGGCTCGTCACCGCCGTACGGGTGACGCTGCCCGGTCCTCAGGGCCGGCGAGCCGGGAGCGGGCCGGGTGACCTGCTGCTGCTCGGCGTGGGGAACACCGGCCGGCGCAGGCCCGGGGAGGTGTGGCTGACGGACCTGACGTCGGTGCCGCCCGCGTTCTGGATGCGGCTGCGGGGCACGGTCCGCCGGGTCGACCGGGATCTCGCCCGGGGAGCCGACCAGGTGGGGATCCGCGACTTCGCCGGGCGCTCCTACCGTGGCTGGCACCGGCACGTCACCCTCGCGTCGGCCGCGCACCTCCTGGCGGCCCTGGGCGGCACCGACGACGAGGTCCTCGACTACGCGTCCTGATCGCCAGAGGCGTCCCCGGCGGTGTCCCCCGCGGCATCGCCGGTGGCGTCCCCGGCGGGCGCCGTGCGCCCGCGCAGCACACGCCGGATGCGGGACATCCGGAGCGCGAGCTGGATCTCCAGGGCCCGTTCGGGCCGCTGCCAGTCGGGGCCGATCAGGTCGCCGATGCGTTCCAGGCGGCGGGCCACGGTGTTCGGGTGCACGTGGAGCTTCTCGGCCGCGTACGTGGGACTGCCACCGGTGTCGAAGTAGGCGTCCAGCGTGCGGACCAGCTCGGTCAGGCGCTGTTCGTCGTAGTCGAGCACGGCACCGATGGTGCTCTGGATGAACCGTTCGGCGTCCGCCCGTTCCGCCAGCAGCAGGCCCACGAAGCCCATCTCGTGGGTCGAGGCCGGGGTGCCGGTGG
Organism: Streptomyces sp. 15-116A; assembly: GCF_025290915.1. Lineage (GTDB taxonomy): Bacteria > Actinomycetota > Actinomycetes > Streptomycetales > Streptomycetaceae > Streptomyces. The sequence goes on along the minus strand of NZ_JAOCQE010000450.1, from coordinate 321 downwards.
CGCCGAGGGCGGTCATCGCGTCCAGACAGCGTGCCGCCTCCCGGTACCCGTGCAGGACCGCACCCGGGTCCGACACGGGTCCGGCGCCGCTGACCGTGGGCGGAGCGCCGGGCAGGGACGACAGCTCGTCGTGCACCGTCCGGGCGGCGGCGCCCGGGTCGGTGCCCGGCAGCAGCAGCACGATGTCGCCCTCGTGCGTCGTCTGCAGCCCGTTCATCCGGCGGGCGCAGGACGACGCCCGGGTCGCCGCGTGCGCCCGCGCGTCCGCCTCGGTGCGGGCGACCACGACCACGTGCGGCTGGTCCAGGCCGATGCCCAGCC
>NZ_JAOCQE010000045.1 GCF_025290915.1 Streptomyces sp. 15-116A | reverse complement strand
CAGAGCAACCCCCACCCCCGCCGCCCCCGCTGTACGCAGCCATGGAGTCACGACCGTGACCTCCCGCGCCGACCGGTGCTCGTGCACACCGTCGGCAAGATGCCGGATGGACGCCCACAAGCCTCCCATTCACGCACCAACCCGGCATTCCGGATGCACCCAACAGGTCTACCCGGTGAGGCCACGGTGGATCAGTACCGCGCGGGGGCACCACGGAAGGGACAGGGACACGTGCGAGAGAATGGCCGCATGGAGATGCCGAGGAACGAACGGTCGCCGGAGAACCCCCAGATCCTGGTCGTCGGCCAGGACGGTATGGCGCTTGGCGGCGGCAACGGAGACGAGGACTCCCGCGAGACCCCGGTGACGGAGCAGGTGGAGCAGCCCGCGAAGGTCATGCGGATCGGCAGCATGATCAAGCAGCTGCTGGAGGAGGTGCGCGCCGCTCCTCTCGACGAGGCCAGCCGGGTCCGGCTCAAGGAGATCCACGCCAGCTCGGTGAAGGAGCTGGAGGACGGCCTGGCGCCTGAGCTGGTCGAGGAGCTGGAGCGGCTCTCCCTGCCCTTCACGGACGAGGCCACCCCGAGTGACGCGGAACTGCGGATCGCTCAGGCGCAGTTGGTGGGCTGGCTGGAGGGCCTGTTCCACGGCATCCAGACCACCCTGTTCGCCCAGCAGATGGCCGCCCGCGCCCAGCTCGAACAGATGCGCCGCGCCCTCCCACCGGGCGTGGGCGAGGGCCACGAAGATCCCCACCCGGGCGGCCGCTCGGGTGGGCCGTATCTGTAGGGCGGCTTCCGACGCGACTGCGAACCCCGAGAGTGCTCCCGGGGTAGGGGCTCCTGATGGTGTGTTACACCCGTCACATGGTGGAGATTCAGTGAACGGCATGGGCATGCCATCCATAGGATTCCGCTGGCAAGAAATCGATCTTGAACCCAGAGGAATCCTGTGAAGAAGAATCTCGGCCGGATGCTCGCCGTGGGCGCCGCCGCACTGAGCGCCATCGCTTTCTCCGCGAGCCCCGCAGCCGCCGGCGGGGTCTCCGAGAGGATCCCCGGGGCCTATGGCAGCGGGGACTTCTACTACTCGAGCAAGACCAAGGCCAACCAGATCTACCTGAAGCTGGTCGACGAGGACGCCGACGGGCACCACGTCCGCATCCGGGTGCAGTCCCTGACCCCGGACCGCGTCACCACGAGCTACGCCTGGCGCTCCGTCACCACCGGTGCCGGCACCGTCGGCGAGTGGGTGACCTCCCTGACGGACACCCGCGGCATCTGGGCGCTGCGCGTACAGGTCTGCGTCTTCGAAGGCAGCACGGCGCTGGGCTGCGACGAGTCCGACTGGGACGGCAACACGTACTACTGATCCCGATGGGTGTGGGAACGCTCGTCTCCGATTCGGGGGCCGAGCGTTCCCGCGCCACCTCCATGCACCGCGATCACCGCATGCGGTGGTCCGGGCCGGAATGCGGTACCAGGCGTACTCCCCGCCTCACTGAGCAGGATTGCCCGTCGACACGTAGAGCTGGATCTTCGGCACGTCGTCCTCGGCGACATCCGTGTCCGCCTCCGGGTACTGCTTCATGACCGTGCCGTCACCGTAGGTGTTCTCGTCGACGTCGATCACCTCGTACTGCCAGCCGGCCGCCTGGAAGCATTCCTTGACCGACTTGATGTTCTTGAACTTGAAGCTCGGCAGCTGGATCTTCTCAGGGTCGTTGTTCGACTCCAGCGGCTCGGTGCACTTCTCCTTCTCGATGGTCTTCGTCGGGTCCGGGCCCCGGTACCCCGGAGCCTTGCTCGCCGACGCCGAAGCCGAAGCGCCGCCGCCCGCCTGGGGGTCTTCCTCCCCGCCGCCGTTCATCAGCAGCGCCGCGATCAACCCACCCGCCGCGATGACCGCGACGATGGCCGAGCCGATGATCACCGGCTTATTGTTGCGGCGGCCGGGGGCCGACGGGGACTGAGGCGTGATGTTGTACGGCGGCGGGGTCGACGGGCCCTGCTGCGGGGTGTACGCCGACGGGGCGGGCGTCTGGTAGCCGGCCTGCTGGGGGTAGCCGTACGCCGGGGACGGGGTCGGGGTGCCGTACGGGTTCGGGGGTGGCGTCGGCTGGTAGGGCGTCTGGACGTTGCCCGTCGGGGCCGGGGTCGACTGGTCGATCGGCGGGAACACCGCGGAGCCGACGCCCGCGCCGCTGGGCGCCTGCGTGCCCGGCACGATCTGCGGCGGGGCCGGGTGGAAGGACTGCGCGACCCGGAGGCACTCGGTGCGCATGGCCTCCGCGCTGGGGAAACGCTCGTTGGGGTTCTTCTTCAGCGCCCGCGCGATCAGCGCGTCCACGGCCGGCGGCAGCGCGCGGTTGATGGAGGAGGGGACCGGCGGCTCCTCCTGCACGTGCGCGTACGCGATCGCCAGCGGCGAGTCCGCGTCGAACGGCAGCCGCCCGGTGACCAGCTGGAACAGCATGATGCCGACCGAGTAGAGGTCGGAGCGGGCGTCCACGCCCCGGCCCAGCGCCTGCTCCGGCGACAGGTACTGCGGGGTGCCGACGACCATGCCGGTCTGCGTCATCGAGGTGACACCGGACTGCATGGCCCGCGCGATGCCGAAGTCCATGACCTTGACCACGCCGCGCTTGGTCATCATCACGTTGCCCGGCTTGATGTCGCGGTGGACCAGCCCCATCTCGTGGCTGATCTCCAGCGCCGCCAGCACATCGGCGGTGATCTTCAGCGCCTTGTCCGCGGGCATCGCGCCGTGCTGCCGTACGTCCTCGTCGAGCACGGAGCCGAGCGGGCGGCCCTCGACGTACTCCATGACGATGTACGGCGTGGTCATCCCGTCGAGGTCGTCCTCGCCGGTGTCGAAGACCGACACGATGTTGGTGTGCGTGAGCTTCGCCACGGACTGGGCCTCGCGGCGGAAGCGCTCACGGAACGCCTGCTCGCGGCCGAGTTCCGTGTGCAACGTCTTGATGGCGACCTGACGGTCCAGCACGCTGTCGTAGGCGAGGTGCACGGACGCCATGCCACCCTGGCCGAGCAGGTCCCGCAGTTGGTAACGTCCGCCGGCGAGCGCGCGCCCCGCGTTCTGGCTCTGTGCGCCGTCCTGGCTCATGTTCCGCGTCCCCCGTAGCCTCTCCGGCGCCGTCGTCGGTGACTGATCTGTCGAATCTGCCGTAGATCCAATGTGCTATTCCCGGCCAAGTCTGCCCCAGGCCACTGACACGTCAAGCGCGGTGCCCGTTCCGTGACCGTACGCGAAAGAAGCGTCGCGGAAGCGTTACAGGGGTCGTACGGGCGGTACACAGAATTTGCACGACAGTACGGGGGGCGGGTTTGATGACCGGTCCGTCTTGTGCCCCTTCCGGTGACCCGTCTCGGACCGGAGCCTTGCGCAGAGGCTGTAGCGTGGCCGACGGAGACCGTAACAACACCGCGCGCACCGCGGGCAGAAACGACGGCGAGGACTGATGGCACAGCAGCAGCGCGCTCAGGGCCCGTCCGACCCCGAGGCGACTGGCGGCGGCATGTCGGACGCGCCGGACAGCTGGGGTAACGGCGGGCTGGTCGGCGACGGCCGGTACCGGCTGACGCGCAGACTAGGCCGGGGCGGCATGGCCGAGGTGTACGCGGCCGAGGACGTACGGCTGGGGCGTACGGTCGCCATCAAACTGCTGAAGTCCGATCTCGCCGAGGACGCGGTGGCCAAGGCCCGCTTCACGCGCGAGGCACAGTCGGTGGCCGGTCTCAACCACCACGCCATCGTCGCCGTGTACGACTCCGGCGAGGACTTCATCGGCGGCCAGTCCGTGCCGTACATCGTGATGGAGCTGGTCGAGGGCCGCACCATCCGCGATCTGCTGATGAACGCCGAGGCGCCGGGCCCCGAGCAGGCGCTGATCATCGTCTCCGGTGTGCTGGAGGCGCTCGCCTACTCGCACCAGCACGGCATCGTGCACCGCGACATCAAGCCGGCCAACGTCATCATCACCAACAACGGCGCCGTGAAGGTGATGGACTTCGGCATCGCCCGCGCGCTGCACGGCGCGTCCACGACGATGACGCAGACCGGCATGGTCATGGGCACGCCGCAGTACCTCTCCCCGGAGCAGGCGCTCGGCAAGGCCGTCGACCACCGCTCCGACCTGTACGCGACCGGCTGCCTGATGTACGAACTGCTGGCGCTGCGGCCCCCGTTCACCGGTGAGACGCCGCTGTCGGTGGTCTACCAGCACGTCCAGGACATCCCGACGCCTCCCTCCGAGGCCTCCGACGCGTGCCCGCCGGAGCTCGACGGGCTGGTGATGCGCGCGCTCGCCAAGGAGCCGGACGACCGGTTCCAGACGGCCGAGGAGATGCGCGGGCTGGTCCAGTACGCGCTCCAGATGCTCTACGAGCAGGGCGGCCACACCGGCACCTGGAACACCGGGCCGGTCGACATGCACGAGGGCCGGCACACTCCCGCGGGCGGCTTCGCGGGGACGGCGGTCATGGCCCACCCGGACGCCAGCGGCACCACGGCGATCCCGCAGCCGGTCATGCCCTCCGGGTACGGCGGCGGTGACGACGGCGGTTTCGAGGGGAACGGCAACCGGGGCAGCGGCCGCGGCAAGCTGTGGATCCTCGCGGTCCTGGCGGTGATCGCCATCGCCGCGGGCGTCGCGCTGGCGCTGAACAACAGCGGCGGGGGCGGGGGCGACGACGACCCCACCAAGCCGCCGGCCACGTCGCAGACCACCGAGGACGAGACGTCCGAGGAGACTCCGACCGACGAGGCGACGGAGGAACAGACCGACCCCGGCACGGACCCCGGCACCGGCACGGGCGGCGACGGCGAGTGGACGCCGTCTGAGAATCCCACTCAGGCGCCGACCGAGACGGCGACGGAAGAGCCGACGACCGAGCCGACGGACGACCCCACGGGTGAGCCGACGGGCGAGCCCACGGGTGAGCCGACCGACGAGCCCACGGACCCGGGCACGCCGACGGAGGAGCCGACGGGCGGCACCGTCGAGGGCGCGACCGGCGGCGACGTCGGCGGCGCGGGCGGCGTCTGACCCGCCCTTCGGCGTCAGCAGAACAACTGCCCCGGCCGGGTGATCGTCAGCGGGACGACTGCCCCCGGCCGGGTGGTCATCAGCAGGGCGTTTGCCCCGGCCGGGTGGTCGCCAGCAGCGCGTTTGCCCCCGGCCGGGTGGTTTTGAGGGCCCGGTGTGCTCTGACCAGGTGGGTCGTCCGGGCGGGGCAGGTCCTCGCCGCGGTCGTCTGGATCGTGCGGGCCTTCGCCACGCGTGCCGGGTATCGGATCCGCAACGTGTCGGCTGGATCACCCACCCTCCGTGACCTGCGTCTCTTCACTCAACGTGCCACCCCATCACCCAAAGTGATCATCGTGGCCATTTCGCACGGCCGGTGGCTCTTCCCGTGCCCGGGGTGGCCGGGATAACGTGCCGTTGCTCCGGCCTCCTGCAAGGCTGTGACCAGCGCGCCTTCCCCAGCTACCCGATTTACTTGGAAATCCAAGCAAAATCGCAGGTCAGATGGGGTTTCACAGAAATGTGCCGCACTGGGTACCGTGCTTAGTGCAGGGCGCTCGCCGGGGCACCTGTCACGCCTGTTCCCGGTCGAGTGGCACCCACCCCGTGCCCGGTGGTCGAGAAACAGGTGAGCCGCACTGGCCTACCGGCAACCCCGGGGGCCGGACCGACGGAGGAGCACACGTGACCGTGGAGAGCACTGCCGCGCGCACACCGCGACGCAGCGCCGGAAGCAAGGCCGGCACCAAGCGCACCACCCGCACGACCAAGAAGAGCGCCGAGCCCGCCCTCGTCCAGCTGCTGACCCCCGAGGGCAAGCGCGTCAAGAACCCCGAGTTCGACAAGTACGTCGCCGGCATCACCGCGGAAGAGCTCCGCGGCCTGTACCGCGACATGGTGCTCACCCGCCGCTTCGACGCCGAGGCCACCTCCCTGCAGCGCCAGGGCGAGCTGGGCCTGTGGGCGTCGCTGCTCGGCCAGGAGGCCGCGCAGATCGGCTCCGGCCGGGCCCTGCGCGACGACGACTACGTCTTCCCCACCTACCGCGAGCACGGCGTCGCCTGGTGCCGGGGCGTGGACCCGACCAACCTGCTCGGCATGTTCCGGGGCGTGAACAACGGCGGCTGGGACCCCAACGGCAACAACTTCCAGCTCTATACGATCGTCATCGGCTCCCAGACGCTGCACGCCACCGGCTACGCCATGGGCATCACCAAGGACGGCGCGGACAGCGCGGTCATCGCCTACTTCGGCGACGGTGCCTCCAGTCAGGGCGACGTGGCCGAGGCGTTCACCTTCTCCGCGGTCTACAACGCCCCGGTGGTGTTCTTCTGCCAGAACAACCAGTGGGCGATCTCCGAGCCGACCGAGAAGCAGTCCCGCGTCCCGCTGTACCAGCGCGCGCAGGGCTTCGGCTTCCCGGGCGTGCGCGTCGACGGCAACGACGTCCTGGCGAACCTCGCGGTCACCAAGTGGGCCCTGGAGCGGGCGCGCGGCGGTGAGGGCCCGACGCTGATCGAGGCATTCACGTACCGCATGGGCGCCCACACCACCTCCGACGACCCCACCCGTTACCGGGGCGACGAGGAGCGGCTGGCCTGGGAGGCGAAGGACCCGATCCTGCGCCTTCGCCGGTATCTCGAGTCCTCAAACCACGCGGACGAGGGATTCTTCGAGGAACTCGAGACCGAGAGCGAGGCGTTGGGCAAACGAGTGCGCGAAGCGGTCCGTGCCATGCCCGACCCGGACCACTTCGCCATCTTCGAGAACGTGTACGCGGACGGACACGCGCTCGTGGACGAGGAGCGTGCGCAGTTCGCCGCCTACCAGGCGTCGTTCGCGGACGCGGACGGGGGTAAGTGACATGGCAGAGAAGATGGCCCTGGCCAAGGCGATCAACGAGTCGCTGCGCCGCGCCCTCGACACCGACCCGAAGGTCGTCGTCATGGGCGAGGACGTCGGCAAGCTCGGCGGCGTGTTCCGGGTGACCGACGGCCTCCAGAAGGACTTCGGCGAGAGCCGCGTCATCGACACCCCGCTCGCCGAGTCGGGCATCGTCGGCACGGCGATCGGCATGGCCCTGCGCGGCTACCGCCCGGTGGTGGAGATCCAGTTCGACGGCTTCGTCTTCCCGGCGTACGACCAGATCGTCACGCAGCTCGCGAAGATGCACGCCCGCTCGCTCGGCAAGGTCAAGCTCCCGGTCGTCGTGCGCATCCCCTACGGCGGCGGCATCGGCGCGGTGGAGCACCACTCCGAGTCCCCCGAGGCGCTGTTCGCGCACGTGGCGGGCCTGAAGATCGTCAGCCCCTCCGACGCGTCCGACGCGTACTGGATGATGCAGCAGGCCATCCAGAGCGACGACCCGGTGATCTTCTTCGAGCCCAAGCGGCGCTACTGGGACAAGGCCGAGGTCAACACCGAGGCCATCCCGGGCCCGCTGCACACCGCGCGGGTGGTGCGCGAGGGCACGGACCTCACCCTGGCCGCGTACGGCCCGATGGTGAAGCTCTGCCGGGAGGTCGCCGACGCGGCGGCCGAGGAGGGCCGCTCCCTGGAGGTCCTCGACCTGCGCTCGGTCTCGCCGATCGACTTCGACTCCATCCAGGCGTCGGTGGAGAAGACCCGCCGTCTGGTCGTCGTCCACGAGGCACCGGTGTTCTTCGGTTCCGGCGCGGAGATCGCCGCGCGGATCACGGAGCGCTGCTTCTACCACCTGGAGGCCCCGGTCCTGCGGGTGGGCGGCTACCACGCCCCGTACCCGCCGGCCCGCCTGGAGGAGTCCTACCTCCCGGACCTGGACCGGGTGCTGGATGCCGTCGACCGCTCGCTGGCGTACTGAGGAGAGGGTCGTGACGACGATGACGAACGCGTCCGTACGCGAGTTCAAGATGCCGGACGTGGGCGAGGGCCTCACCGAGGCCGAGATCCTCAAGTGGTACGTCCAGCCCGGTGACACGGTCACCGACGGCCAGGTGGTCTGCGAGGTCGAGACGGCGAAGGCCGCCGTCGAACTGCCCATCCCCTACGACGGTGTGGTCCGCGAACTGCACTTCCCCGAGGGCACCACGGTCGACGTGGGCACGTCCATCATCGCGGTGGACGTCTCGGGCGGGGCGGAGGCGCCCGCTCCGGAGCCGGTGACCGAGGAGCCCACGGCACCGCGGGAGGAGCCGAAGGCGGAGGCCGCTGGCTCGGGCCGCCAGCCGGTGCTGGTCGGCTACGGAGTGGCGACGTCCTCCACGCGCCGCCGACCCCGTAAGGCGACGACGGCCAAGGCCCCGGCGGCAGCCGCGATCCAGAGCGAGCTGAACGGCCACGCCCCCGCCGCCCCGGCCCCGGCATCCGCCCCGGCGCCCGCCTCGGTGGCTCCCCAGCAGCGCCCCCTGGCCAAGCCTCCCGTGCGCAAGCTGGCCAAGGACCTGGGCGTCGACCTGGCGACGGTCACCCCGACCGGCCCCGACGGCATCATCACGCGCGAGGACGTCCACGCGGCGGTGGCAGCGACCACGGCGGCCCCCGAGCCGGAGGTGCAGGCACCGGCCCCGGCGCCGGCCGCACCCGCGGCCCAGATCGCCCCGGCGTCGTACGACACCACCCGCGAGACCCGCATCCCCGTCAAGGGTGTCCGCAAGGCGACGGCGGCGGCGATGGTCGGGTCGGCGTTCACGGCGCCGCATGTCACGGAGTTCGTGACAGTGGACGTGACGCGCACGATGAAGCTGGTCGAGGAGCTGAAGCAGGACAAGGAGTTCGCGGGCCTGCGCGTGAACCCGCTCCTGCTGATCGCGAAGGCGCTGCTGGTGGCGATCAAGCGCAACCCCGACATCAACGCCTCGTGGGACGAGGCGGCCCAGGAGATCGTGGTCAAGCACTACGTCAACCTGGGCATCGCGGCGGCCACTCCGCGCGGCCTGATCGTGCCGAACATCAAGGACGCCCACGCCAAGACGCTGCCGCAACTGGCCGAGTCCCTGGGCGAACTGGTCGCCACGGCCCGCGAGGGCAAGACCTCCCCGTCGGCGATGCAGGGCGGCACGGTCACCATCACCAACGTCGGCGTCTTCGGCGTCGACACGGGCACGCCGATCCTCAACCCCGGTGAGTCCGCGATCCTGGCGGTCGGCGCGATCAAGCCCCAACCGTGGGTTCACAAGGGCAAGGTGAAGCCCCGCCAGGTCACCACCCTGGCCCTCTCCTTCGACCACCGCCTGGTCGACGGCGAACTCGGCTCGAAGGTCCTGGCGGACGTGGCAGCCATCCTGGAACAGCCGAAGCGCCTGATCACCTGGGCGTAGAGAGACATTTCCCGGCCGCACAGGAGCCGCGCGTCCCGTCCGGGGCGCGCGGCTCTTCGCGATGTGCGGCTGCGGTGCCGGCGGACCTACGGCGTGCGCGGTCCGCTGAGACGACCCGCGACCAGGGCAAGCCAGCCGCTCGGGGCGTACGGGGGCGGTGGGTCGACCTCTATGCCGAGTTCGGGGGGGGGCGGTGGCGTAGTCGGACTCGTCGAGGTCGAGGGCAAGCAGTTCGGGCAGTTCGCCGATGAGCCGGGCGACCAGGTGGGGGTCGGTGGCGCTGCGGTAGTCGTCGACGGCCGCGTCGTGGTCGTCGAACTCGTCGGTCATGATGGAGGCGACGGGACCGTACGAGGCCTTGCCGACCCCGATCGGGGGATCACGGCGCGGCGGCGGCCCGTACATGCCCCGCGCGTGCCAGTCGGCGGCCACATACGTGTTGGCCGTGTCGGTCAGACCCACCGAGACGCCGCCGATGCTCTGGATGCTCTTGGCCCACACGTCCAGGAACTTCTTGGCCACCTCCTCATAGGCCAGCCGCGAAGTCGTCCGCACCCTCTCCCTTTCCGGCCGCATGCCGATGGTGCACGTTCTCGACCAGCTGCGTGGCGGCCTCCCCCGATGTCTGTCGGACGTGCTCAGTACGTGTCGAGGCTGCTGCGCGGCGGCTGGGCCGGCGGCTGTGGCGGGGCGTCAGGGTTCGGCGTGGAGAGCTTGTCGACCTCGCTGCCGATGTCCACCTGGATCTGGCGGATGCGGGCGACGACGCCGAGGTCCTCCTCGGAGAAGCCGTAGCGGCTCAGGCGTACGGCCCGGCCCGCTCCAGATGCTTCATAACGTCGCGGATGCGTACGGCGTCCTAGGCCGCGGCGCGGTGGAAGTCCCGGTACACCGTCGCCGCCGGCCCTCGCCAGCCCGCCTCGATGCGGTCCACGAGCGCGTCCATGCGCCGGACCTGCTTGTCCAGGTGGTCCTGCATGCCATCGAGGTCGTCGGCCAGCTTGGTCAGACCCTGAGCGGACACGCGCAGGTCCGGGCCGCCTCCCTGAGCGGAGCCCGACTGTCCGGGCAGTGCCATGCCGTACCTCGCCGCCGTAGCACCGTGCGCGCAAGTCCCGTGTGCAGCAGCGATCTTACGCACAGGCGTACGAGCACAGGTGAGCAAGGCCGGGCAGGCATCCTGTCCCAATTTCCTGGGCGCCCTCGACCTCCCGCCCGGAAGCAAGTCCGTCCGTCAGGCGTCCGTGAACAACTCGTCCGCGCGCTCGACCGTGCCAGCCCGGTCGAGCCAGTCGTTGGCGACCTGGAGATCGGTGCAGGAGCTGATCCGCTCACGGATCTCCTCGGACACGGCGATTCCCCGCACCTCGAGCACCCGCAGAACGCCCTTGGCCTCGCCGAGCGCCTCGCCCTCGGCCTTGCCTTCGGCCTTCCCCTCCAGGTACGTCTCCTCGAACAGCGTCCCGTGCCCCGGGAAGTGAGTGATGACCCTCTGCATCAGCGTCCTCCATTTCGCCTTCGTCGGGGTGTTCTCCAGGCTGACTTCCACGACCTCGTACCAGTACTCCGTGACGCCCGGTGCGAACGCCATGAGTCCACGAGCCACCGTCTCCAGTATGGCGTCCACACGCCGGTCCTCACTGTGAACGATGGCCGACAGCGCCGCCAGAGCGGGCTGTTGGGCCACTGTGGACTCGTCGGTGACCTTCGGGACGGTCTGAGGTCCGAGCACGAACGGACGCGTCACCTGGGTCGTCCAGGGTCCGGCCGTGCACTCGAAGGGCCCCATCGCCCAGGCCGCCGTGGCCCGGTCCCGGCAGACCGGCACCAGCAGTACCGGCATGTCGTACTTGGCCTGCAGGAACGCGACGTAGTACGCCCAGCTCCTCGCCTTCTGCGGGTCCTTCTTCGTCTGGGCCTCGACGGCGATCAGGAAGTTGTCCCCCATGGGCGGCTCGTACGCGAGCACGGTGTCCACGCGGCGTTCCAGGGGCCGGAACTCGGTGGCGTCGGGGGAGAGTTCGCCGAAGTCGTCCTTCGACGGCGGTGGCAGCCCCAATGCCTCGAAGACCGGTGCGAGGGCCTCCGGAGGGTCCTGGAAGAGCCGGTGGGAGGCCTCGTGTGTGGAGGTGACCATGAGCGCAAGCTAGGGCGCACAGAGTCGGTGCTCCTGGCATATGCGGGGGCATTCACTCGTTCGAGTGCTGGGGAAACGTTCAGGTCAGCGCGTGGCCCGTCGTCGCGTCCACGTGGTCCGGGACCTCGTCGTGGCGGTCGCCGACGGTGAGGGTGCCCGTCGGTTCGAGGAGGAGGATCGCCGTGGGGACGGGGGCGTAGGGCTTGTGCTCGGTGCCTCGCGGGACGGTGAAGACCGAGCCCTTCGGCAGGACGACCGTGCGTTCGCCGGCCGGTTCGCGCAGGCCGATGTGCAGCTCGCCGTCCAGGACCAGGAAGAACTCGTCGGTGTCGTCGTGCACGTGCCAGAGGTGGTCGCCCTCCACCTTGGCGATGCGGACGTCGTAGTCGTTGACGGTGGTGACGATGCGCGGGCTCCACTGGTCCGTGAAGGAGGCGAGCGCGCGGTCGAGGGAGATCGGTTCCTGAGAGACGTGCGATTCCTGGGTCATGTCCTCATCGTCGGCAGTGCGCCGGCGCCGTACCAGTGCTAGAAACCGCACATGCCGCAAGGATCCTCTCAGTCGCCGCGTCCCCACCGGGTCGCCGTGATCGTCGACGAGGGCACCAATCCGTTCGAGGTCGGGGTCGCCACCGAGCTGTTCGGGCTGCCCCGGCCCGAGCTGGGGCTGCCGTACGTGCCGTACGAGGTGACGCTGTGCACGCCCACGCCCGAGGTGCCGATGAACCACCGCTTCTTCACGATGACCGGGGTGCCGGGGCTGGACGCCGTGGACGACGCGGACACTCTCGTCGTCCCGGGGCGGCCGGACAACGTCGTGCCCCGCACAGAGACCGTCCTCGACGCGATCCGCCGCACGCACGCGCGTGGCGCACGCGTCGTCAGCTTCTGCACCGGCACCTTCGCGCTCGCCGAGGCCGGGCTGCTCGACGGCCGCCGTGCCACCACCCACTGGATGTGGGCGGACTGCTTCCGCGAGCTGCACCCGCGCGTGCACCTGGAGCCCGATGTCCTGTTCGTGGACGAGGGCGACGTCCTCACCGCCGCGGGCAGCTCCGCCGCCCTCGACCTCGGCCTGCACATCTGGCGGCGCGATCACGGCGCCGAGATCGCCAACGCCGTCTCCCGGCGCCTGGTGTTCGCCGCGCACCGGGACGGCGGGCAGCGGCAGTTCGTCGAGCGGCCGGTGCCGCGGGTGGCCGACGAGTCGCTGGGGCCGCTGCTGGCCTGGGCGCAGGAGCGGCTGGGCGAGCCGCTGACGGTGGCGGATCTGGCGGTGCGGGCGGCGGTGAGCCCGGCGACGCTGCATCGGCGGTTCCGCGCCCAGCTCGGTACGACGCCGCTCGCCTGGCTGATCGGAGAGCGGGTGGCGCTGGCGTGCCGGCTCATCGAGCGCGGCGAGACCCGGCTCGACGTGGTGGCGGCGCGCAGCGGGCTGGGCACCGCGGCGAACCTGCGGGCCCGGCTGCGGCGGGAGACGGGACTCAGCCCGTCGGCCTATCGGCGGCGTTTCGGAGCGGGTGCCGGGGAAGCCCTGGTTCCATGAGATTCCTGGTACGCGACCGGCTCCTCGGCATCGGTGAGGACTACTGGATCGAGGACGACCACGGCAACAAGGTCTACCTCGTCGACGGCAAGGCCATGCGCCTGCGGGACACCTTCGAGCTGAAGGACGCCCAGGGCCGCGTCCTGATCGACATCCACCAGAAGATGCTCGCCCTGCGGGACACCATGGTGATCGAGCGCGACGGTGAGCCGCTGGCGCAGATCCGCCGCAAACGGCTCTCCCTGCTGCGCAACCACTACCGCGTGTCCCTCGTCGACGGCACCGAGCTCGACGTCAGCGGCAAGATCCTCGACCGGGAGTTCGCGGTCGAGTACGACGGCGAGCTGCTCGCGGTGATCTCCCGCCGGTGGCTGAGCATCCGCGACACCTACGGCGTGGACGTCGTACGCGACGACGCCGACCCGGCCCTGCTGATCGCCGTGGCGGTGTGCGTGGTCCACCTCGCGGAGAAGGACGGGGACGACTAGTGCCGCGGCACTAGCTCCTTCGGCCTCCTCAGCCACGTTTGCCCGTCAGCCCCGGCGGTCTAGCGGCGCGGGGGCTCCAGGCCCAGGACTCGGTCCTTCAGGGCGGGGAAGCGGTCGCGGGTGGATGTGACCGTCGTCGGGTCGAAGTCGACCGTCAGGGTCTGCTCGTCGGGGCCCGCCTGCGCCAGGATCTCGCCCCAGGGATCGACCACGATCGAGTGACCCGCCTGGGGAACCCCGGCGTGTGTCCCGGCCGTTCCACACGCGAGGACGAACGACTGGTTCTCCACCGCCCGTGCCTGAGCCAGCAGCGTCCAGTGGGACCGTCGGCGCTCCGGCCAGCCCGCCGGCACCACGAAGGTCTCGGCACCGGCGTCCACGAGACCGCGGAAGAGTTCGGGGAAACGGAGGTCGTAACAGGTGGCCACGCCCAGCGTGGTTCCCGGCAGACGCACCGTCACCAGCTCGTCGCCCGCACCCATCAGCACGGCCTCGCCCTTGTCGAAGCCGAAGCGGTGGATCTTGCGGTAGGCGGCGGCCAGATCACCGGAGGGGGAGAAGACGAGAGAGGTGTTGTAGAGGGGCCCGTCCGGGTCGCGCTCGGGGATGGACCCCGCGTGCAGCCACACGCCCGCGTCGCTCGCGGCCTTGGCCATCGCCTCGTAGGTGGGACCCTCGAGGGGCTCGGCCTCGCTCCCGAACGCCTCGTAGGCGAACGCGCCGGTGGTCCACAGCTCCGGCAGCACGACGAGATCGGCTCCGGCCTGATCACGTACCATCCCGGCGACCCGAAGCCGACGCGCTTCGACCGATTCGTCCTCGTTCACGGCGACTTGGAGCAAGGAAGCGCGCACACTACCACCGTCCTGGCATTCGACCCGTCCACACGGGCCTACGATCGTCACACGAAAGCACTGCCGGGGTGCCTCTCCGCAGCGTAACTTAGCCTCCCGAGACACCCGCAGTGCAGCCACCGCCCACTGGCACCGCCGCCACAACCTGCCCGTGTACCGACCGCCGAGGGGTCCAAGTTCCGTGAGTCTGCATCCCACCCTCCAGCCCTACGCCGACGCCTGGACCCACTCCATCGAAGCGATATCCGAGCTGGTGCAGCCGCTCCCGGAGGCCGACTGGAACCGGCGGACCCCGTGCCCGGGCTGGTCGGTGCGCGACATCGTCTCTCACGTCATCGGGCTCGACTGCGAGATGCTCGGCGACCCCCGCCCCATCCACACGCTGCCGCGCGACCTGTTCCACGTCACGAACGACCACCAGCGCTACATGGAGATGCAGGTCGACGTCCGCCGCCACCACACGGCGCCGGAGATGACCGCCGAGCTCGAGTACACGATCATCCGCCGCAACCGCCAGCTGCGGAACGAGTCGCGCGACCCGGGCACCAAGGTGCGCGGCCCGCTCGGCACGGAGCTGACGCTGGAGGAGTCGATGCGCCGGCACGCCTTCGACGTGTGGGCGCACGAACAGGACCTGCGCAGCGCACTCGGCCGCCCCGGCAACCTGGACTCGCCCGGCGCGTACATCGCCCGTGACGTGCTGCTCGACGAGCTGCCCCACGTGGTGGCGGAGAAGGCGCAGGCGCCGCGCAGCTCTGCCGTGGTCGTCGACGTGCACGGCCCCGTCGAGTTCCTGCGCACGATCCGCGTCGACATCCAGGGCCGCGGCACGCTGGAGACCGCCCCCGCCCTGGGCCCCGCCGTCACCCTCACCCTCGACTGGGAGACCTACCTCCGCCTGGCCTGCGGCCGCGTGACCCCGGACGCGGTGACGGACCACGTGAAGACGGAGGGCGACACGGGCCTGGCGGCGGCGATCCTGCGGAATTTCACGGTGACGAAGTAGGGCGCGGCGCTCGGTGCCCTACGGCTCCTCCGGGCCGGGGGCGGGCCGACCCCATGCCGCCCATGCCGCCCATGCCACCTGCCGCCGCCCACGCCACCTGCCGCCTCGGCCGCCTGCCGGCCGAGGCGGGCCCGGAGTGTTCGGCCGGTCGAGGCCGGCCCTGTGTGTCGAGGCGGGCCCCGTGTGCCAAGGGCCGGTCGCGGCGTGCCCGACAAGTCGACGGACAGCCGATGAGTCACCGCTCGGCGGCTACGCCGGAACGTGCACCGTCTCCACGCGGCTCGCGACCAGACGTTCCTCCCTGCGCGCCGCCCGCCTGCGCAGGCGCAGGATCTGGCTGACGCCGAGCACCTGCAGCACGAACACCGAGGAGAAGGCGACGACATAGTCGTCCCCCGTGGCGTCCAGCAGCACCCCGATCGCGAACAGGGTGGTCATGGAGGCGACGAACCCGCCCATGTTGGTGATCCCGGACGCCGTGCCCTGCCGCTCCGGCGGGTTCGCCGGGCGGGCGAAGTCGAAACCGATCATCGACGCCGGTCCGCACGCCCCCAGCACCACGCACAGCACCACCAGCAGCCACATCGGCGCCGTATCCCCCGGATACGCGAGCGTGGTCCCCCACAGCAGCGCCGTCGCACCCACCGTCCCCAGCGCAAGCGGCAGCCGCGCCCCGTGGTGCCGGGCCACGACCTGCCCGTAGACCAGGCCGACGACCATGTTGGACAGCACCACCAGCGTCAGCAGTTCACCGGCCGTCGCCCGGGACTGCCCCTGCGCCTCGACCAGGAACGGCATGCCCCACAGCAGCAGGAACACCATCGCCGGGAACTGGGTGGTGAAGTGCACCCACAGCCCCAGCCGCGTACCCGGCTCCCGCCACGACGCCGCGATCTGCCGCCGTACGTACGCGACGCCCTGGTGCCCGACGGGCTCGGGTTCGTGTCCCTCGGGGTGGTCCCTCAGGAACAGCAGGAGCAGCACGAACACCACGACGCCCGCGAGCGAGCTGCCCGCGAACGCCGCGGTCCAGCCGACGCCGTGCAGCAGCCGGGCCAGCACGAGCGTGGACACGAGGTTGCCCGCCATGCCCACCAGCCCCGCCA
The DNA here is from genome assembly GCF_025290915.1 of Streptomyces sp. 15-116A. Lineage (GTDB taxonomy): Bacteria > Actinomycetota > Actinomycetes > Streptomycetales > Streptomycetaceae > Streptomyces. The sequence goes on along the minus strand of NZ_JAOCQE010000045.1, from coordinate 18,170 downwards.
TCTGCGCGACCAGCGGCCCGCGCCGCGCCGGGAACCAGCGCGTGCCCAGCCGCAGCACGCTGATGAACGTCATCGCGTCGCCGCAGCCGAGCAGCGCACGCGAGGCGAGCGCCATGCCGTACGACGGCGACAGCGCGAAGCCGAGCTGACCGACCGTGAACAGCACGACGCCGATGCCCAGCACCTTCTTCGTGCCGAGCCGGTCGACGAGCAGGCCCACGGGTATCTGCATGCCCGCGTACACCAGCAGCTGGAGGATCGAGAACGTCGACAGGGCGGAGGCGTTGACGTCGAAACGGTCGGCGGCGTCCAGCCCGGCCACGCCCAGGGACGTACGGAAGATGACGGCGACGAAGTAGACCGAGACGCCGATGCCCCACACCGCGAGGGCACGCCGTCCGCCCGGGGGATCACCGGGCAGGACCCCGGTGGAACCCGCGCTGCTCATCGCACCTCCCCCCGCGCCAGATGGGAGAACCAGCCGACGTGCCGGTGCACGACCGCGACGGCCGCCTCCGCGTCGCCGTCGCGCAGCGCCTGGAGGATCTCCTCGTGTTCGACGAGGGTCTTGGCGATCCGGTCGGGGTGGGAGTGCATCACGGCGACGCCCATGCGCAGTTGGCGGTCGCGGAGCTGGTCGTAGAGGCGGGAGAGGATCTCGTTGCCGCCGCTGCGCACGATCTCGGCGTGGAAGCAGCGGTCGGTGACGGAGGCTCCGGCGAGGTCGCCGGCGGCGGCCTGCTCCTTCTGCCGGGCGAGCAGGCCCTCCAGCCGTTCGATGAGGCCGGGCGGTGCGGGGACCGCCTTGCGCGCCGCGTGCTCCTCGACCAGCAGCCGGGTCTCGACGACATCGGCGATCTCCTGCGCGGAGACGGGCAGGACGAGGGCGCCCTTCTTCGGGTAGAGCCGGATCAGGCCCTCGACCTCGAGCCGCAGGAGCGCTTCGCGCACGGGGGTGCGCGAGACCCCGACGGCCTCGGCCAGCTCGCCCTCGGTGAGGAGGGTGCCGCCCTCGTAACGGCGTTCCAGGACGCCCTGTTTGACGTGGGTGTAGACGCGGTCGGCGGCGGGCGGTTGTCTCACGGCGGCCAGGCTCATGCCGACAGGATAGATACAACACGTACGCGTGGTTGTATCCGTCCATGATGCGGACGCGGGACGGGCCCGTACGGCGCCCGCGGAGAGCGCTCGCTGAAATCCGTCCGTCGCGTCGCACAACCATCCACCGCAGGTGTGCGTCGGATACATGCGGCCCTTGTATGCGTGGCCGTCCTCAACTCGGCCGCACAGCACGGCCATTCACGGTAATCGGGGTATTTCACTTGAAGAACGGCATTTTGGGCATCCGCCTCACCAGAGCCGTCGGCGTCGCCGTGACCACCGGCGCCGTGCTCGCCTCCGGTGCCCTGTACGCGGCGCCGGCGCAGGCCGCCGCGAAGGCGCCCACGATCGTCGCCAAGGGCGGCTACGTGATGAACAACGCGAGCGGCACGTCGCTGTACACCAAGGCCGCGGACACGCGCCGCTCGACCGGTTCGACGACGAAGATCATGACCGCGAAGGTCGTGCTCGCGCAGAAGAACCTGAACCTGGACGCCAAGGTCACGATCCAGATGGCGTACAGCGACTACATCGTGAAGAACAACGCCTCGTCCGCGCGCCTGATCGTCGGCGACAAGGTCACCGTGCGCCAGCTGCTCTACGGGCTCATGCTGCCGTCGGGCTGCGACGCCGCGTACGCGCTCGCGGACAAGTTCGGCACGGGCTCGACGCGTTCGGCGCGCGTGAAGTCGTTCATCGGGAAGATGAACGCCGAGGCGAAGAAGCTGGGCCTGAAGAACACCCACTTCGACTCCTTCGACGGCATCGGCAAGGGCAGCAACTACTCGACGCCGCGCGATCTGACGAAAATCGCCAGCAGCGCGATGAAGAGCTCGACCTTCCGCTCGATCGTCAAGACGAAGAAGTACACGGCGAAGACCATCACCAAGACGGGCAGCACCCGCACGATGGCCCCGTGGACCAACACGAACACGCTGCTGAGCAACTACAGCGGCACGATCGGCGTGAAGACGGGCTCCGGCCCGGAGGCCAAGTACTGCCTGGTCTTCGCCGCCACGCGCAACGGCAAGACGGTCATCGGCACGGTGCTGGCGTCGTCGTCGGCCTCCCAGCGCGAGGCGGACGCGAAGAAGCTCCTGAGCTACGGCTTCGGCAAGCTCTGAACAGCGGGATGAACAGGGGGGCTCACCGACACGGGTGGGCCCCCCTTGGCCGGTGCCGTGCGGCATCCCTCCAGCCGCGGGCGGCTCACGCTCCGTAGCCGTTGGAGTAGCCGTCCCTGCGGTGCGGGTTGGCCGGGTCGTCGACCATGGGGGCCGTCGGGGGGACCACCACGCGCCTGCGGCGGGCGATGCTGCTGAACGTCGCCACGCCGATCAGGCCGACGATCATGAAGATGATGCCGACCAGGTCCAGGTTGACTCCCTGCATGTCCCAGTCGGTCGCGAAGGTGAGGATGGCTCCCACCGCGATGAGGATGATGCATCCGCCGAGGCCCATGAGTCACGCCTTCCTGTCCGGTCGTTCCGGTGGACACCGGGTACCCGGAGGGTCAGCACTCATGCCGCGCCCCGGAGTTGACTATCCCTCCAGGAACGCGGTCAGGGCGGCTGCCAGCAGGAACGGGTCCTGGGCGCCGCACAGTTCGCGGGCGCTGTGCATGGAGAGGATCGCCACGCCGATGTCCACCGTGCGGATGCCGTGCCGGGCCGCCGTGATCGGGCCGATCGTCGTGCCGCAGGGCATCGCGTTGTTGGAGACGAACGACTGGAAGGGCACGCCGGCCTTCTCGCACGCGGCGGCGAACACCGCGCGGCCCGAACCGTCCGTGGCGTAGCGGTTGTTGACGTTGACCTTGAGGATTGGGCCGCCGTCGATGCGCGGGTGGTGCGTCGGGTCGTGCCGCTCCGCGTAGTTGGGGTGGACCGCGTGGCCCGTGTCGGAGGACAGGCAGACGGTCGCCGCGAAGGCGCGAGCGCGGTCCTCGTACGACCCTCCGCGCGCGAACACCGAGCGCTCCAGCACGCCGCCCAGCAGCGGGCCGTCCGCGCCGGTGTCCGACTGGGAGCCGTTCTCCTCGTGGTCGAAGGCGGCGAGCACCGGGATGTACCGCAGGTCCGGGCCGGCCGCCGCTGCCGCCAGCGCCGCCGTGCCGGCGTGGACGGAGAGCAGGTTGTCCATGCGCGGGCCCGCCACCAGCTCGCGGTCGCGGCCGAGGTACGCCGGCGGCTCCACGGAGTGCACCATCAGGTCCCAGCCGGTGACCTCGCCGGACGGGATGCCGGCCGTCTCCTCCAGGAAGGCGATCAGGTCGCCGTCGGTGACGTCGTCGCCGAGGCCCCACACCGGCTGCATGTGACGCTGCTTGTCGAGCTTGAGGCCCTCCGCCGTCACCGAGCGGTCCAGGTGGATCGCGAGCTGCGGGACCCGCAGCAGCGGGCGGTCGACGTTCACCAGGCGGGTCGAGCCGTCGCGCAGGGTCAGGCGGCCGGCCAGGCCCAGGTCGCGGTCGAGCCAGGAGTTCAGCAGCGGGCCGCCGTAGATCTCCACGGCGACCTGGCGCCAGCCGTGCGCCCCGCTGTCGGGCCGCGGCTTCACGCGCAGGTTGGGGGAGTCGGTGTGGGCGCCGACGATCCGGAACGGCGTGTGGGGGGCCGCGCCCTCGGGGACGTACCAGGCGATGATCGCGCCGCCGCGCAGCACGTACTTGCCGCCGCTCGTCCCGTCCCAGGCGTCCGTCTCCGCGACCTGCTTGAAGCCGGCCTTCTCCAGCCGCTCGGCGGCGTTCGCCACGGCGTGGTACGGCGTGGGGCTCGCCGCGAGGAAGGTCATCAGGTCGTCGGTGTGGCCGCGGTCGAAGCGGGAGGGTGCGCTCATGGGGTTCACCTTAACGACGGATGAGCTCGGGTTGACGACGGACGAGGGCCCGCTTCCCGGCAAGGGGAAGCGGGCCCTCGTGAGGCCGGGGAGGGAAGGACTAGAACGCCGCCTCGTCCAGCTCCATCAGGTCCAGCTCGACGCCCTCGGCGACCTTGCGGGCCAGGGTGACGCCGGGCAGGACGTTCGCCGCGAAGAACTTCGCCGCGGCGATCTTGCCGGTGTAGAAGGCCTTGTCCTTGCCGGTGGCCGTCGGCAGCTTCTCGGCGGCGACCGCGGCGCCCTTGAGCAGCAGGTAGCCGACGATCACGTCACCGGAGGCCATCAGCAGGCGGGTGGTGTTCAGGCCCACCTTGTAGATGTTCTTGACGTCCTGCTCGGTCGCCGCGAGGTCGGTCAGCATCAGGCCCACGATGGCCTCCAGCTCGACGGCGGCCTTGGCGAGGTGCTCGCGGGCGGTCGCCAGCTCCTCGCCGCCGGTGTTGATGGCCAGGAACTTCTTGATGTCCTCGGCGAGCGAGTTCAGCGCGGCGCCCTGGTTGCGGACGATCTTCCGGAAGAAGTAGTCCTGGCCCTGGATCGCCGTGGTGCCCTCGTACAGGGTGTCGATCTTGGAGTCCCGGATGTACTGCTCGATCGGGTACTCCTGCAGGAAGCCGGAGCCGCCGAAGGTCTGCAGCGACTGGGCGAGCTGCTCGTAGCCCTTCTCGGAGCCGTAGCCCTTGACGATCGGCAGGAGCAGGTCGTTCAGCGCGTGCTCGGTCGTGGCGTCCTCGCCCGCGGCCTCCTTGACCGCGATCGCGTCCTGGATCGAGGCCGTGTAGAGGACGAGCGCGCGCATGCCCTCCGCGTACGCCTTCTGCGTCATCAGCGAGCGGCGCACGTCCGGGTGGTGCGTGATGGTGACCTTGGGCGCGGTCTTGTCCATGAAGTTCGCCAGGTCGGGGCCCTGGACGCGCTCCTTGGCGTACTCCAGCGCGTTGAGGTAGCCCGTCGACAGCGTGGAGATCGCCTTCGTGCCGACCATCATGCGGGCGAACTCGATGATGCGGAACATCTGGCGGATGCCGTCGTGCTTGTCACCGATCAGCCAGCCCTTGGCGGGGTGCTGGTCGCCGAACGTCATCTCGCAGGTGTTGGAGGCCTTCAGGCCCATCTTGTGCTCGACGTTGGTGGCGTAGACGCCGTTGCGCTCGCCGAGCTCGCCGGTCTCGAAGTCGAAGAGGTACTTCGGGACGAGGAAGAGGGACAGGCCCTTGGTGCCGGGACCTGCGCCCTCGGGGCGGGCGAGCACGTAGTGGAGGATGTTCTCCGACATGTCGTGCTCACCGGAGGTGATGAAGCGCTTCACGCCCTCGATGTGCCAGGAGCCGTCCTCCTGCTGCACGGCCTTGGTGCGGCCGGCGCCCACGTCCGAACCGGCGTCCGGCTCGGTGAGGACCATGGTGGAGCCCCACTGCTTGTCCACCGCGATCTGCGCGATCTTCTTCTGGACGTCGTTGCCCTCGTCGTAGAGGATTCCGGCGAAGGCCGGGCCGGAGGAGTACATCCACACGGCCGGGTTGGCGCCGAGGATCAGCTCCGCGTACGACCAGATCAGCGAGGGGGGAGCCGTCGTGCCGCCGATGGCCTCGGGCAGGCCCAGGCGCCAGTACTCGGAGTCCATGAAGGCCTGGTAGCTCTTCTTGAAGGACTCGGGGACCGGGGCGGTGTTCGTCTCGGGGTCGAAGACCGGGGGGTTGCGGTCGGCGTCGGCGAAGGACTCGGCCAGCTCGTTCTCCGCGAGGCGGGTGAGCTCCTCGAGGATGCTCTTGGCGGTCTCGACGTCCATCTCCTCGAACGGGCCGGTGCCGTACAGCTTGTCGCGCCCCAGTACTTCGAAGAGGTTGAACTCGATGTCGCGGAGATTCGACTTGTAGTGCCCCATGGCGACGGCTCCGTTAGAGAGATCGGCGAGGCACTGAATCCTCGCACTAGTTCACGTACCAATCAGTAGCTACGATGATGCTACCCGTCGGTAATAAGAAGCAACCCCGATCCGGACATCTGTGACTCAGCCCTCTCGGTCCTCCGGCGGGTCAGTAGTCTGTGGGGCATGTACGGCTACGACCAGAACGTAGGGGCACAGCAGGGCTACGTCCCGCCGCAGCAGCAGATGCCGGGCGGGTACGGACAGCAGCCGCCGCTGTACCCGGAGCCGTCCGCGCCCTCGCTCGCCGACGCGGTGCGCGCGTTCACCACCGGGCAGATGGCCGCGGAGGACTTCCAGCAGATCTTCGCCACGTCGAAGGTGTACTGCCCGCGCGGCGACAACCCCGGTTTCCTCGCCCTGCACAACACCCAGCAGCCGGTGATCCCGATGTTCACCTCGCTCAAGGAGCTGCGGCGGTACGCGGGCAAGGAGTCCAAGTACTTCGTGATCACCGGCGCCGAGGTGATCGACCTGCTGCCGACCGGGTACGGCTTCGTCCTCGACATGGAGGGCGAGCACCGGATGGTGTTCGACGCGAAGGCGGTCGAGCAGATGGTGGAGTTCGCGATGCGCCGGATGTATGGCTGAGCTGTGACGCCGTCACGTGGAGCCCGGAGGGAATGCCCTCCGGGCTCTCTCTGTTGGGGGTGACAAGAAGTTCAACGCTCAACTAAAGTGGGCGTACCCGAGGAGGTACCGACATGCCTGCAGTGACCGTCGAGAACCCGTTGACGCTGCCCCGCGTGGCCGCACCCGCCGACGCCGTGGCCCGTCCCGTGCTGGCCGTCACGACCGCTCCGAGCGGTTTCGAGGGCGAGGGCTTCCCGGTGCGCCGGGCGTTCGCGGGGATCAACTACCGCCATCTCGACCCGTTCATCATGATGGACCAGATGGGTGAGGTGGACTACGCGCCGGGCGAGCCCAAGGGCACGCCCTGGCACCCGCACCGCGGCTTCGAGACCGTCACCTACATCATCGACGGGATCTTCGACCACCAGGACTCGCACGGCGGTGGCGGCACCATCACCAACGGCGACACCCAGTGGATGACCGCGGGCGCCGGCCTGCTGCACATCGAGGCCCCGCCGGAGCACCTGGTGATGTCCGGCGGGCTGTTCCACGGGCTCCAGCTGTGGGTGAACCTGCCGGCCAAGGACAAGATGATGGCGCCGCGCTACCAGGACATCCGGGGCGGCTCGGTCCAGTTGCTCACCAGCCCCGACGGCGGCGCGCTGCTGCGGGTCATCGCCGGTGAGCTGGACGGCCACGCCGGTCCCGGCATCACGCACACGCCGATCACGATGATCCACGCGACGCTGGCGCCGGGCGCGGAGATCACCCTGCCCTGGCGGGAGGACTTCAACGGGCTCGCGTACGTGCTGGCGGGCAAGGGCGCGGTCGGCAGCGAGCGGCGGCCGATTCAGCTGGGGCAGACCGCCGTCTTCGGCGCCGGGTCGTCGCTGACCGTCCGCGCGGACGAGAAGCAGGACTCCCACACCCCGGACCTGGAGATCGTCCTCCTCGGCGGCCGGCCGATCCGTGAGCCGATGGCCCACTACGGCCCGTTCGTGATGAACACCAAGGACGAGCTGATGCAGGCCTTCGAGGACTTCCAGAAGGGCCGGCTCGGGACGATCCCGGCCGTGCACGGGATGACCGAGCAGGGTCCCGAGGAGGCGTAACGCCGAGCGGTCCCGCCCTGGCGGTCACCCACGCGGGGTGCCAGGGCAGGACACGCCCAGCCGGTCATGATCGGCTGGGCGTGTGCAGGACTTTTCGCCGTTGCTGCCCGAACCGGTCCGGCGGTTCGCCGCCTGGTGTGCCGTCGTCCTGCTCGCCTCCGGGGTCGTCTACGTCGGGATCCTGCTGTGCGTGGAGTTCCGGCCCGCGGTGATCCCCGTGCTGCTCGCGCTGCTCGGGACCGCGCTGCTCGGGCCGCTGCACCGGTGGCTGGTGCGGGTCGGCGTGCGGCGGTCCCTGGCGGCGGGGCTCACCTGTGTCGCGGTCGTCGCCGTGGTCGGCGGGGCCGTCTACATCGTGGTGGCCGCGCTGATCGAGTCCGGCGACGAGATCGTCGCCTCGCTGCGCACCGCCGCGCAGGACCTCGCGGAGCACTTCGGGGCCGCCGGGACCTCGCTCCACGACCTCGCGTCCAGCTCGCGCGAGCTGCTGTCCAAGTTCGGCGGCACGGCCGCCTCCGGTGTCATCAGCGGGGTCAGTGTCGTCGGCGAGACGCTCGCCATGGCGGTGCTGGCGCTGCTGCTCGTCTTCTTCTTCCTGCGCGACTCCGACCGGGCCGTCGGCGTCCTGCGCTCCCTCGTCCCGCGCAGCTCGGGCGACATGGTGGTGGCCATGGCCCGGCGGGCCTTCCACGCCGTGGAGGGGTTCATGCGCGGGACGACCTTCATCGCGCTGATCGACGCGACCTGCATCACCGTCGGGCTGCTGATCCTCGACGTGCCGGGCGCGGCGGGGCTCGGCGCGCTGGTCTTCGTCGGCGCCTACATCCCGTATCTGGGGGCGTTCCTGTCCGGGGCGGTGGCGGTGCTGGTGGCGCTGGCCGACCGGGGCTTCGTGATCGCGCTGTGGGCGCTCGGGGTGGTGCTCGCGGTGCAGGTGCTGGAGGGGCATGTGCTCCAGCCGATGATCCAGAGCCGGACCGTGCAGATGCATCCGGCGGTGGTGATGCTGGCGATCGCGGCGGGGGCCGCGGTGGCGGGGATCGTCGGCATGCTGATGGCGGTGCCGCTGACGGCGGCGGCGTTCGGTGTGCTGGACGAGCTGCGCCACCGGTACGCGGCGGCGGAGGGGCCCGGCAAGACGCTGTAGCCGCCGTCCCGCCGTGGCTGTTCAGCCGGAGTGGCCGGAGTGCCCCCCGTCGCCGTCCGTCTCGTACAGCTCGAACCAGATGCTCTTGCCCTCGCCGCGCGGGTCGACGCCCCAGGTGTGCGCCAGGAGCTCGATCAGGACCAGGCCGCGGCCGGAGGAGGCCAGCTCGCCCGGTCTGCGGCGGTGCGGCAGATCGTCGCCGGAGTCGGTGACCTCGATGCGCATGCGGCGGCCGTCCCGGCCCCCGGTGACCTCCGCGACCAGCAGGGCGTCGGCGTCGGTGTGCACAAGGACGTTGGTGAGCAGCTCCGACAGCAACAGCACCGCCGAGTCCACCTGGTCCGGCGAGGACCAGTCGTGCAGCAGCTCGCGCAGCTGGTGCCGGGCCACGGCGACCCGCTCGGGCTCGGCCTGCGCCACCGTGAGCATGGTGCGGCGCACCGGCGGCCGTACGGTGTCGGTCTCGGCGCCGCAGCCGCAGCCCTCGCCCTGCCGGGACAGCAGCAGCATGGCGATGTCGTCCTCGCGGCGGTCGGCGAGCGGGCCGGTGGTGTGGTGCGAGGAGGGACCGTGCACCGCCTGGACCAGGGCGTCGGCCAGCTCCTCCAGGTTGCCCTTGTGGTCCTCGAGGATGCCGCGCAGGCGGGTCCACCCGGTGTCCAGGTCGTGGCCGCCGGTCTCGATCAGCCCGTCGGTGCAGATCAGCATGGTCTCGGCGGGTTCGAGGATCAGCCGGGTGGTGGGGTAGTCGGCGTCCGGGTCGATGCCCAGCGGCAGTCCGCCGGCCGTGGGCCGGGTCAGAACGGTCGCGTCGGCCATGCGGATCACCGGGTCCGGGTGCCCGGCGCGGGCCACCTCCAGGACGCCGGTGGTGGGGTCGACCTCGACGTACAGGCAGGTCGCGAAGCGCAGCTCGCTGGGGTCGGCCTCGCCGATGCCGTGCAGGAAGCGGGAAGCGCGGGTGAGCACGGCGTCGGGCCGGTGCCCCTCGGAGGCGTAGGCGCGCAGGGCTATGCGCAGCTGGCCCATCAGCCCCGCCGCCCGCACGTCATGTCCCTGTACGTCTCCGATGACCAGGGCGAACCGTCCGCTGGGCAGCGGGATCACGTCGTACCAGTCGCCGCCGACCTGGAGGCCGCCGCCGGTGGGGACGTAGCGGGCGGCGACGCTCATGCCGGGGATGCGCTGGGGGCCCAGCTTGGGCAGCATCGTGCGCTGCAGGCCGTCGGTCAGGGCCCGCTCGCTCTCGGCGGTGCCCGCCCGGGTCAGGGCCTGCGCCAGCATCCGGGCCACGGTGGTCAGCACGGACCGCTCGTCGGGGGTGAACGCGACGGGGTAGGCGAAGGCGGCCATCCACGCGCCCATGGGGCGTCCGGCCACCGTCAGCGGCAGGAAAGCCCAGGACTGCCGGCCGAAGCGCTGCGCCATCGGCCAGGTGAGCGGGTAGCGGGCCTTGTACTGCTCCGGGGAGGACAGATACACCGCGCGGCCGGTGCGGACCACCTCGGCGGCCGGGTAGTCCGTGTCCAGCGGCATGTAGGTGAAGGGGCCCTCGTCACCGGGTTCGTGCCCGTGGTGGCCGATGATCGTCAGCCGTTCGCCCTCGACACCGAACACCGCCAGGCCGTCGGGTGAGAAGCCCGGCATCGACAGGTTCGCCGCGACCCGCAGCACCTCCTGCGTGGACCGGGCTTCGGCGAGCGCGCGGCCCGCGTCCAGCAGGAAGGCCTCCCTGGAGCGCCGCCAGTCGCCGGTGACCGCGCTGCGGCCCGCGGGGGTGCCCGGCGTCGGCTCGGTGACCTCCTGGAGCGTGCCGGTCAGGACGTAGGCCTTGCGGCCGTGGTCGAAGCTGGGCTTGGAGCGGCTGCGGACGACGCGGACGATGTGCCCCCGGTCGTCCATGATCCGGATGCGGACCTCGGCGAGCGTGCCCTCGGCGACGGCGAGCTGCACCACGCCGGTGATCTCGTTCCAGTCGACGGGATGCAGCCGGGCGCGCACCTGCGCCTCGGTCAGCGTCACCTCCTCGGCGGGCAGCCCGAGCAGCCGGGCAGCGACGGCGTCCACCGTGACCAGCCCGGTTGCGGTGTCCCAGTGCCACCGGCCGGTGCCCAGAAGGGAGAGGACGTCCTCCACCGAGGGCAGGGGCTCACCAGTGCGCATTGCCCCACTTTAGGAAGAATGACGCGAACGGTGCCACCGTTGCCGGATGCCCGTCCCCTCGATCACCGTGGGGAGCCGATCTTGGGGCGGCCGGTAGGCTTGGGGGAGTTTCACGTGAAACAACGACCCCGATCCGCGAAGACTGGATGAACGACGATGCATCGGTACAGGTCCCACACCTGCGGCGAGCTCCGCTCCTCTGACGTCGGCACCGACGTCCGGCTGAGTGGCTGGCTGCACAATCGGCGCGACCTGGGCGGCATCCTCTTCATCGATCTGCGCGACCACTACGGCATCACGCAGCTCGTGGCCCGCCCCGGCACCGAGGCCTACGAGGCGCTGGACAAGCTCTCCAAGGAGACGGTCGTCCGCGTCGACGGCAAGGTCGTCTCGCGCGGCGCGGAGAACATCAACCCCGACCTGCCGACCGGCGAGGTCGAGGTCGAGGTCGGCGAGGTCGAGGTGCTGGGCGAGGCCGCCCCGCTCCCCTTCACCATCAACACCGAGGACGGCGTCAACGAGGAGCGGCGCCTGGAGTACCGCTTCCTGGACCTGCGCCGCGAGCGCATGCACCGCAACATCATGCTGCGCACGCAGGTGATCTCGTCGATCCGCCAGAAGATGTCGGCGCTCGGCTTCAACGAGCTGGCCACGCCGATCCTGAGCGCGACCTCCCCCGAGGGCGCCCGCGACTTCGTGGTCCCCTCCCGCCTGCACCCGGGCAAGTTCTACGCGCTGCCGCAGGCCCCGCAGCAGTTCAAGCAGCTGCTGATGATCTCCGGCTTCGACCGCTACTTCCAGATCGCGCCCTGCTTCCGCGACGAGGACGCCCGCGCCGACCGCTCGCCCGGCGAGTTCTACCAGCTCGACGTCGAGATGAGCTTCGTCGAGCAGGAGGACGTCTTCCAGCCGATCGAGCAGCTGATGACCGAGCTGTTCGAGGAGTTCGGAGGTGGCCGCCACGTCACCTCCCCGTTCCCGCGGATCCCGTTCCGCGAGGCGATGCTGAAGTACGGCTCCGACAAGCCGGACCTGCGCGCCAAGCTGGAGCTCGTCGACATCACCGACATCTTCGAGGGCTCGGAGTTCAAGGCCTTCGCCGGCAAGCACGTGCGCGCGCTGCCGGTGCCGGACGTCGCCGGGCAGCCGCGCAAGTTCTTCGACCAGCTCGGCGACTTCGCGGTCTCCCAGGGCGCCAAGGGCCTGGCGTGGGTGCGCGTCGGCGAGGACGGCTCGCTGACCGGCCCGATCGCGAAGTTCCTCACCGAGGCGAACGTCGCCGAGCTGACCAAGCGCCTGTCGCTGGCCGCCGGTCACGCGGTGTTCTTCGGCGCGGGCGAGTTCGACGAGGTCTCGAAGATCATGGGCGCGGTGCGGGTCGAGGCCGCCAAGCGTGCAGGGCACTTCGAGGAGGACGTCTTCCGGTTCTGCTGGATCGTCGACTTCCCGATGTACGAGCGGGACGAGGAGACCGGGAAGATCGACTTCTCGCACAACCCGTTCTCCATGCCGCAGGGCGGCCTGGAGGCCCTTCAGACCCAGGACCCGCTGGACATCCTCGGCTGGCAGTACGACATCGTCTGCAACGGCGTCGAGCTGTCCTCCGGCGCGATCCGGAACCACGAGCCGGAGATCATGCTCAAGGCCTTCGAGATCGCGGGCTACGACCGGGAGACCGTCGAGGAGAAGTTCGCCGGCATGCTCCGCGCGTTCCGCTTCGGCGCCCCGCCGCACGGCGGCATCGCGCCCGGCGTCGACCGCATCGTCATGCTGCTGGCCGACGAGCCCAACATCCGCGAGACCATCGCCTTCCCGCTCAACGGCAACGCGCTGGACCTGATGATGGGCGCGCCGACGGAGCTGGACGAGACCCGGCTGAAGGAGCTGCACCTGTCGGTGCGCAAGCCGCAGCCGAAGTAGTCGCACGCAAGGGGAGGGCCCGGAACACCAGGCGGTGTTCCGGGCCCTCCCCTTGGCTCTATTCGGGGATACGGGTCCCCGTGCCCCCGACTCGCACCCGCGGGTCGCCGGCCCGCAGCTCGACGGTCAGGACGCCCGGACGGCCCATGTCCTCGCCCTGGTGCAGGGTAAGGACCGCCTCCTCGGGCACCAGGCCCAGCTCACGGGCGTACGCGCCGAACGCGGCGGCCGCAGCGCCGGTCGCCGGGTCCTCGACCACACCGCCGACCGGGAACGGGTCACGGACGTGGAAGACCGTCTCGGAGGCCCGCCACACCAGCTGAACCGTCGTCAGGTCCAAGCGCTGCATGAGCGCTTCGAGGCGGTCGAAGTCGTACGACAGGTCAGCCAGCCGTTCGCGGGTCGCGGCGGCCAGCACGAGGTGCCGGGCGCCGGCGAAGGCGATCCGGGGCGGCAGCGCGGGGTCCAGGTCGGAGGAGGGCCAGTCGAGGGCGGCGAGTGCCTCCCGGACGTCCGCGTCGGCGACGTCCTCGACGCGCGGCTCCACGCTGGTGAGCGTGGCCCGCAGGGTCCCGTCGCCCTCGGCGGTCACCGTCACGGGGACGATCCCCGCGGGCGTCCGGAACTCCATCTCCCCCGGCCCGGACCGCTCGGCCAGCGCGATCGCCGAGGCGACGGTGGCATGCCCGCAGAACGGGACCTCGGCCTTGGGGCTGAAGTACCGCACCATGAAGGTCCGTCCGGGCTCGCAGGTCGGGGTGAGAAACGCGGTCTCGCTGTAGCCCAGCTCGGCGGCGATCGCCAGCATGTCCTCGTCCGGCAGACCGGTGGCGTCGAGCACGACCCCGGCGGGGTTGCCGCCGCCGGGGTCGTCCGAGAACGCGGTGTAGCGCAGCACTTCTTGGCTCCGGGAAGTGATCGTCATACCGGGCCCAACCCAGCGGTGGGCGCGGTCATTCCCGGTGCACCTCTTCTCAGAGGAGGGGCAGTTCGTCGCCGCCGAGCAGTTGCCAACCGGAGGCGGGGAGGCCGAACTGGGAGGTGGTGAGCATCGTGCTGCCGTTCGTGCCGGGCCGGGTGGCGCCTCCGGGCAGGATCCAGGCCGCACCCGCGTAGTTGTTCTCCCCGTTCGCGGTGACGATCAGTTCGGGCCGGCCGTCGCGGTTGACGTCGCCCGCGGAGAGGGTCGTGCCGAACCGGTCACCGGCCTCGCTGCCGCCCGGGACACCCTCGGTGTCCTGGGTGTAGGAGTAGGCACCGGCGCCCGGCGTGCCGGTGCGTCTGCCGGGGATCACGGTGACCATCCCCGCGCTCGGCACAGCGCCCAGCTTCTCGTGGGGCGAGCCCACGACGATGTCGCCGACGCCGTCGCGGTCGAGATCCGCGACCACGACGGACGCGCCGAAGTCGTCGCCCTTCTCCCCGGAGCCGGGAACGCCCGGGCTGTCCTGGGAGATCACGGTCGGCTCGGCGTCCTTCGGGATGCCGTTCGGGCCGCCGTACCAGATCAGGACGCGCCCGCCCAGCTCCCCGTCGACCCCCCGCTGCTCGGGCTCGTCGGGATCGCCGGCGACGACGTCGCCGTATCCGTCGCCGTTCACATCACCGATGGCGGCGACGAGGGCGTCCCCCTGGGACTGGGGCCTCGGGTGGCTTTCCGCGTCCACCGGGTTCGTGAACACCAGGCCGCCCGTGTGGCCACCCATCCGACCGGACACCGCCACCGTGTCGGCCAGGCCGTTCCGGTCGATGTCGCCCGTGGCGACGGAGCTGAACCAACTGACGCTCCCGGCAAGGGCGGTCGGGAAGTCACCGGTCCGGGTGAACGAACCGCGGTAGGTCTTGGTGTCGTTCCAGCCGCCGACGATCACCAGGCTGCGCGACGACGACTCCTTGCCCGCGGCGGCCACGTCACGGCCGAACCGCTCGAAGTCCCCCGGAGGAGTCGGGAGCGTCCGCCCCGACACCAGCCCCGAGCGGCTGCCCCAGAGGATCGTGACCATCCCCTTGTCCGCACCCTCGGGAAGGTCCTCGTAGGGTGCGCCGACGACGAGGTCGGCGTAGCCGTCGCGGTCGAGGTCGGCCGAAGCGGTGGAGGCGCCGAAAGAGTCGCCCGTCTCGGCCCCGCCCGGCACCCCGGGCGAGTCCTGGGTGAGCAGAACGCGGTTCTTCGCCGACAGGCCCGAGGCCGAGCCGTACAGGACGATCACGGCCCCGGCCGACTCGCGCCCGCCGACGGTCGCGGCGGGTACGCGCAGGACGGCGTCGCGGTAGCCGTCACCGTTGAAGTCGGCGGGTTCGGTGTGCCCGGCCGCGTGCGCGCCGACGGGCGCCAGCGCACCGCCGAGCAGGCCGGCGAGCAGCGCGGCGGCCAGGGCAGCCATGCGGGATCTTCGGCTACGGCCGTACGCGATCGAGTCTCTGGCCATCGCGGATCACCGGGCCACGAACTGCGTGAGGATGGCCTGGACCTCGTAGATGTCGACGCCCTTGGTGAAGGTCTTCTCGATCGGGGCCGGGGTGCCCGAGATCCAGATCTTGAGCTCGGCGTCGAGGTCGAAGTGGCCGGCCGTCTCCACGGAGAAGTGGGTGATGCTGCGGTACGGGACCGAGTGGTACTCGGTCTTCTTGCCGGTGATGCCCTGCTTGTCGACCAGGATCAGACGGCGGTCGGTGAAGAGGATGGTGTCGCGGATCAGCAGATACGCCGCGTGCACCTGCTCGCCGTGACCCAGCAGGCGCGCGTAGTCCTGCTGGGCCTTGCCCGGGTCGACGGTGTGAGCGTTGCCGAACAGTGCCATGAAGGGTCCCCCCACGGGATGTCTCGGATCGATCGATCACGATCGGGCTCGATCATCCAGGGCGGGAGGAACCGCGGCAAGAGCGGGGCGCCTACTCCTCGGAGCCGCCGAAGCGCTCCTTGTACGTCTCCAGGTCGTCCTCCGTGAGCTTGGCGAAGAGGACCGGGGGGACCGTGAAGGGGGTGCCGGCCGGGATCGTGGTGAGGGAGCGGGCCTCGTCCGGGGTGATCCAGGTGGCGGTGTCGTTCTTCAGGGCGAAGGACTGGCGCATCGCCTTCGAGGAGGTCGGGATGAAGGGCTCCGAGACCACCGCGTAGAGGTGGATCAGGTTCATCGCCGTGCGGAGCGTGAGGGCCGCGGCGTCCTTGTCGGTCTTGATCTCCAGCCAGGGGGCCTTCTCCTCCAGGTAGGAGTTGCCCGCCGACCACAGGGCGCGCAGCGCCGCCGCGGCCTTGCGGAACTGGATGGCCTCCATGTGCTCCTCGTACTCGGCGAGGAGACGGGCGATCTCCTCGCCCAGCTTCGCCTCCGCCTCGCCGGGCGCGGCGCCCGCCGGGACCTCGTCGCCGAAGCGCTTGCGGGAGAAGGACAGCACGCGGTTGACGAAGTTGCCGAGGGTGTCGGCGAGGTCCTTGTTGACCGTGGCGGTGAAGTGCTCCCAGGTGAAGGACGTGTCGTCCGACTCGGGGGCGTTCGCCATCATGAAGTAACGCCAGTAGTCGGCGGGCAGGATCTCCAGGGCGTCGTGCGTGAAGACGCCGCGCTGCTGCGAGGTGGAGAACTTGCCGCCGTAGTAGTTCAGCCAGTTGAAGGCCTTGATGACGTCGACCTTCTTCCACGGGGCGCGGGTGCCCAGCAGGGTCGCCGGGAACATCACGCTGTGGAACGGGACGTTGTCCTTGCCCATGAACTGCGTGTAGCGGACGTCGGTCTCCGACTCCCACCACCACGAGCGCCAGTCGCGGTTCTCCGGGTCCTGGTCCGCCCACTCCTTCGTCGCGCCGATGTACTCGATCGGGGCGTCGAACCACACGTAGAAGACCTTGCCCTCGGCCGCGAGGTCCGGCCACGTGTCCGCCGGGACGGGGACGCCCCAGTCCAGGTCACGGGTGATCGCCCGGTCGTGCAGGCCCTCCGTCAGCCACTTGCGGGCGATGGAGGAGGCGAGCACCGGCCAGTTCTCGGCGCGCTCGTCGACCCACGCCTCGACCTCGCCGGCCAGGGCGGACTGGAGGAGGAAGAGATGCTTCGTCTCCCGTACCTCCAGGTCGCTGCTGCCGCTGATCGCCGAGCGCGGCTCGATCAGGTCGGTCGGGTCCAGGACGCGGGTGCAGTTCTCGCACTGGTCGCCGCGGGCCTTGTCGTAGCCGCAGTGCGGGCAGGTGCCGATGATGTAGCGGTCGGGGAGGAAACGGCCGTCGGTGTTGGAGTACACCTGGCGGATCGCGCGCTCCTCGATGAAGCCGTTCGCCTTCAGCTCGCGGGCGATCTCCTGGGTGATCTCGCGGTTCTGCGGGGAGCTGCTGCGGCCGAAGTAGTCGAAGGCGAGGGAGAAGCCGTCGTAGATGGCCTTCTGCGCGTCGTGCGCCTGCGCGCAGAACTCGTCGACCGGGATGCCCTGCTCCTTCGCGGCGAGCTCGGCGGGGGTGCCGTGCTCGTCCGTCGCGCAGATGTAGAGGACGTCGTGGCCGCGCTGGCGCAGGTAGCGGGAGTACACGTCGGCCGGGAGCATGGACCCCACCATGTTGCCCAGGTGCTTGATCCCGTTGATGTACGGAAGGGCGCTGGTGATGAGGTGTCGAGCCATCGGGGGCTGCTCCCAGGTCGGTCTGTACGGAACCTTGAAATCGTAGCCGACACGGGTACGCCGCCCGCTGCTCGTTTTGTGGGGTGAGAAGCGGGCGGCGTGGGGGTGTGAGCCGGGGAGCGATCCGGGGTTACGGGCGCCAGTCGGCCAGTACGCCCTCGTACAGCTCCTTGTCCGTCAGCTCGCGGGGTTCCTCGCCGGCGAGGAAGTACGACGTGTTCGGGGTCTTGAGCTTGCGGAGGTAGTCGAAGGCCTTGTGCTCGGGGTCGCCGAACGCGACGAAGGAGAAGAAGACCGAGGGGTGGGTCTTCGCGGCCTCGGTGAGGGCCTGGGTGGCGGGGGTCTTCGCGTCGGGGGCGCCGTCCGTCTGGAAGATCACCAGGGCGGGGGTGTTCTTCGGGTCGTCCGTCTTGTCGTGGAGGGCGAGGACCTCCTGGACGGCGGCGTGGTAGCTGGTGCGGCCCATGCGGCCGAGGCCGGCGTGCAGGGTGTCGATCTTGTTCTCGAAGTCGGTGAGGGTGAGGTCGCCGGTGCCGTCGAGTTCGGTGGAGAAGAAGACGACCTTGACGGTGGGGGTGGGGGTGGGGTCGAGGTGGGCGGCGAGGGCGAGGGTCTGTTCCGCGAGGGCCTGGGCGGAGCCGTTCTTGTAGTACGGGCGCATGGAGGCGGAGCGGTCGAGGACGAGGTAGACCTTGGCGGGGGTGGTGAGGTTGAGCTTCTTGAGGGTGGTGGCGGCTGC
>NZ_JAOCQE010000449.1 GCF_025290915.1 Streptomyces sp. 15-116A | reverse complement strand
GCGCTCCGGGTGGGGCCGCGGAGCGCGCCGACAGCGCGGCGGACGCGGTGCGGTCGTTGCTCGGCGAGCGCGTCGCCGACCTGGTGCGCCGGCAGCCCCGGCACGACCTTCCGGCCGACGACGATCTGCTCACCCTGCGCACGGCGGAGGAGGAGGCCCGCACCGCCTGCTTCGACGCCGGGGTCCTGGAGGACTGGCGGACCGTGCTGGAGCTGCTGGCAACCCGCAACTCCCGGCTGGGCGCGGTCGACTGACGCGGTGTCAGCCGACCGGAGTCGTCGGGGCGGTCACCACTTGCCGGGCGCGTAGTCCTTGAGGAAGACGCCGTACAGGTCCTCGCCCGCCTCGCCGCGCACGATCGGGTCGTAGACGCGGGCGGCGCCGTCGACCAGGTCGAGCGGGGCGTGGAAACCGGCCTCGGCGAGGCGCAGCTTGTCGAAGTGGGGCCGCTCGTCGGTGATCCAGCCGGTGTCGACCGAGGTCATCAGGATGCGGTCGGTGTCGAACATCTCCTGCGCGCTGGTCCGCGTCACCATGTTCATGGCCGCCTTGGCCGCGTTGGTGTTGGGGTGGCCGGCGCCCTTGTAGCCGCGCGCGAACACGCCCTCCATCGCCGAGACGTTGACCACGTAGGCGCGCCCCGCGGAGGCCCGGCGCGCGGCCTCGGCCATGGCCGGGCGCAGCTTGCTGATCAGGATGAAGGGCGCCGTGTAGTTGCACAGCTGGGTCTCCAGCAGCTCCACCGGCGAGATCTGCTCGATGGTCTGCACCCAGGTGTTGCTGTCGACCACGTCCGGCACCAGGCCGCCCGCGTCGATGGCGGTGCCGTCCCGGTGCCGCTCCACACTGGCGTTGCCGGCGACGAGGGCGAGGTCGGCCACCTGCTGCGCGTCGAGTCCGCTGACGCCGGCCGGCAGCGCGGTCAGTCCGTCGACCGCGCCGGAGTTGAAGGCGCCGATGACGTGGTGGGCGGGCAGCTCACCGGCCGGCAGCGGGGCGCTCTCGCCCTCGACGAGAGCGGCGTACGCGGACGGCAGGCGGCGTACGGTCTGGGTGGCGTTGTTGATCAGGATGTCGAGCGGGCCATGCTCGGCGACCTGGTCGGCCAGGGCGACGGCCTGGGCGGGGTCGCGCAGGTCGATGCCGACGACCTCCAGGCGGTGGATCCAGTCCGCGGAGTCGTCCATGGCCTTGAAGCGGCGGATGGCGTCCTTGGGGAACCGGGTCGTGATGGTGGTGTGTGCGCCGTCCCGCAGCAGCCTGAGCGCGATGTACATGCCGATCTTGGCCCGGCCGCCGGTGAGCAGCGCGCGCTTGCCGGTGAGGTCGGCGCGGGCGTCGCGCTTGGCGCGGTTCTCGGCGGCGCACTTCTGGCAGAGCTGGTGGTAGAAGTAGTCGACCTCGACGTAGCGGGTCTTGCAGACGTAGCAGGAGCGGGGGCGCTGGAGTATCCCCGCGATCGAGCCGGGCTCGACGCGGGAGGACGGCAGGATGCCCTCGGTCTCGTCGTCGATGCGCTCGGCGGAGCCGGTGGCGGTGGCCTCGGTGACGGCCCTGTCGTGGGCGGTCTTGGCGGCCCGGCGCTCCTGGCGGCGGCGCTGCTTGACCGTGCGGTAGATGTGCGAGGTGGCCCGGCGGACCTTGATGGCGTCGGGGTGGTCGACGTCGAGCTGGTCGAGTTCCTCGAGCACGCTGAGGCAGACGGCGAGCCGCTCCGGGTCGATGCCGGGCCCGTACACCACTGCGTCCGTGGCCTCGGGGCCGTCCTGTGTCACCGTCATCGCCGCTGCCGTTCCCGCTCTGCCTGGCGGCGCTCCGTTCGCGCCCGCTTTCGAACGGGGAAGTGTACGGAGCGCCGGGCTGCAGCAGCAAACCGGCGTTGGGGCGGGCCGGGGGTGGGCTCGCTTGCCCGCGCTTGCGGGGTGCCTCCCCCACTCTCGGCTTCTCCCCCACGCTCGGCTTCGCTCGCGCGGGGGGACCCCCATGAGCGGGGGGACCCCCATCGCCCACCCGTGCCGCCCTGGGGGCACCTCCCAGGCCCTTCAGGCACTGGGGGAGGCACGACTGCCCGCAGCTGCGTACCGGTCAGCTCAGCGTGGTTCACACGCGGTGATCAGCGCCTCCACCTCCTCAGCAACGGCGTCCGCCAGCACATCAAGGTCGGCGACAGCCTCCCCATCGGCGACCAGCCCGTAGTGCACGCGCCCCCGATACGTCGAGACCGCCACCGCGAGCGAGTGCCCCGGCGCCAGCGGGGCGAGCGGGAAGACCGCCCCGAGCGGGTTGCCCCCCAGCTTCAGCCCGAAGCCGGGCAACGGCACGCTGGTGACCAGCACGTCGAACCAGAGACGCGCCGCCTGCCCCACGATCGGCCCGCCGAGCCGGTGCCCCAGCGCCGGCACATGATCGGCCAGCAGGGCGACCGCCCCCGCACCCCGCTCCGGCCCGGCGTCCTTGTTGCGGTCCATGGCGGCGCGCACGAACTTCAGACGGGCGACCGGGTCGTGCTGGTCGACGGGGAGCCGTATCAGGTACCCGGAGAGCCGGTTGCCCTGTGGGTGGGCGGTGCGCGGCCGGCGCCGGGAGACGGGGATGAGGGCGCGCGGCGCGACACCCTCGCTGCCGTCGCCGCGTGCGTCGAGCCAGCGGCGCAGGGCGCCGGCGACGACCGCGATCAGCACGTCGTTGACGGTGCCGCCGACGCTCTTGCGGATCCGGTGCACGTCGTCGAGGTCGATCACCACGCCGGCGGTGCGGCGCGTGCCGCTGGATGCGCAGGCGAGCGCGGGCGAGGTGCGCACGTCGAGGGTGGAGCGGGCGACGGAGGCGCCGATGTCCAGGGCCCGGCCCGCGTCGGACAGGGCACCGCGAACCAGCTCGGGCACCTTGCGCACGTCGGGCAGCAGCCCCCGCGCGGGTTCGGCCGGGCGGGGCCGGGACGGGGGCAGGTCCATGGGGTCCATCAGCGCGGCGGCGAGGGTGAGGGCGCGCAGGCCGTCGGCGAGGGCGTGGTGGAACTTGAACAGCACGGCGAACGACACACCGTCCTCCCCGGGCAGCACGTGGGCCTCCCACGGCGGCCTGGTGCGGTCCAGCGGGCGTTCCATGAGCCGGCCGGCCGCCGCGTGGAAGTCGGCGGCCGGGGCGTGCAG
>NZ_JAOCQE010000448.1 GCF_025290915.1 Streptomyces sp. 15-116A | reverse complement strand
TCGCTGTCGGCGCGGGATCTCGCGGCGGCGGGCTGGACCCCGGGCCGGACGCTCACCGTGCAGGGCGCCCGGCTGACCTGGCCGCAGCGGCGGCCGGGCGAGCCGGACAACGTGCGGGCCGACGGGCAGTGGGTCCGTGTGGACGGGAGTGGGGACGCGCTGGCCTTTCTGGTGGCGGGCACGGCGGGCCGGGAGCTCGCCGGGACGGGGACGGTCGTCCACGCCGACGGCAGCCGCAGCACGTATCGGCTCACGGTGCCCGACTGGCGCACCGGTTCGCTCGCCACGAAGGCCGTCGCCCTGCCGCACATCAACACGCCCGCCGGTCAACTCACCGCACGGGCACGGCTGTACGTGCGGACGGTGCCGCTGCGGCCCGGCCGGCCGGTGGTCTCGGTACGGCTGCCGCGAGCGCCCGGACTTCATGTGTTCGCACTGTCGGTACGGGACATCTCGCGTGGCTGGACGGGGAGTTGGGCGGCCTCCACCTCCGGGTACCGGCCCGTGGGGCCCTGGTCGGACCGTACGCTGCGGCTGGTGGTGCACACCTCGGTGGGCGGGCCGCGCGTGCGGCTGCGGTTCGACAACACCTTCGCGGCGGGGCCGGTGCGCATCGGGCGGGCGACCGTGGCGGCGCGGGCGGCGGGGGCCGGGGCGCGGGGCACGCCGGTGCGGCTGACCTTCCGGGGCCGGGCGGGGATCGTCGTACCGGCCGGGGCGCAGGCGTACACCGATCCGCTGGCCTTCGACGTACCGGCCGACGCGGATCTGCTGGTGAGTTTCCATCTGCCGGGGACGATGCGGGCGGCGCCGGTGCACGCGCGGGCGATGCAGCGCTCGTATCTGAGCGGGCCGGGCGACCACACGGCGGACCGCTCCCCCGCCGCGTACACGACCGCCCTGACCGATTGGCCGCTGCTGACCGGGGTGGACGTGGCGGGTGGGCCCGGGTCGGTGGTGGTGCTCGGGAACTCGATCACCGACGGGGTGGGCTCCACGCCGGACGCGAACCGGCGCTGTACCGATGTGCTGACCGACCGGCTGCGCGCGCAGCATGTGGTCCCGCACCATGGGGTGCTCAACCAGGGAATCTCCGGAAACCGTGTGGTGTCGGACCGCTATCCCGGGGACGGGGTGTCCACGGACACGGCCGGGGTGAGCGCCCTGCACCGCTTCGACCGGGATGTGCTCGCCCAGACGTCGGTGCGTACGGCGGTGGTGTTCGAGGGCGTCAACGATCTGCGGTGGGGCGCGTCGGCGGGGCAGGTCGTGGCGGGGCTGCGGGAGATCGCGGCGCGCGGCCGGGAGCGAGGGGTGCGGATGCTGGGGGCGACCCTGCTGCCCTGCGAGGGCGAGGCGCGCTGCACGGCCGCCGTGGAGGCGGGACGGGTCGCGGTGAACGCGTGGATCCGCACCTCGGGCGTCTTCGACGGCGTACTGGACTTCGACGCGGTGCTGCGGGACCCGGAGCACCCGGCCCGGATGCTGCCCGCGTACGACAGCGGGGACCATCTGCATCCGGGCGACGCGGGATACGCGGCGCTGGCCCGGTCGGTGGAGCTGCGGGCGCTGACGGGCCGGCCGTAGCGGGACCGGCTACACCTCCAGGTCCACCACCACCGGCGCGTGGTCCGAGGCGCCCTTGCCCTTGCGCTCCTCGCGGTCGACGTAGGAGTCCTTGACGGCCTTCGCGAAGGGCTCGTTGCCGTACACCAGGTCGATGCGCATGCCGCGGTTCTTGGGGAAGCAGAGCTGGCGGTAGTCCCAGTACGTGAACGGGTGCTCGTACTTCAGCGGGCGCGGGACGACATCGGACAGGCCGGCCTCGCGCAGGGAGGCGAGGGCGGCGCGCTCGGCGGGGGTGACATGGGTGGACCCCTCGAAGGCGGCCCGGTCGAAGACGTCGTCGTCGGTCGGCGCGATGTTGTAGTCGCCCAGCACCGCGAACGGGCGGCTGCCCGCGGCGTCGCCGGCGACGGCGGCCTTCAGCGCCTCGATCCACTGGAGCTTGTAGGCGTAGTGGGGGTGGTCCACCTCACGGCCGTTGGGCACGTACACCGACCAGACGCGGACCGGGCCGCAGGTCGCGGAAATGGCGCGGGGCTCCACCGAGCCGTCGTAACCGGGGTCGCCGGGCAGGCCCTTGACGACCTCCTCGATGCCGACGCGGGAGAGCACCGCCACGCCGTTCCACCGGCCGGTGGCGTGGACCGCCGACTCGTAGCCCAGCTCGCGCAGTTGCTCCGTCGGGAACTGCTCCTCGGCGACCTTGGCCTCCTGGAGGCACAGGACGTCCGTGCCGCTGCTCTCCAGCCAGGCGAGCAGCCTCGGCAGGCGGGCGGTGATCGAGTTCACGTTCCAGGTAGCGATGCGCATGTCCCACAACCTACCCGGAGGGTCCGACAACGCTCGACCACCGCCCGCCGGACGCCCGTGACGTGCGGCTTTCTCAGAGTTCGGCCGACACTCCGGGGGCCAGCCGCAGGTGCTCCGCGCCGCCGAGGGCGCCGATCTGGCGGTCGTAGATCGGGCGGGCGAGGTCGGTGAGCAGGGCGTCGTGGATGTCGTAGGCGCGCCGCGGGCGGACCTCGCGGACGTAGTCGATGACCTCCCAGATCTTGCTCCAGGGGGCCATCACGGGAAGCAGCAGCGTCTCGACCGGGTGGTCGGGGACGGTGAGGGCGTCGCCGGGGTGGAAGAGCGCGCCACCGTCGACGAGATAGCCGACGTTGGTGACGCGAGGGATGTCCGGGTGGATCACCGCGTGCAGCTCGCCGTGCACCTGGACGTCGAAGCCGGCGGCGGAGAAGGTGTCGCCGTGGCCGACGGTGTGGACCCGGCCGGGGAACGCCGGGGCGAGCTGGTCCGCGACGGACTTCAGCGTCCAGACCTCGACGCCGGGGTCGGCCTCCAGCGCGGCCCGCAGCCGCCCCTCGTCGAAGTGGTCGGGATGCTCGTGCGTGACCAGGATCGCCTCCGCGCCGCTCGCGGCGTCCTCCTCGCTGAACGACCCGGGATCGAGCACGAGCACGCGGCCGTCCTTCTCCAGCCGGACACAGGAGTGCGACTTCTTGGTGAGCTTCATGGGGTCCATGGTGCCTCCGCGCCCGGGGCGCGGCGCGCGAGGGGGCGGGCGGCGCGGGCGTGCGCCGACGGGAGATCCTGCGGGCATCGCCTCGGGCGCGCGGCGCGGGGATCAGCGGTAGGCA
>NZ_JAOCQE010000447.1 GCF_025290915.1 Streptomyces sp. 15-116A | reverse complement strand
GCGGGGGGTGAGCCGGAAGCGGTGGGACGGGCTGGTGGCTCGGGCCGAGCGGGCCGACCCGAGAGGCGATCTCGCCGTGGCACGGGCGGCCGGGGTGCGGTTCGTGGCGCCAGGGGCGGTCGAGTGGCCGCGGCAGCTCGACGATCTCGGGGACGCACGGCCCCTCGGGCTGTGGGTGCGCGGGCCGGCCGACCTGCGAATGTGGGCGCTGCGCTCCGTCGCCGTCGTCGGCGCCCGCGCCTGCACCGAGTACGGCGCCCACATGGCCGCCACCCTCTCCGCCGGCCTCGCCGAACGCGGCTGGGTCGTCGTCTCCGGCGGCGCCTACGGCGTCGACGGCGCCGCCCACCGCGGAGCCCTCGGCGCGAACGGCGCCACCATCGCCGTCCTCGCCTGCGGAGTCGACCGCCCCTACCCGCGCGGGCACACCGCGCTGATCAACAGGATCGCCGACCAGGGACTCGTCCTCGGCGAACTGCCGCCCGGCGACCACCCGACGCCCAGCAGATTCATCCTCCGCAACCGCGTGATCGCCGCCCTCACCCGCGGCACCGTCGTCGTCGAGGCCGCCCACCGCAGCGGCTCGCTGGTGACCGCCAGGGCAGCCCAGCGCCTCGGACGTCACACGATGGGGGTACCGGGACCGGCAACCAGCGGACTCTCCGCCGGAGTGCACGAGCTGCTGCGGCAGGACGCCGTGCTGGTCACCGACGCCGCCGAGGTCGTCGAGCTGGTCGGCGGCATGGGCGAGCTCGCCCCTCAGCGGCGCGGACCCGTGCTGCCCCGGGATCTGCTGCCGGCCGGTGCCCGCCAGGTGCTCGCCGCGCTGCCCGCCCGCACACCCGCCTCGGTGGCCGAGATCGCGCGCGGCGCGGGCACCTCACGGGACGACGCGGTCGCGAGACTGTACGAACTACGAGCACTTGGTTACGTCGAACGACACGACGACGGCTGGAAGTTGACACGCCAGGCGCTGATCTCGGTCCGCGGTGATTCCGGTGCGCGCTGACGGAGCGTGTTCGGCCGTCCGGGGGAATCCCGACACGCCTGGAAAAATAAGCCAGTTGGGACACCCGGGTGATCACGCAGAGCGACGGGTGTGCCCCTGCGGAGCGGCCCACGGAACGTATCTGCGCACGCTCCCGCCCTCCTTCTTCGCGCACCGCGACGCCGTAGTCACGCTACGCTCACGAGGATCCCGACACGGACAGGCAACTCGACATCAGACAGACAGCTCACCCAGGCAGCACCACTCCACAGCAGAACGGCACAAGGCGACGAATGCCCCAGCACACCTCCGGGTCCGACCGGGCGGCGCTCCCCCCAGCCGCCCGTGACGGTGGCAGCGTGCGGCCGCCCGCTCCCTCGACGCTCGACGAGCTGTGGCGGTCCTACAAGGAGACGGGGGACGAGCGGCTGCGCGAGCAGCTGATCCTGCACTATTCGCCGCTGGTGAAGTACGTCGCGGGCCGGGTCAGTGTGGGGCTGCCGCCCAATGTCGACCAGGCGGACTTCGTCTCCTCCGGGGTGTTCGGGCTGATCGACGCGATCGAGAAGTTCGACGTCGACCGGGAGATCAAGTTCGAGACGTACGCGATCACCCGGATCCGGGGCGCGATGATCGACGAGCTGCGGGCGCTGGACTGGATCCCTCGCTCGGTGCGGCAGAAGGCGCGCAATGCGGAGCGGGCATACGCGACGCTGGAGGCGCGGCTGCGGCGCACGCCCACGGAGAGCGAGGTCGCCCGCGAGATGGGCATCGCCGTGGACGAACTGCACGCGGTTTTCAGCCAGTTGTCGCTCGCCAATGTCGTGGCCCTGGAGGAGCTGCTGCATGCCGGCGGGGAGGGCGGCGACCGGCTGAGCCTGATGGACACGCTGGAGGACACCGCCGCCGACAATCCGGTGGAGGTGGCCGAGGACCGTGAGCTGCGCCGCTTCCTGGCGCGGGCGATCAACACGCTGCCCGAGCGGGAGAAGACCGTGGTGACCCTGTACTACTACGAGGGGCTCACCCTGGCCGAGATCGGCAATGTGCTGGGTGTGACCGAGAGCAGGGTCAGCCAGATCCACACCAAGTCCGTGCTCCAGCTGCGGGCGAAACTGGCGAGCTTCGGACGCTGAGCCGGCGCCGGCGGCTCCCGGTTTCCCGCAGAGTGACTCCCGCCGGGCGTGGGGCGTCCGTACAGTGGTTGACGTGCCAAGGATTCGAGCGGCCTCCGTGGCCGAGCACCGGTCGATGCAGCGAGCCGCCCTGCTGGACGCGGCACGCTCCCTGCTGTCCGAGGGCGGTACGGAGGCGCTGACCTTCCCGGCCCTCGCCGAGCGCACGGGGCTCGCGCGCTCGTCCGTGTACGAGTACTTCCGGTCGCGGGCGGCGGTCGTCGAGGAGCTGTGCGAGGTCGACTTCCCGCTCTGGGCGGCCGAGGTCGAGGCGGCGATGGCCGCGGCGGACGGCCCAGACTCGAAGATCGAGGCGTACGTCCGCGCACAGCTCGCGCTGGTCGGGGACCGCCGGCACCGGGCCGTCGTCGCCATCTCCGCGAGCGAACTCGACGCGGGCGCCCGGGAGAAGATCCGCGCGGCGCACGGCGGCCTGATCGCGATGATCGTCGAAGCCCTCGCCGAACTGGGCCACGACCAGCCGCGCCTCGCGGCCATGCTCCTCCAGGGCATCGTCGACGCCGCGGTCCGCCGCATCGAACTGGGGGCGGCGGAGAACCCCGAGACGATCACGGAAGCGGCGGTGTCGATGGCCCTGCGGGGTGTACGGGGCTGACCCCGCCCGACGTCACCCCGGTACCGGGACCCCCAGCACCGGCAGGAGTCTCGAAGGGCCCCTGTGGAGCAGCCACGGGGGCAGCAGGCTGAGGGGATTCAGGTAGGTGTCGGCTCTGCGCAGGCCCCAGTGGACGCAGGGGGCCGTGCAGTGGGAGCCGCCGGGCTCCACCACCCCGATCACCTCGCCGGCGCTCACCTCGTCGCCCTTGCGCACCGACGCCCGGACCGGCTCGTAGGTCGTCCGCAGCGGGGGATCGCCCGTGCCGGACAGCTCCACCGAGACCACGCCCTTCCCGGCCACGCGGCCCGCGAAGGACACCCGGCCCGCCGCCACCGCCCGTACCGGCGTCCCCGGCGGCGCCGCCAGATCGACGCCGCGATGGCCCCGGCCGTACGCCGTGACCGGTGGCTCCCAGCCACGCAGGACCGGCGGCCGGAC
>NZ_JAOCQE010000446.1 GCF_025290915.1 Streptomyces sp. 15-116A | reverse complement strand
ACCCGTCACCAGATCCGCCGACCGCGGCAGGGCGAGCGCGACCACACTCTCCGGCCCCACCCCACGACCCACCAGCTCACGCGCCAGCCGATTCGCCCGCGCGTTCAGCTCACCGTAGGAGAACTCCGTCCCCTCACACACCACCGCCACCGCGTCCGGGTCCCGGACGACCTGCCGCTCGAACAAGCCCGGCACCGTCACCGCCGGGACCGGTACCGCCGTGGCGTTGTGGCCGCTCAGGACCAGTTCCCGTTCGGCCGCCGAGAGCACGTCGACCTGCTTCACCGGCGCCGACGGGTCGGCGACCAGCCCGCGCAGGGCGCGAAGGAAGCGGTTCGCCAGCTCTTCGACCGTGGGCCGGTCGAACAGGTCGGTGGCGTACTCGATCAGGCCCTGGGCCTCGCGGCCGGCCTCGGTGGTGACCTCGGTGAGGTTGAGGAACAGGTCGAACTTGGCGGTGCCCGTGACCACCGGCACGAACTCCACGCGCAAGCCCGGGAGTTCCAGGTCGGCCTGGGCGAAGTTCTGCCAGGCGAACATGGTCTGGAACAGCGGGTGGTAGGCGGTGGAGCGGTCCGGGTTGAGGATCTCCACCAGCCGCTCGAACGGGGCGTCCTGGTTGGCGTAGGCGCCGAGCGCCTTCTCGCGCACCTGGGCGATCAGCTCGTCGAAGGTGGGGTTGCCGGCCAGTTCGGCGCGGAGCACCCAGGTGTTGACGAAGAAGCCGATCAGGCCGTCCACGGCGTCGTCGGTGCGGCCCGCGATCGGCGAGCCGATCGGGATGTCGTCGCCCGCGCCGAGCTGGTGCAGCAGGACCGCGAGCACCGACTGCATCACCATGGACACGGTCACGTCGCGGGTACGGGCCAACTCCTCGACGGCAGCCAGGAGTTCATGATCCACCAGGAACTCGATCATGTCGCCGTGGTGGCCGGCTCGCGGCGGACGCGGCCGGTCGGTGGGCAGCTGCAACGGCTGCGGGATGCCGGCCAGTTCCTTCTTCCAGTACGCGGACTGCTCGGCGAGCACCCCGTCCTCGTCGTCGGCCTCGCCGAGCAGCTCGCGCTGCCACAGGGCGTAGTCGGCGTACTGGACGGGCAGCTCGGGCAGGTCGGGCGTGCGGCCCTCGCGGCGGGCCGCGTAGGCGGCGGACACCTCGCGGATCAGCGGCGCCATCGACTCGCCGTCGCCGGCGATGTGGTGCAGCAGCAGCGACAGGACGTGCTCGCGCTCGCCGGTGCGCAGGATCCGGGCGCGCAGTGGGATCTCGCGGTCGAGCGCGAAGGTGTACCGGGCGCCTTCGGCGATCGCCTCCTCGAGCGCGCCTTCGGCGCCGCCGGTGAGGTCGACCACGGGCACGTCCAGGACGGCCTCGGCGGGCGGCAGGATCCGCTGGTACGGGACGCCGGCGGTGTCCTCCTCGTAGACGGTGCGCAGGCTCTCGTGCCGGGCCACCACGTCGTTCAGCGCGGCGGCCAGCGCGGGCGCGTCCAGCTCCCCGGTCAGCCTCAGGTTGAGCGGGATGTTGTACGTCGCCGAGGGGCCCTCGAACTTGTCGATGAACCACAAGCGGCGCTGCGCGAAGGACAGCGGCAGCCGCTCGGGCCTCTCCTCGACCCGGGTCAGCGGCGGCCGTACGGCGATGTCCGCCGAGAGGTGTCCGGCCAGTTCGGCCACCGTGGGCGCGGAGAACACCGTGCGGATGGGGATCTCCGCGCCGAGGACGGTGCGGATCCGGCTGATCAGGCGGGTGGCGAGCAGGGAGTGCCCGCCGAGGGCGAAGAAGTCGTCGTCGATGCCGACCTTCTCCACGCCGAGCACCTCGCCGAACAGGCCGGCCAGGGTCTCCTCGGCGGTCGTGCGCGGCGCGCGGTAGCCGCCGGTGGTGAACTCGGGCTCCGGCAGCGCGGCCCGGTCCAGTTTGCCGTTGGGCATCAGCGGCAGCCGGTCCAGGAGCATCAGGACCGCCGGGACCATGAACTCGGGCAGCTGGGCGGCGACCGTCTCGCGCAGCTCGGCGGTGTCCACGGTGTCCGGCGCGGCGGGCACCGCGTAGCCGACGAGCTGCCTGATGTCGCCCCGCTCGCGGACGACGACGGCGGCCTGGGCGATGCCGGGGTGCGCGGTGAGCGCGGCCTCGATCTCCGCGGGTTCGATGCGGAAGCCGCGGATCTTGACCTGGGTGTCCGCTCGGCCGACGTACTCCAGTTCGCCTTTGCTGTTCCAGCGGGCGAGGTCGCCGGTGCGGTACATGCGCGAGCCGGGCGGACCGTAGGGGTCGGCGAGGAACCGCTCGGCGGTCATGCCGGGGCGGCCCCGGTAGCCGCGCGCGATCTCGCCGCCGATGTACAGCTCGCCGGTGACACCCTCGGGTACCGGCTGCAGGGTGGGGCCGAGGACGTACGCCCGCATGTTGCCCAGCGGGGTGCCGACGGGGGCGATGCCGAGCGCCTCGGGGGTGCCGGAGGCGGTGAAGGAGGTGGCGTAGAAGGACTCGGTCTGGCCGTAGGCGTTGACGATCCGCACCCCGGGGAAGGCGGCACGGGCCCGGCGGACCAGCTCGGCCGGCAGCGCCTCGCCGGCGAACACCAGCACCTCGGGGCGGGTGGTGGCGGAGATCTGGTCGAGCAGCTCCGCGAAGGCCGACGGGACGGTGGAGATGATGTGCCCGTCCCAGCCGCCGCGTCCCGCCAGCTCCAGGACGTCGGCGACGATCTCGATCGTGCCGCCGTGGCAGAGGCTGGTGAACACCTCGAACACCGAGACGTCGAAGTTCACCGACGTGCTCGCCAGGGCCTTGCGGCCCGGCCCCGCATCGATCAGGCCGGCGAGGTGCGTGATGCCGTTGACGACACCCCGGTGCGTGATGGCCACGCCCTTCGGCACACCCGACGAACCCGACGTGTACATCACGTACGCCAGGTCGTCCGGGCGCAGCGTGCCGAGGCGTTCGGCGTCGGTGAGGTCGCCGAGTCCGGCGGGCGCGTCCTGCTCCACTCCGCCGAAGTCCGTCTCGTCGGTGAGGAGTACGGGAAGGTCGTGCTCGGGAAGCACCGGCGCGGTGTCCGTGTCGGTGAGCACCAGGACCGGCGCGGCCTCATCCAGAATGTGCGCCAGACGATGGCTCGGGTACTTCGGGTCCACCGGCAGATACGCGCCACCCGCCTTCAAAACCGCCAGCAGACCCGTCACCAGATCCGCCGACCGCGGCAGGGCGAGCGCGACCACACTCT
>NZ_JAOCQE010000445.1 GCF_025290915.1 Streptomyces sp. 15-116A | reverse complement strand
CCCCGCCGGCGCCGACGCCGTCCGCACCGCGACCCTCGGCCTCGCCCTGCGCGGCCTGCGCACCGACCTCCTGGTCGCCAGCCGCGTCCTGCCGGAGAACGTGGCGGACACCTGGCTGGCCGGACCCGTCGCCCAGCAGCGCAAGGTGCTCGACGAGTGGCGGGAGACCCACCGTGTCCACCCCGCCCCCCACCTCGGCCGTGACCCGCGCGGCACCGACGACCTCACCGCGCTCGCCGTCCCCGGCGCCGACGTGGACACCGGCACCGCGCCCGCCCGCGTCGCCTGGCCCGTCACCGACCGGCTCG
Organism: Streptomyces sp. 15-116A; assembly: GCF_025290915.1. Taxonomy (GTDB): domain Bacteria; phylum Actinomycetota; class Actinomycetes; order Streptomycetales; family Streptomycetaceae; genus Streptomyces. The sequence goes on along the minus strand of NZ_JAOCQE010000445.1, from coordinate 2,926 downwards.
CCGACGACGGCGTGCTGGTCTGGCACATCCCCCTGCCCGGCGCCCACCGCGACGAACTCGACCTGATCCGGCGCGGCGACGAACTCGCCGTCACCGCCGGACCCTTCCGCCGGATCGTCCCGCTGCCCTCCGCCCTGCGCCGCTGCACCGTCGACGGAGCCGCCCTCCGCGAGGGCGAACTGCGCATCCGGTTCCGGCCGGATCCGGCGCTCTGGCCGCGCACCCGGTGAATCCGCTGCGGCCGTTCGGGTAACGTCGGAGGGGCTCACCGCAGTCAGGAGTCCGTCATGAGCGAACAGCTCCCCCCGCCCGACGACGCACGCGACGACGCACGCGATCACGCCGGGGACGAGGCCCTGGACGATGTACGGGCCGTCGACGACGCACCCGTCCTGGACAAGCCCGCCGAGCCCGCCGAGCCCGCGGACGCGCCCCGCGCGGTCGACGCCGACGCCTGGGCGACCGCCTGTGCCGAGGACCTGGAGGCGGAGAAGGCCCGCCGCCGCGACCGGCACGGACCGCCCCCCGGCTCCGCCGCCGAGGAGCTCAAGAGGCTCGTGGACGCCGTTGCCGACAAGCTCTCCGGCCTGCAGTCCCCGCTGTTCGGCGCCGTCGCCGGGCCCGCCGCGCAGCAGGTCGTACGGCAGGTCGTCGAGCAGGCCAAGGCCGCCGTCGAGCCCGTCATCGAACGCAACCCGGACGTCTTCGACCATCTCGCCGCCGCCGGTAATGAACTGCTGGCCGCCTATCGCTCCGCCGTCCAGGACCAGGAGCGCCGCTGGACCTCCCGCGGGACGGCGGAGAGCGATCCCCGCGACATCGCCGAGCGCCGTGACCGAGGCGACCGGGGCGACCGCGGCGACGAGTCCGGGTCCGGTTCCGGCGAGCGCATCGACCTGGACTGACCCGCCTCCGGGATCCCTGCGAGCCCGCTCACCGTACGGACGCCGGAACCCCCGGGGCAGGGCCTCGGGTACCGTTGGCGGTAGCGGGGCTCGACCGAAACTGAGGGATTCATGGGACTCACCATCGGCGTCGACATCGGCGGCACGAAGATCGCGGCCGGCGTGGTCGACGAGGAAGGCAACATCCTCTCGACCCACAAGGTGCCGACCCCGGGCACGCCCGAGGGCATCGTGGACGCCATCTCCTCCGCGGTGGAGGGAGCGCGCGCGGGCCACGACATCGTCGGCGTGGGGATCGGTGCGGCCGGATACGTCAACCGCCAGCGCTCTGAGGTGTACTTCGCGCCCAACATCCACTGGCGCAACGAGCCGCTGAAGCAGAAGGTCGAGGCCCGCGTGGGTCTCCCGGTCGTCGTGGAGAACGACGCCAACGCCGCGGCCTGGGGCGAGTACAAGTTCGGCGCGGGCAAGGGCCACCGCAACGTCATCTGCATCACCCTCGGCACCGGCCTCGGCGGCGGCATCATCATCGGCAACAAGCTGCGCCGCGGCCACTTCGGCGTGGCCGCCGAGTTCGGCCACATCCGCATGGTGCCGGACGGCCTGCTGTGCGGCTGCGGCTCGCAGGGCTGCTGGGAGCAGTACGCCTCCGGCCGCGCCCTCGTCCGCTACGCCAAGCAGCGCGCCAACGCCACCCCCGAGAACGCGGAGACTCTGCTCTCCCTCGGCGACGGCACCCCGGACGGCATCGAGGGCAAGCACATCTCCATGGCCGCCCGTCAGGGCGACCGGGTGGCCGTCGACTCCTACCGCGAGCTGGCCCGCTGGGTCGGCGCGGGCCTGGCCGACCTGGCCTCCCTCTTCGACCCCTCGGCGTTCATCGTCGGCGGCGGCCTCTCCGACGAGGGCGAACTGGTCCTCGGCCCGATCCGCAAGTCCTACAAGCGCTGGCTGGTCGGCGGCAACTGGCGCCCGGTCGCCGACGTCCTCGCCGCCCAGCTGGGCAACAAGGCGGGCCTGGTGGGCGCGGCGGACCTGGCGCGAGAGCCGGATCCCATCATGTAACGGCGCTTTTGGACTCACGGCGACTGCCGCACCCTCAGGGGCGCGGGGAACTGCGCGACAAGCCACGACGAACCGGCACTCGCGCGCAGACCTCGCGCCCCGAGCTGTAGGGCGTACATTGATCCACATGGAGCCGCTCCCCAACTCCCACACAGAGCCCGACGGTTCTCCGACCCTCCGCGTCCTGAGCTACAACATCCGCTCGATGCGCGACGACACCACCGCCCTGGCCCGAGTCGTCAAGGCCTGCGCCCCCGACCTCGTCCTCGTCCAGGAAGCCCCCCGCTTCTTCCGCTGGCGCAAGAAGCTCGCCCAGCTCGCCCACGCCGCCGACCTGGTCATCCTCACCGGCGGTGCCACCGCCGCCGGCCCGGCGATCCTCTGCTCCCTCAGGGCGACCGTCGACCGCACCGAGGACGTCCTGCTCCCCCTCACCCCCGGCCTGCACCGCCGCGGCTTCGCCACCGCGACCGTCCGCTTCGGCGGCGCCCGCCTCGGCGTCCTCAGCTGCCATCTGTCCCTGGACAAGAACGAGCGCTACGAGCAGGGCGGCATGCTCCTGGACCGCCTCGCCGCCCTCGGCGTGGAACACGCGATCGCCGGCGGCGACCTGAACGAACGCCCGACCGGCCCCACCTTCCGCCGCCTCGCCACCGACCTCCAGGACTGCTACGCGACGGCCCCGTGGGGCACCGAGCACACCTGGACCCCGGCCGACCCCTACCAGCGCATCGACGCGATCTTCGCCACGAAGAACATCGAGGTCCTGGGCTGCGGCGTCCCCCTCGGACACCCCGGCGTGACCGAGGCGGACCTCCGGGCGGCCAGCGACCACCTCCCGGTCCTGGCGGCGCTCAGGATCCCCGCGGCTTAGCCCACGCCCAGGCCACGGAGGCCCGGCCAAAACCCCGCCGGCCCGGCGACCGCCCCCGCGGCCGGGCGACCGCCTTGCGGCC
>NZ_JAOCQE010000444.1 GCF_025290915.1 Streptomyces sp. 15-116A | reverse complement strand
CGGCCGGCCGCGGCAGCGCGGCGCGACGTACGGCAGCGACCTGCGCCTCTACACCGGCGCCGGGATCCCGGCCCTCCAGTACGGCCCCGGCGACATCGCGGTGGCGCACAGCGAGCGCGAGCACGTGTCCCTGCGGGAGACGGTGGAGGCGGCGCGGACGCTGGTGCTGACGGTGTTGCGGACGGTCGGCACGAAGTAGCCCGTGGCAGACTCGGCCCGTGATCATCGAACGCGCGTACGCGCACGTGGCCGCGTACGACGAGGGGGAGTGGCCCTGGTCGGTGCCCTGCGTGCGCGAACTGCTGCGCGACGGGCTGCGTTTCACCGCCCCGGTGACCTTCCTCGTCGGTGAGAACGGCTCGGGCAAGTCGACTCTCGTGGAGGCGCTGGCGGAGGGCTTCGGCCTGGACTCCTGGGGCGGTTCGCACGAGTGGCGTTACGCGAGCCCCCGCGCCAAGTCGGTCCTGGGCGAACGGATCCGCTTCGACGCGGCACCCCGCGGCCGCCGCATGCTCGGCTCCTGGTCCGCCCGACAGGGTTTCTTCCTGCGCGCCGAGACCGCCCTGGACGCCCTCGACCGCGAGGGCCTCGCACCCGAGGCGCGCAGTCACGGCGAGGGCTTCCTCGCGGCGTTCCGCGACAAGTTCCTGCACCCCGGCCTCTACGTCCTCGACGAGCCCGAGGCGGCCCTGTCGTTCACCTCCTGCCTCGAACTCCTCGGCCACCTCCACGAGTTGACCCGCGCCGGCGCCCAGATCATCTGCGCCACCCACTCCCCGCTCCTCACCGCGCTCCCGGACGCGGACATCCTCGAACTCGGTGACCACGGCATGCGCCGCACGACCTGGCAGGACCTGGACCTCGTCGACCACTGGCGCCGCTACCTGGCCGACCCGCGGGCGTATCTGCGACACGTACTGGACTGAGGCGAGACGCGAAGGCGAACGCCCCGATGAGTTTCCACGTCGGCGGGCGTCTATCCGTACGACAGCGCGACAGCACGACCGCGACGCAGACGGATACGAGGAGACACGACATGAGCACCGAGCAGCAGACCACCGGGACCGACGGCTTCTCCTACACCCTGACCCGCACCCTGGACGCCCCCGTGGCGCGGGTGTGGCAGGCCTGGACCACGCCCGAGCAGTACGCCCAGTGGGCCTACTGCGCGCCGGGCTCCGTCGAGATGGACGTCCGTCCGGGCGGCGCCTGGAGGCCACCGTGGTCACCCCCGACGGCGGTGAGTTCCCGATGACCGGCACCTACGCCGAGGTCGCCGAGAACCGCCGCCTGACCATCGCGATGGACGTCCCCGGCAAGCCCGAGCCCGAGAAGATGACCGTGGACCTCACCCCCGAGTCCGACGACCGCACCCGCCTCGTCGTCCACCAGACCTGCGCCACCACCGAGGAACGCGACATGGCGGAACAGGGCACCACGATGCTGCTGGACAGCCTGACGGCGTTTCTGGCCGGCTGACCCAACGAATTCGCGCGGGCCGGCATCTTCCGTCCGAGAGGTCCGAGAGGGAGGTGCTGACCATGGCACGGAGAGCGCGGAGAAGACGGAGAACAAGGGGTACCGGCTGGGTGACGGCCACCGCCCTCGCGGGCGGGCTGCTGACGGGCTGCTCGTCGGACGACTCCCTGACGTATCAGACGGACTACAGTGCTCACCGGCCGCTCCGGGTCGTCGGCTACCCCTCCACGGGAAGTCTCGAGACGGTGCAGAAGGCCGTGTGGCGGCTCGCCGACGGTGACGCCGAAGGGCTGGCCGCGCTCGCCGTCGACAGCACGCACGCCGAGGCCACCGCCCGCAATTGGGTCACGGCCTTCGGCGCCGCCGCCAAGGGGAACGTGACCGCCGACTTCTACGACGACGGTCTCGTACGGCAGGTCGTCGTCCTGTACTTCGCCGAGAGCGGCCGGACGAAGGAGATCGAGGCTCGCATCGGCGAGGACGACCGCTGGGGGCTCACCCTCGCCGAGCCCGACCCGGCCGAAGCCTCCGCCGAACCCGCCTGGGCGCCGGACAAACCGGGTGGTACGGGTTCCCGGGCCCGCCCCTCCTAGACACATCGAACACTTTTTTGTTATCCCGTCCGCAGTGGCGGCTCTCCTCTTGTGAAGGGCAGGACAGTCCCGGACCGAGAAGGAGAGTGGTCGAGGATGGCAGCGAGCGGGGAGATGGGCGCGGCGGTCGTCGAGGCGGCGCGGCGCGGTGACCAGCGGGCCCAGGACGAACTCGTCGCCGGCTGCCTGCCGCTGGTCTACAACATCGTCGGACGGGCGCTCAACGGCCACCCGGACGTCGATGACGTGGTGCAGGAGACCATGCTCCGGGCGCTCCGTTCGCTCGGCTCGCTGGACGATCCCGCCCGGTTCCGGTCCTGGCTGGTGGCCATCACCATGAACCAGATACGCCACCACTGGCGCGATCACCGTTCCGCGCCCACCAGTTCGGACCTGCACGACGCCTACGACGTCGCCGACCCCGGTGCCGACTTCGTGGACCTCACGATCATGCGGCTCGGCCTCCAGGGCCAGCGGCGCGAACTCGCCGAGGCCACCCGCTGGCTGGACCCCGACGACCAGGCCCTGCTGTCCCTGTGGTGGCTGGAGGCGGCGGGCGAGTTGACCCGCACGGAGGTCGCGGCGGCGCTGGAGCTGTCACCGCAGCACACGGCGGTGCGCGTGCAGCGGATGAAGGCGCAGCTGGAGACCGCCCGGGTGGTGGTACGGGCGCTGACCGCGCAGCCGCGCTGCGTCCAACTGGACGACGTCACCTCGATCTGGGACGGCACCCCGTCCGCCCTGTGGCGCAAACGCCTCGCCCGCCACGCCCGCACCTGCACACGCTGCTCCGGCTTCCAGTCGGGCCTCGCCCCGGCGGAGGGCCTGCTGGTGGGCCTGGGCCTGGTGCCGCTCGCCGGTCTGCTCGGCGGGGCGGCCCTGGCCGGCTTCGGCGGCGGCGTGACGGACGCGGCCCCGGTGGCCTTCTCGGAGGGCGCCGGACCGACGGAGCTGATACCCCGGCTGACGGAGACGGCGGATCCGGGGATGCCGGGTGCGGAGGGGGCGTACGGAGCCTTCAACGCGCCGGCCGCCGGGTCGGCATACGGGGGCGGAGGCTTCGATGCGTCGGGCGCGGGATCGGCCTACGGGGACGGAGCCTTCGACGTACCGGCCCCGGGTGCGCCGACGCCGGACGCGCCGCACGCGGACGGCGCCCCGGGC
>NZ_JAOCQE010000443.1 GCF_025290915.1 Streptomyces sp. 15-116A | reverse complement strand
CCTCCCGCACCGACGGGCCCCTGGCCTGCGGCACCAGGTGCGGCAACGCCGGATGCCGCTGCGGCAGCCCCCGGCTGTCCCGTGGGTCCCGCCGATCCCGCGTCAGACGCACCCGGGGCCGACGCGCCCGCACCACGCAGGTCGCCGGAAGGCGCCGTACCCGAGGTCCCGGGGGCGCCGCTCGGACGGGGCTTCACCGCGCGGAACGTGATCGTGCCCTCGTCTTCGTCGGCGGTTGCGTTCGAGGGTTCGGGGGTGGGCTTGCGGAAGACGAAGGTGCCCGCGGCGCCGTTCCGTGGCTCCGGGGTGTCCGTGGAGGGCTCGGGGTTCTGCCGCGGCGGCGATGCGTGCGGGACCCTCGGGTCCGTGCCCCAGGAGACCTTGCGGTCCTGGTCGCCGCCGAAGCCGGACTGGTGGGAGCGGTCGGCGCCCCACGCGGTCGCGGGCTCGGGGCGGTTGCCGTGCTGGGCGTCCGGGGCGGTCTCCTCGACCGGGTCCTCGTCGAAGAAGTGCGGCCCCGTCTCCTCGACGGAGGGCGCCGTCCCGGCCGGCGGTGCGAGCGGCTCGCCGTTCGCGGGGGCGGGGCGGCTCGTGCCCGGTACCCAGGCGGCACCGTTCCAGTACCGGACATATCCAGGAATGGACGGATCCGGGTAGTACCCTTCGCGGGGCCTGTCGTCGCCTGGTGCCGGGGTTGGGGCGCTCATGTCCGTCGTCCCGTATCTGCTCGGGGGTGGGTCGGGGGGCTCCACATCTATCAGACCCGCGCAACCCCCACGGCCCGTCCCACCGGACCCACCCCTTCGGGGCACGGATGTGATATCCACCGGTGACGCTCACGGCAGCGTACGTCCGCGCTGCGCGAAAAAGTTTCCCTGACCCGCGTAATGCTGCCGCCTCCCCCCGCTCTCTCCTCCCGACAGCCCCTGACGGGGACCTTCACGGGAGAGGACCACACGCCATGCACATCGTGGTGGAACGCGAACTGGAACTACGGCTCATCCTGTCGCCGGAGCGGAGCGTCCCGGTACCGGCCCGGCTCGGCTACCGCAGCGACGACCCCTACGCCGTCCACATCACCTTCCACATCAACTCCCCGGTCCCGGTGCACTGGACGTTCGCCCGGGATGTGCTGATCGAGGGCGTCTTCCGGCCGTGCGGTCACGGGGACGTGCGGGTGTGGCCGTCGAAGGCGGACGGGCGCAGCGTCGTGCTGATGGCGCTGGCCTCACCGGACGGGGACGCCCTGCTGGAGGCCCCGGCCTCCCAGGTGTCGGCCTGGCTGGAGCGGACGCTGCGGGCGGTGCCGCCGGGCAGTGAGGGCGGGCAGCTCGGGCTGGACGACGGGCTGGCCGAGCTGCTGGCGCGGTGAGGAGGCGCGAGGTTCAGAACAGCTTGCCGGGGTTGAGGATGTTCAGCGGGTCGAAGACGTGCTTGACGGCCCGCTGCATCTCCAGCCCCACCGGGCCGAGTTCGCGCGCCAGCCACTCCTTCTTCAGCACGCCGACGCCGTGTTCGCCGGTGATCGTGCCGCCGAGCTCCAGCCCGAGCGCCATGATCTCGTCGAAGGACTCCCGGGCCCGCCGGGACTCCTCGGGGTCCTGCGCGTCGAAGCACACGGTCGGGTGGGTGTTGCCGTCCCCCGCGTGGGCGACGACGCCGATGGTGAGCCGGTACTTCTCGGAGATCCGCTCGACGCCGTCGATGAGTTCGCCGAGCCGGGAGCGCGGCACGCACACGTCGTCGATCATCGTGGTGCCCTTGACTGCCTCCAGCGCGACCAGCGACAACCGCCGGGCCTGGAGCAGCAGTTCGGACTCGGCGGCGTCCTCCGCCGGGACGACCTGCGTGGCTCCCGCCGCCTCGCACAACGCGCCCACGGCGGCGAGGTCGGCGGCCGGGTCGGTGGTGTCGAACGCGGCCAGCAGCAGCGCCTCGGTGGAGTCCGGCAGGCCCATGTGGGCGAGGTCGTTGACCGCCTTGACGGTCGTACGGTCCATGAGTTCGAGGAGTGAGGGCACGTGCCCGCCCGCCATGATCCGGCACACCGCGTCGCAGGCGGCGGCGCCGGAGGAGAACTCGGCGGCCAGCACCAGCTGGGCGGGCGGCTTGGGACGGAGGGCGAGGATCGCGCGGACGACGATGCCGAGGGAGCCCTCGGAGCCGACGAACAGGCGGGTCAGGTCGTATCCGGCGACGCCCTTGGCGGTGCGGCGGCCGGTGGACATCAGGCGGCCGTCGGCGAGGACGACGTCCAGGCCGAGGACGTACTCGGCGGTCACCCCGTACTTCACGCAGCACAGGCCGCCCGAGGCGGTGCCGATGTTGCCGCCGATGGTGCACTGCTCCCAGCTGGACGGGTCCGGCGGGTAGTACAGGCCGTGCTCGCCGACCGCGCGGGACAGCGCGGCGTTGACGACGCCGGGTTCGACGACGGCGATCCGGTCGACGGGGCTGATCTCCAGGATGCGGTCCATCTTGGTCAGCGAGAGCACGATGCAGCCGTCGGTGGCGTTGGCGCCGCCGGACAGGCCGGTGCGGGCGCCCTGCGGGACGACCGGGACGCGCAGCTCCGTGGCGGTGCGCATGACGTGCTGGACCTGTTCGACCGTGCGCGGCAGGACGACCACGGCGGGGCTGCCGGCCGGGCAGAAGCTGGCCATGTCGTTGGCGTAGGAGGCCGTGACGTCGGGGTCGGTGAGGACGGCCTCGGGGGGCAGGCCGCGAAGCAGCCCGTCGACGAGGGGGCCCGCCGCCACCGTGTCTTCATCGCGTCGCGCTTCGATACGGCTCATGATCACAGCCTCGCACCGACGGCCATCGGTGTGAACCCCGTGTACGGCAGGCGCAGCACACGGGGTGTGATCGTCGTACGAGCGCGGGGTGTGCCGCACAGTGTCCGCCATGGAGGACAAGCCAGACGACAAGCGCTCCACCCCGCCGGCCGCCGAGCGGCCGGCCACGCCCGCCGACGGACGGTCCGGCGAACCGGCCGACGGACCGGCCGGCGAATCGGCCGGCGGGCAGGTCGACACACCGGCCGACGAACCCGCCAGCGAAGCGGCAGGCGGGCAGGCCGGCGAAGCGGCCGACCGACCCGCCCACACACCGGCCCACGGCCATGCCGACACACCGACCGGCGAACCCGCCAGCGAAGCGACACGCGGGCAGGCCGGCAAAGCGGCCGACCGACCCGCCCACACACCGGCCCACGGCCATGCCGACACACCGGCCGGCGAA
>NZ_JAOCQE010000442.1 GCF_025290915.1 Streptomyces sp. 15-116A | reverse complement strand
CGTTCGTGCCCGTCCCGCAAGGCTTCGGCCAGCAGCCGGTGTGCCTCGGCGGCGGTCCCGGCGGCCAGGAACTCCAGCGCCTCCGGGTCGATCCCGGCGGCAGGCGGGGTCTCCGTGTCCAGCGACGGAGGAGTGCCCGGCTTCACCGGGAGCGCCGGAGCGGCCGGCAACGACGGCAGGACGGCCCCGGCCGCGTAGGCCTCGGCGGCGTCCACACCCTCCGCCTCGGCCGGCCGCTCGGCGGACGCGGAGGCCTCGCCGCGCGTCTGGAGGGCCTCCAGCAGGGCGCGTTCGCCTCGTCCCCGCATCAGCAGCAGGACGAACGGGTCCTGGTCCAGCAGCCGGGCCATCTGGTAGCACAGCGCCGCCGTGTGACCGCAGTGGTCCCACGCCTCGCAGCCGCACTCGGGCTCCAGATCGCCGAGCCCCGGCAGCAGTTCGACCCCGGCCAGCTCCGCGTCCTCCACCAGAAGCGTCGGCATCTCCCGGTCGAGCAGCGCCGCGACATGCCCGGCCCGCTCGACCGCCATGTCCAGAAAGCGGTCCCACTGCTCGCCGGTCAGCTCCTGCAGCAGCACGTCCGCCCGGTGCGCCGTACCGTCGCGGTCCTTCACCACCGCCGTGATGCGCCCCGGCCGCACCGACACAGCGCCGACCGCTCCCGCGCGTGCGAGCCTGCGGCCCGCCTTGAGCTGCTGAGCGTCCAGCGCCGTGCCCTCCAGCGCGGTCAGCCAGGCCCGCCCCCACCAGGTCTGAGCGAAACCCCGCCCCACCGAGGGCGGCAGCGCGGCGAACGTCCGCTCCACGTCGGCCTCTTCACGGTCGTACGCACCGTCGTACCGGCTCATCGCCGTCCCCCTCGCTCGTCCTCGCGCAGCGCCACGAGATCCGCCAGCTCCGCGTCCGTCAGTTCGGTGAGCGCCGCCTCGCCGGAGCCCAGTACCGCGTCGGCCAGCTCACGCTTGCGGTCCAGCAACGCGGCGATGCGGTCCTCGATGGTCCCCTCGGCGATGATGCGGTGCACCTGCACGGGCCGCGTCTGCCCGATGCGGTACGCGCGGTCGGTCGCCTGTGCCTCGACGGCGGGGTTCCACCAGCGGTCGTAGTGCACGACGTGCTCGGCCCGGGTCAGATTCAGACCGGTGCCCGCCGCCTTCAACGACAGCAGGAACACGGGGACCTCGCCGTCCTGGAAGCGCCGCACCATCTCCTCGCGCGCGTTGACCGGTGTGCCGCCGTGCAGGAACTGAGTCGGCACACCTCGCGCGGCGAGATGGCGTTCCAGAATCCTGGCCATCGCCACGTACTGCGTGAAGACCAGGACACTCGCCTGTTCGGCGAGCACCGTGTCCAGCAGTTCGTCCAGGAGCTCCAGCTTCCCGGAGCGCCCCGCGACGACCGGGCGGTCCTCCTTGAGGTACTGCGCCGGGTGGTTGCAGATCTGCTTCAGACCCGTCAGCAGCTTCACGATCAGCCCTCGGCGCGCCATGTCGTCCGCCTCGGCGATCTCGGTGAGCGCCTCCCGCACCACCGCCTCGTACAGGCCCGCCTGCTCCTGGGTGAGCGACACGGCGTGATCGGTCTCCGTCTTCGGCGGCAGCTCCGGTGCGATCCCCGGGTCCGACTTGCGGCGGCGCAGCAGGAACGGGCGCACCAGCCGCGCCAGCCGCTCCGCCGCTGCCGGATCCCGACCCCCCTCGACGGCGTCCGCGTACCGGCTGCGGAACGTGCCGAGCCGGCCCAGCAGCCCGGGCGTCGTCCAGTCGAGGATCGCCCACAGTTCCGTCAGGTTGTTCTCCACCGGGGTGCCGGTGAGCGCCACGCGCGCGCGTGCGCCGATGGACCGCAGCTGCCGGGCGGTCGACGCGTACGGGTTCTTCACGTGCTGCGCCTCGTCGGCGACGACCATGCCCCAGGACACCTCGCCGAGCCGGCCGGCGTCCAGGCGCATGGTGCCGTACGTCGTCAGCACGAACTCGCCGTCGGCGAGGCCGTCCAGCGAGCGGCGGGCACCGTGGAAGCGGCGCACCGGCGTGCCGGGCGCGAACCGCTCGATCTCGCGCTGCCAGTTGCCCATGAGCGACGTGGGACAGACCACGAGGGTCGGTCCGGCCGCGGCCGGGTCGGTCTGCCGGTGCAGGTGGAGGGCGATCAGGGTGACGGTCTTGCCGAGCCCCATGTCGTCGGCGAGGCAGCAGCCGAGGCCCAGGGACGTCATACGGGCCAGCCAGTTCAGGCCGCGCCGCTGGTAGTCGCGCAGGGTGGCGGCGAGCGCGGCCGGCTGCTCGACGGGCTCCTGCGCCTCGGGCTCCGTCAGCCGGTCGCGCAGTGCCGCCAGCCATCCGGTGGGCCGCACCTCGATCCGCCGGCCGTCGACCTCCACGGAGCCCGTCAGCGCCGCGCCGAGCGCGTCGACGGGTGTGACCTTGTGGTCGTGGCGTGCGCGGGCGAGCTGGACCTCCTGCGGGTCGATCAGGACCCACTGGTCGCGCAGGCGCACGAGAGGACGGTTGGCCTCGGCGAGCCGGTCCAGTTCCTCACGCGTGAGCCGCCGGTCCCCGACGGCGAACCACCAGTCGAAGGCGAGCAGCGCGTCGGCGGACAGGAACGACGGCCCCGCCGAGAAGCCGGCTCCTCCGTGCTGCTGTTCGTCGCCGACGGGACCGACCTCCGCGCCCGTGGTCAGCTCCCGCGTCAGCTTCTTCGGCCAGTGCACCTCGACGCCCGCTCCGGCCAGTGCACGAGCGCCCTCGCGGAGCAGGTCGGTGACCTCCTCGTCGGCGAGCTCCACCGCGTCGGGCACGGTCGTCGACAGCAAGGGCGTGAGCGGGGGCCACGCGCGTGCCGCCCGGCGCAGCGCCAGCAGGGCGTCCATCCGGGCGGGCGCACCGAAGGCGCCGCCCGCCGCACCGGACCAGACCTCGACGGCGTCCGCGACGAGCGAGGGGTCGCTGACGCTGTGCACCTGGAGTACGGCTCGGAAGGTGACGGCGGCGGAGGAGTCGCCGAGTGAGGCGGTCTCGTCGTCCACGCGAGCGATGGCGTCGTTCGTGTCAGCGGTGCCTTGGTCCACGCGAGCGGTGCCGTCGGCGGAGGCGGTGCCGTCCGTCTCCGTGATGGCCCCCTCCTGACCCGCGCTCGTCAGATCCATGAGGCCGTCCACCTCGATGCGCAGAGACAGCCGTACGCCCGCGTCATGGCCCGCGGCGACGTCGGCCGCCCAGGCCCGCAGTTCGGGCAGGCGCTGCGGCGGCGGGGCCGCGTAGGCGGGC
>NZ_JAOCQE010000441.1 GCF_025290915.1 Streptomyces sp. 15-116A | reverse complement strand
GCAGGCGTACTTCGAGCGGGGCCCATCGGAGGCCGACCCGGAGTGGATGAGCTTCTACGGCGAGGCCGAGCTGGAGGGTCTGGAGGCGCAGTGCTGGTCGACGCTCGGCGACTGGCCGCGCGCGGCCCGGCACGCGCGCCGGGCGGCGGAACTCCAGGACCCGCACTTCACGCGCAACATCGCGCTGTACACGGCGGAGCTGGCCGACGACCTGGCCCGCGGCGGACGCCCCGACGAGGCGGCGGCGGCGGGCATGCGCGTCCTGGACCTCCTGACCGAGGTCCAGTCGTCCCGCGTCCACACGATGCTGGCCGGCACGGCCCGAGTCCTCCTCCCCCACCGCCGGGCCTCAGGAGTCTCAGCCTTTCTGGACCGCCACGCCGCGCTGCCGCTTGGAGTGTGACCGAGGAGACCTCGCGGGTCAGCCCGCCAGATGCCCCAGGTCGTTCCAGCTCTCGATCGCCGGTTCGCCGTAGGCCCAGCCCAGGACGGACAGCGAGGTCGGATTGAGGCGGATGCGCGCCGCGAAGTCGAGGGGCAGGCCCAGCCAGCGCGCGCCGATCGACCGCAGGATGTGCCCGTGGGCGAAGACCAGCACGTCCCGGTCGGTGGAGCGCGCCCAGGCCACCACCTCGTCCGCGCGGGCGGTCACCTCGGCGAGGGTCTCCCCGCCGGGGACACCGTCGCGCCAGATCAGCCAGCCGGGACGCAGCGCCTGTATCTCGGCCGGGGTCATGCCCTCGTACGCCCCGTAGTCCCACTCCAGCAGCGTGTCCCAGGTCCGTGCGCGCTCGCCGAAGCCGGCCAGTTCACAGGTCTCACGCGCGCGTGCCAGCGGACTGGTGCGCACCTCCACACCGGGCAGCCCCTCGAACGGCGCCCCGTGCAGCCGCTCGCCGAGCAGCTTGGCCCCACGCCGCCCCTCCTCGAGGAGAGGTACGTCGGTCCTGCCGGTGTGTCTGCCGGACAGCGACCACTCGGTCTGTCCGTGCCGGGCCAGCAGGATGCGCGGTGCCATGAGAGGGGACCTTCCGGGACGAAAATCGCAGGCGGGATTCCCCCATCATCGCGCACGCTGTTCCAGAGCAACCCGACGGGCGATCTCTGCGTCTATCAGGGCCGAGGGCGCCCACGGGGGCCGCGTTCGAACACCGTAGAGTGGCTGACCGCCGAGGGGCCGCCATGAGGGAATGAGGGGGAGGGCGATCGGATGCCGCACACCGAGAAACCGGGCACCGAGGGCGCCCCGGCGACCCGGCTGCGCTGGTGGACCGAGCTGCCGCTGATCGTCCTGGTGTACGCCTGCTACTCGGCGGGCCGCCTGATCGTGCGGGGCGACGTCTCGGACGCCGTGGACCACGGCCTGGCGATCCTGCGCATCGAGAAGGCGCTGTATCTCGACGCCGAGACCCCGCTGAACCGTCTCTTCACCCGCGAGGCCTGGATCGGCATACCCGCCGACTTCTGGTACGCCTCGCTGCACTATCTGGTGACGCCCGCGCTCCTCGTCTGGCTGTTCCGCTCCCGCGCGGTGCGCTACCGGGCCGCGCGCACCTGGCTGATGACGTCCACGTTCATCGGCCTGATCGGCTTCACCCTGCTGCCCACCTGCCCGCCGAGGCTGCTCGACGCGAGCCACGGCTTCGTGGACACGATGGCGCAGTACAGCACCTGGGGCTGGTGGGGCGGCGAGGCGAGCGCCCCGCGGGGCCTGGGCGGGATGACCAACCAGTACGCGGCGATGCCGAGCCTGCACGTCGGCTGGTCCCTGTGGTGCGGTGTGATCCTCTGGAAGTACGGCACCACGCGTCTGTCGAAGATCGCCGCCGTGGTGTATCCGCTGGTGACGACGATCGTGGTGATGGGCACCGCGAACCACTACTTCCTCGACGCGCTCGCCGGTGCCGCCGTGATGGGCGCCGGGCTGCTGCTCGCGCCGTTCGTGATGCGGACCGCGGACCGCGTCAAGCTCAGCCTCCGCACGGCCGCGAAGCCCACCGCCGGCCCGGACTCGGCGCCCGCTGCCGCACCCGCCACCGCGACCGCCGCCTCCCCGGCCTCCGCAGCCGCCCCCGCCCCCGTCACGGCGGACACTTCCGGCACGGGTTCACAGATTGTCAGTGCCGGATGCCAGACTTCCGCGGGTGAGCGAATTCCACGGCAGCGAGCGTCACGGTTCGAACCAGGAGCCGAGCCAGGTGCCTCCCCCTCGGACGCGGGGGAAGGCGCTGCGGCACCGGCTCGCTGAGCTGCGCGGCCCGGAGGTACCGGCCAAGGCGCTGGACGCGCGCGCCCTGGCCGCCCTCGCCGCCAACCCGGGCTGCAAGCGGCGCGCGATCCTCGACGGCGCCGGGGTGGACAAGGCGGCCCTCGCGAGCGCGCTGGGCTCCCCGTCGGTCTTCGGCCAGTCGCAGTTCGCCTTCGTGCGGGGCAATGCCTTCGAGGCGAAGGTCAAGGCCGACGGCGGCACGGAGCTGCTGCGGCTGGCCCACGAGAAGCTGGACCGCTCGGCCGAGCCGCCCGCCGACGCGCGCGTGCCGGACCTGACCGCGCAGGGCCCCGAGGGGCGCGCGGCGCGTACGGAGCTGGCGCTGCGCGAGGCCACCGAGGCGGCGGGCGTCTGGACGCTGCTCGACCACCCGATGCTCGCGCTCGACGTCGCGGGCTCCCCCGCCTTCCTGGAGCCGGACGCGGTGATCGTGCACCCGGACGGCAGCTGGACGGTCGTGGAGATCAAGTCGTTCCCGATGCTGGACGGCTCCGCGGACCCGGCGAAGGTCGGCGCGGCGGCCCGCCAGGCGGCGGTGTACGTGCTGGCGCTGGAGGAGGTCGCCGCGAAGACCGGCCTTCCCGCGCGCGTACGGCACCGCATCCTGCTGGTCTGCCCCAAGGACTTCTCCAACCTGCCCACCGCCTCCGCCGTGGACGTCCGCAAGCAGCGCGCGGTGACGGCCCGGCAGCTGACGCGGCTCACCCGCATCGAGGACATCGCCGACACGCTCCCCGAAGGCGTCTGCTTCTCGCCCGAGCTGCCCGCCGAGCAGCTGACGGCGGCCGTGGAGGCGGTCCCGGCGACGTACGCGCCCGAGTGCCTGTCGGCCTGCGAGCTGGCCTTCCACTGCCGGGACCGCTCCCGGGCGGCCGGTGCGGTGACGTGCCTGGGCCGCCCGGTGCGCGCCGAGCTGGGCGGTCTGACGACCGTCGAGGACGTCCTGGCGGCGGCTCGCGGCGAGGCCGGTGACCCCGACGACCCCGCGGTCGCCGCACTGCGCCGCGCG
>NZ_JAOCQE010000440.1 GCF_025290915.1 Streptomyces sp. 15-116A | reverse complement strand
CGGGGCGCACAGCATGCCGTCGCGCGCGGCCTCACGGTCCCAGCGGGTCACCCTGACGGGGAGCACGGTGAGGGTGCCGAAGGCGAAGCGGAGGCCGTCGGCCGGGCGGGTCGGGGAGGGGTCGGGCACCGGCGCAGATTACCCGGCGGTCGCCGGTGCGGTTCATCCGGCGGTCGCCGGCGCTCAGCAGGGCACCGGCGACCGCCCTGGATAAAGTGCGCATATGGGACAGTGGTGGGAGCGGAACATCATCGAGCCGGGCAAGCTGCCGCTGCTCCTCGCGCTCACGGCCTTCGTCCTCACCTTCGTGATCACGCGGGTCATCACGCGGATGATCCGGGCGGGCAAAGGCCCCTTCGGGAACGTCAAGGCGGGCGAGCTGCACATCCACCATGTGGTGCCCGGCGTCGTCCTCACCGTCATCGGCGGATTCTGCGCGGTGGCGGGCGGCCAGCACGGCTTCGGCTCCGCGCTGGCCGCGGTGGTCTTCGGCGTCGGGGCGGGGCTGGTGCTGGACGAGTTCGCCCTGATCCTGCACCTCGACGACGTCTACTGGACCGAGGCTGGCCGCAAGAGTGTCGAGGTCGTCATCCTCACCGCGGCTCTGGGCATCCTGCTGCTGGCGGGCTTTCTGCCGTTCGGCGTCGACGACCTCGGCGAGGACGAAGCGCAGAACCGGGCCACCGTCATCGGGACCGTCGCGCTCAACTTCCTCTTCGCCCTGATCGCCCTGAGCAAGGGCAAGGCACGGATCGCCATCTTCGGCATGATCATCCCCGTCATCGCCCTGATCGGTTCCCTGCGCCTGGCCCGCCCCACGTCTCCCTGGGCCAGACGCTTCTACCGTCACCGGCCCAAGGCCCGTGCCCGGTCCCTGCTGCGCGCCTACCGGCACGACCGCAGGTGGTCCGGCCCGCAGCGGGCCTTCCAGGACTGGATCGGCGGCAAGCCGGACCCCAGCCCGCCGAGGTCTCTCACGCCGTAATCTGCGGGCCGGTGGGGGCTGGTCGCGCAGTTCCCCGCGCCCCTTAGGTACTCACCTCACGTACCTAGCTGCGGGCAGTCGTGCCGCTGGGGCGGCACGGGTGGGCGATGGGGGTCCCCCCGCTCGAGCGAAGCCGAGAGTGGGGGAGGCACCCCGCCAGCGCGGGCGAGCGTCACCCACCCCCGGACAGCCCCAACCTCAGGACGGCTTCTCCGTCTTCTCCGGCAGCTCCCCCGCCAGCGCCGCCGCAGCCTGGACCATCGGCAGGGCCAGCAGCCCCCCGACGCCCTCACCGACCCGCACGCCATGCCCCAGCAGCGGCTCCAGCGCCATCCGGTCCAGCGCCTTCGCCTGCCCCGGCTCCCCACTGTCGTGCGCGGCCAGCCACCAGTCCGGCGCCCGGAACGCCACCCGCTGCCCCACCAGCGCACACGCCGCCGTCACCACCCCGTCCAGCACGACCGGCAGCTTCCGCACCGCCGCCTGCAGCAGGAACCCGGTCATCGCGGCGAGATCCGCCCCGCCCACCGTCGCCAGCAGCTGCAGCTGATCACCCAGCACCGGCCGCGCCCGCCGCAACGCGTCCCGGATCGCCGCGCACTTGCGCATCCACGCCAGGTCGTCGATCGCCAGCCCACCCCGCCCGGTGACCACCGACGCGTCCGTCCCGCACAGCGCCGCCACCAGCACACCCGCGGCCGTGGTCCCGCCCACGCTCACATCGCCGAGCACCACCAGATCCGTACCGGAGTCGGCCTCCTCGTCGGCCACCGCCATCCCGGCCCGGAACGCCCCCTCGGCCTCCTCCGGGCTCAGCGCGTCCTCGAGGTCGATCCGCCCGCTGCCGCGCCGCACCCGGTGCCGTACGACGTCCTCGGGCAGCGCACCAGGGTCGCAGTCCAGCGCCATGTCGACCACCCGCACCGGCACGCCCAGCCGCCGGGCCAGCACCGACACCGGACGCCCGCCCTCCAGCACCTCCCGCACCAGCTCGGCCGCACTGCCCGCGGCCCGCGCCGAGACACCCAGCTCGGCGATCCCGTGGTCCCCGGCGAAGAGCACGACCTTCGGCCGTTCGATCGGCCGCACCGGCACCGCGGACTGCGCCGCCGCCAGCCACTCACCTAGGTCGTCGAGGCGGCCCAGCGACCCGGGCGGCACGATCCGGCGCTCCCGGTGCGCCTCCGCGTCACGGCGCACCCCGCCGTCCGGACGCTCGATCAGATCGGTGAAGTCGTCGAGATTAAGCGAGCTCATTCGCCGAACAGTACCGGCCCCGATCGAACACGACCGCCCCCCGTCGGCACGACGCCCGGCGGCTCACCGCCACCACGCCACCCCGGCGCCGTTGCACCGCCCAGCGGCATCCCCTACGTAACGTTTTGCTCGGGATTGTCGTACACCCGTCCCGCCCGCCCTCTCGCCGGGAGCCGCCCATGACCGCACCGACCACCCCCGCCGCACCAGTGGTCCCCACCGGGCCCGCCGCCCCCGCTGCGCACCCCCACGTCTCCACCAAGGTGCACGAGCCCCGCCGTGAGGACTGCCCCTGGTGCGGCTCCGCCCGGCTGCGCACGCGGCTGCGCACCGGCGATCTGCGGCAGCACCGGCCCGGCCTGTTCACCGTCGACGAGTGCCGCGACTGCGGCCACACCTTCCAGAACCCGCGCCTCACCGCCGAGGGCCTCGCCTTCTACCAGCGGCCCGTCCCCGGCGCCCCCCGGGACCCCGCCACCGAGGGCGTCCTCGCCCTGCGCGCCGCCCGCCACCGCCGCCGTGCCGCGGCCCGCGCGATGCTCCGCTTCGGCGAACCGGAGAGCTGGCTGGACGTCGGCACCGGCCTCGCCCGCTTCCCGGAGACCGCCCGGGAGTTCTTCCCGTACACCGCCTTCGACGGCACCGACGTCACCGCGCGCGTGGAGGAGGCCCGGGCCCTCGGCCGGATCGAGGAGGCCCACCGAGGGGCGCTGACCGACCCCCGGATCCGCGCCCGCGTGGCCGGCCGCTACGACGTCGTCAGCCTGCTGCACCACCTGGAACACACCACCGACCCCCGCGCCGAACTCCACGCCGCCCTCGACGCGCTGCGCCCCGGCGGGCACCTGCTGATCGAGACCCTCGACCCGCGCTGCGTCTTCGCCGCCCTGCTCGGCCGCTGGTGGCTGCCCTACGACCAGCCCCGGCACCTGCATCTGCTGCCGCTGCGCACCCTGCGCGCCGCACTGGAGGAGCACGGCTGCGCGATCGTCGCCGCCGGGCACCGCGCCGCGCACGTCCCGCACGACCTGGCCGGTGCCGCCGCCC
>NZ_JAOCQE010000044.1 GCF_025290915.1 Streptomyces sp. 15-116A | reverse complement strand
GCCGAACGAACGCCCCCTGGTGTCGCCCTCGCCGCAGGGCACCCAGGGCGGCACCACGCCCGACGACGGCCCGCCGCCCTCCGTGGGCGCCGCCGGCAGCTCCCGCCCGGACAGGAGCGCCACGTCCGGAGACAAGGACACCGGCGGCGGCACGGCGAAGCCCGGATCCGACTCGGGCGAGCCGGGGGCCCGCTCCGGCCGGGGCTGGAAGCAGATCGTCGCCGCCTGCCGCGACCTGCGCAACGGCAAGGACCTCGACGGCGACCGCCGCCGCATGCTCGAGGACGCGGCCGGCAACTCCTCCCGCGTCGGCCGCTACTGCAAGGGCGTCCTCGCCACGGCCGATCTCGGCGCCAAGCTCCGGGAGGGCACCGATCAGGACACCCGCGAGCGCGCCGGCGACGGCGACCGTGAGGACGACGACGGCGGCGACGCGGACAAGGACGGCGACAAGCGCGGCACCAAGCCCGGCAAGCACCGTGGCGACAAGCGCGGCGGACACGGCAGGCACGGCGACCGGGACCGGCACGGCCATCACCAGCGCGCCGACCGGGACGGCACCCGCGACGGCGGCAAGGGCAGCGCGGGCCGTTCCGTCGGCCACGCCCGCCACTCCGGAGTGACCTCCGCGGCGGCCGCTGACCGGTTGACCCAGCCGAGTGCCCCCTATTTTCCCGCCCTTCAGCCCCTCTGACCTGCGGTTTCCTGCTCGGCCAAAAATTTTTCGTTGAAGGGTGTGACGTTTTTGGCCGCGGTGGCGCAGTAATGAGTGAGCCGACTGGTCATCGGCCGTCGCACAGAGCCGGGGTTCCCCCCGTACCTGCGGCTCGTGCATCGGCGCGGGCGGGACACGTTCCCCCGGTCCCGCCCGCGCCCCGAATCCTCCCCCGCGTGCACGAGGTGGCTCACCAGTGCACGACGACCGTGTCCCCCTTGCGCACCTCTCCGAACAGCCGGGCGATGGCCGCCTCGTCCCGGACGTTGACGCAACCGTGCGAGGCACCGGCGTACCCCCGGACGGCGAAGTCGGACGAGAAGTGCACGGCCTGCCCACCGCTGAAGAACATGGCGTACGGCATCGGCGAGTCGTAGAGCGTGGACACATGGTGCCGGGACTTCCAGTAGACGCGGAACACACCCTCGCGGGTCGGCGTGTACTGGGAGCCGAAGCGCACCGGCAGCGTCACCAGCGTGCGCCCGTCGACCATCCAGCGCAGCGTGCGGCTCGACTTGCTGATGCACAGCACACGCCCGGTCCGGCAGCGCGGGTCGGGCGCGTCGGCCGGCTGGCCGCCCATGAGATACAGCTCCCAGGTGCCGGGCTCCCGCGTCATCTTCCGCAGCCGCTGCCAGGTGACCGCGTCCATCCTCCCGGTGCGGGGCAGCCCGCGCTTGCCCTGGAAGCCCCGTACGGCCTTCTCCGTCAGCGCGTCGTACGTCCCGGTCGGCCCGTGGAGCAGCCACGCCACCTGACGCAGCCGGGCCTGGAGCTCACGGACGTCGCGCCCGGTGTCCCCGCGGGACCACAGCACACGGGCCGGCGGCGCGGAGGACGGCTCGGTCGCGGGCGGGGTCGCGGGCCGCTGCGGCGCGGGCCGCTTCGATGCGCCGTCCCGCCCGTCTCCCGCTCCCCCCGGACGGCCCGTCCCCGCCCCGGACGGCGGGCCGCTCGGCAGCTCGATGCGCACCGGTGACTGCTGTTTGCCGTCCCCGTCGGCGGGCTGCACCGTGCACCCGGCCGCCGCACAGACCGACACGGCCGCCAGCGCCGAGACGGCGGCGCTCGTTCTCGTCCTCATGCCCGTCCTACGCACCCAAGCCCCCCGTCGTCTCACCGGGATCCGCCACCGGCCCTCACCTGACAGATGTCTCCCCTGACGTGACCGGTTCCGAACGACGGGGCATGGTGGTGAGTGACCGAACGACATCCTGTACCCACGACCCACCGACCGGCGGGAGGCTCACACCATGGCGCGCGAGTCGGAGTCCGGACTGCCCATCGAGCCGCTCTACGGTCCGGAGGATCTGCGGGGCTGGGACCCGGAGGAGAAGCTGGGTGAGCCGGGGGCGTACCCGTTCACGCGGGGTGTCTACCGGTCGATGTACACCGGCCGTCCGTGGACGATGCGGCAGTACGCGGGCTTCGGTACGGCGACGGAGTCGAACGCCCGCTACCGGGACCTGATCGCGCACGGTACGACGGGCCTGTCGGTCGCCTTCGACCTGCCCACCCAGATGGGCCACGACTCCGACGCCCCGATCGCGCACGGCGAGGTCGGCAAGGTGGGCGTGGCGATCGACTCGATCGACGACATGCGCGTGCTGTTCGGCGGGATCCCGCTGGACCAGGTGTCGACGTCCATGACGATCAACGCGCCGGCGGCGCTGCTGCTGTTGCTGTATCAGCTGGTGGCGGAGGAGCAGGGCGTCAGCGCGGACCAGCTCACCGGCACGATCCAGAACGACGTGCTGAAGGAGTACATCGCTCGGGGCACGTACATCTTCCCGCCCAAGCCGTCGCTGCGGCTGATCGCGGACATCTTCCAGTACTGCCGGGCGGAGATCCCGCGCTGGAACACCATCTCGATCTCCGGGTATCACATGGCGGAGGCGGGCGCGTCTCCCGTGCAGGAGATCGCGTTCACGCTGGCGGACGGCATCGAGTACGTGCGTACGGCGGTGGCGGCCGGGATGGACGTGGACGACTTCGCGCCCCGCCTGTCCTTCTTCTTCGTGTCGCGCACCACGCTGCTGGAGGAGGTGGCGAAGTTCCGTGCGGCGCGCAGGGTGTGGGCGCGGGTGATGTGCGAGGAGTTCGGGGCGCGGAACCCGAAGTCGATGATGCTGCGGTTCCACACCCAGACGGCCGGGGTGCAGCTGACCGCGCAGCAGCCGGAGGTGAACCTGGTCCGGGTGGCGGTGCAGGGCCTGGCGGCGGTGCTGGGCGGCACCCAGTCGCTGCACACCAACTCCTTCGACGAGGCCATCGCCCTGCCCACCGACAAGTCCGCCCGCCTCGCCCTGCGAACCCAGCAGGTCCTCGCGTACGAGACGGACGTGACGGCGACCGTCGACCCGTTCGCCGGCTCGTACGTGATCGAGAAGATGACCGACGACATCGAGACGGCCGTACTGGAGCTGATGCGGAAGGTCGAGGACCTCGGCGGGGCGGTGAGCGCCATCGAGCGCGGCTTCCAGAAGGGCGAGATCGAACGCAACGCCTACCGCATCGCCCAGGAGACCGACTCCGGCGAACGCGTCGTGGTCGGCGTCAACCGCTTCCAGCTGGACGAGGAGGAATCCTACGAACCCCTGCGCGTCGACCCCGCCATCGAGGCCCAGCAGGCAGAACGGCTCGCGAAACTCCGCGCGGAACGCGACCAGCGGGCCGTGGACTCGGCGCTGGCTGCCCTGAAGAAGGCGGCGGAGGGCGAGGACAACGTCCTGTACCCGATGAAGGAGGCGTTGCGGGCACGGGCGACGGTGGGGGAGGTGTGCGGGGCGTTGCGGGATGTGTGGGGGACTTACGTGCCTTCCGATGCCTTCTGACCTGGTCGATTACTCCCTAAGAGTGAGCGCGGCCGGATACGGTCCGCTCCCGGCTGTTCTCGTGGAGAGTGGGACCCGAAAAGGAGGACGCCATGGCCGTACTGCAGCAGGAGCTGACCCTGGGCGAGGCTGCCGACCAGCTCGCCCGCGCACTGCCTGGCCACCGCGTGGAGATTCTCCAGGGGAGGCTCACTGTGACACCGCCGCCGGATGGTTCGCATCGGCTTGCGCTGACGAAACTCGGCAGGGCATTCGACCGCGCGGGCATCGTCGAGACCGGGCGTGAGTGGGTTCAGGGGGTCGGGCTCTGGCTGCCCACATTGCCGGCGGACTTCGCGATCCCCGATTTCTCCGTCGTCGACGAGGACTTCCGCGACGCCCACGTCACCAAGAACTGCTACGCGCCGAACGTCTTCCGCATGGTCGTCGAGATCACGTCGTCCAACTGGTCCGACGACCTCGGCCCCAAGGTCGAGTGCTACGCCCAGGCGGGCATCCCTGTCTACCTGATCGTCGACCGCAAGCACGACGAGGTCCTGCTCTACACCGATCCGGCCGACGGCAAGTACCCCGACCCGCAGCGTTTCAAGCGCGGCCAGGACGTGGCCGTGCCGGAGTCGGTCGGAGTGCGCGTCGAGCTCTTGGCGGACACCCTTCTCGACGGCTGAAACACTGGAACGGAGTGTCGTACCCCCGTGCGACACTCCCTCCATGTTCGGCGTCAATGACCTCCCCACCTACCTGGCAGGCCTCGTCCTGATCGTCCTGCTCCCCGGGCCCAACTCGCTGTACGTGCTGTCCGTGGCCGCCCGCAAGGGTGTGCGCACCGGGTACGCGGCGGCGGCCGGAGTCTTCACCGGGGACGCCATCCTGATGACGCTGGCGGCGCTCGGCGCGGCCTCCGTGCTCACCACGACGCCGCTGTTGTTCATGGTGGTGAAGTACGCCGGCGCCGGATACCTGGCGTGGATGGCGTACGGCATGCTGCGCTCCGCCTGGACCATGTGGAAGGACCGGGGCCAGCCGGCCAAGACCGAGACGGCCGCCGCTGCCACCACCACCCCCGCCGGGGACGAGCGCCCCTACCGCCGCGCGCTGGTCGTCTCGCTGCTCAACCCGAAGGCCATCCTCTTCCTGATCTCCTTCTTCGTGCAGTTCGTCGATCCCGGCTACGCCTATCCCGCGCTCTCCTTCGTCATCCTGGGCGCCCTGCTCCAGACGGCGAGCTTCCTCTACCTGTCGCTGCTGATCTTCAGCGGCACCCGCCTGGCGGAGGCGTTCCGCCGACGCCGCCGCCTGGCCGCGGGGGCCACCTCGGCGGCCGGCGCACTGTTCCTCGGCTTCGCGGCGAAGCTGTCGGTCGCGAGCGCCTAGCGGTCAGAGCCCGACGCGGGCGACGTACGCGCGCAGTCCCTGCGCCGTGTCGCCCGCCCAGCCGACATAGCCGTCCGGCCGGACGAGGAAGACACCGGGGCCGTACGACTGAGGGGCCGCCGGGAGGGTGCGGACCGACTCCGGTACGCCGTCCACATGCCCGGCGGCGCCCAGCAGCGTCCAGTGCGGTCCCCGGAACGCGTCGAAGAGGCGTACGCCGTTCACCGTCCCGTCGGGGGCGCGGTCACCCGCGCGCGCCGGTCCGGGGGCCGTCCGGGTCTCAGCCGTGAGTGACGACTCCCGGTAGTTCAGCCCCAACTGCCGCGTCGCCGCCCCGCGTCGCACCTCGCCGCGATGGACACCGGTCGACAGACCGAGCACCCCCGCGGCGATCGGGCGCCGCTCCTCCTCGTAGGTGTCGAGCAGGGAGGCGTCCGCCCCGCCTCGCAGCACCGCGCCCAGCTTCCAGCCCAGGTTGTAAGCGTCCTGGACGCTGGTGTTGAGGCCCTGGCCGCCGGCGGGGGAGTGGACGTGCGCCGCGTCCCCGGCGAGGAACACACGGCCCGCGCGGAAGCGGTCGGCGAGTGCGGCGCGCGGGCGGAAGTCCGAGGCCCAGCGGACCTCGGTGACGTCGGAGGCGCCCAGGTGGGAGCGGTCGGCGACGACCCGCCGTACCCCCTCCTCCGAGAGGTCCACGGGCGTCCCCTCCGCGAAGCGCGCGACGGTACGACCTGGAGCAACGCGCCCGCGTGATGGCCGACTTCCCGCTGTCGGCCCAGGCGGGCGCGGAGATCTTCACCGACTACGACCGGCACTTCGAGGAAGGCCTCGCGCTGGTCCTCGCGGGCATCGAGGCGCGCTACGGCCCGACGCGCACGTGACCCCGGAGGGTGGCCGGCCAGGCCTCAGTGCCGCCGGGACAGCACTGCCCGCAGGCGAGGTGTCAGCGGCTTTTCCACGCACCGGTGGATCAGCCACGCCAGCAGCAGCATCGACGCGACCGTGAGGGCGAAGGTCATCGCCGACGGCAGGTGCAGCCCCCGGTGCAGGGCGCCGATCACCACCCAACCCAGGTGCTCGTGGACCAAGTAGAAGGGGTACGTCAGTGCCCCGGCGACCGTCAGCCAGGGCCAGTTCACCCGGTTCAGCCAGCCCAGCGCGACCGCCGCGACCGCGACGAAGCCCAGGGTCACGACGAGGACGATCATCGCCGAGGAGCGGTAGGAGAACGCGTCCACGCTGGGCGCGTGCCACAGTTCCCGGACGACGTGGTGCTGGCCCAGCAGCCAGCTCACGCCGACGATGCCCCAGGCGTAGGCGTCCCGCCGGTCGCGGTGGACGAGGTAGAGCCCCACGCCGCCGATGAAGAACGGGGCGTACTCGGGCATCACCACGATGTCGAGCAGCGGCTCCTTCGCGGACTGCGCGATCACCGCCGCCAGCGTCCAGCAGGCGCAGAACATGATCGTGCGCTGCCGGCTCGCCCCGGGCAGGACGACGAAGAGGGCGAACAGCGCGTAGAAACGGACCTCCGCCCACAGCGTCCAGCACACCCCCAGCACCCGGTCCACACCCAGCGGCATCTGCAGCATCGTCAGATTCACCAGCGCGTCGCTCGGTGACACCGCCTCGTAGGCGACCACCGGCAGCGCGAACACCGCCACCACCAGCACGACCGCGCACCAGTAGGCCGGCAGCAGCCGCGCGGCCCGCGAGGCGAAGAACGACCTGAGCGGCCGGCCCCAGCCGCTCATGCAGATCACGAACCCGCTGATCACGAAGAAGATCTGCACGCCCAGACACCCGTACGCGAACCACGAGTGCAGCGTCGGGAACTGCAGCTTCGGCGACGATCCCCAGGCCTCGGTGACCTCGCCGCCGCGACCGCCGTAGTGGTACGCGGCCACCATCAGCGCGGCGACGAGCCGCAGTCCGTCGAGGGCCCGCAGCCTGCTCTGACGGGGCGGCCCCGGCAGAGCCGGCTGCACGGTCACATCGACGGCCGGGCGGGCGGTCAGGCTGGTCACGTACGTCCCCTCGAGGTGCGGGCGATGGCCCTGTGGCGCGATGGATGTATCAGCACGCTAGTCCGATTCACAGCGTGCCCCTGACCGCCGGGCCAACGATTCGCCGCCCGGTCCTTGCACGTTCACCCGCACGTCGCCTTGGTTTCCTAAATTCCTCAACATCCCCCCACGCCACTCGGACACCAGGAGTGCCATGACGAGGGTCCAGAGGGATCAGCAGAAGCGCGCACGGGCAGACGTACGGGCAGCGGGAGCGGAGCTGGACGACTGTCTGCGCGCCTGTGCGGTGCACAGCGGCAAACTCGTCGGCAGCATCGACCGCCGCCGCATCGAACTCGCCGAGCAGCTGAGAAAGCTGCTCGTCGTCTGCGCCACCCGCACCGCTCCCGCGCCGCCGCCCGCCCCGACCGGCGCGACCGCCCTGCTCAAACGGGCCGTCAAAGGCGCGGCGACCCCGAGCTCCGGCCTGTCCGGCGAGCTCCTCGACGCCCTGCTCGCCGTCGCCAGCAAGGCCCTGGAGTGCGGCTACGACGACGAGCTGAACCTCGCGCTGGTCATCAGCGCCACCGTGCTGGCCCACCGCAAGAACTCCCGGGCCGGCTGGCGCCTGCGTGCCCGGCTCCTGGAGACCCTCGGAGACGAGCCCGCCGCCGTGGCGGCCTACGAGCGCTATCTGGAGCTCACCGACGACGACGGCTTCGGCGTCCGCGCCAAGGTCGCGGGTCTGCGCTCGGCCGGGGAGACGGAGCGGGAGCTGCTCGCCCTGCTGCGCCGCCAGTGCCCGCGCGCCGAGGAGTTCGCGCGGCGTCCCGCCACCGACGTGTGGGCCGAGGGCCTGGCCGCCCACGCCGTGGGGGACTGGACGGAGGCCGAGCCCCGCCTTGTGGGAGCGCTCCTCGCCCTGGCCGCCGCCGACGCCCCTGTCGCCGACCGGCAGGAACTGCTCAGCCAGTACCTCGACCTGCGCCTCGCCGCCCACCGCGACCCCGCCGCGCTGCCCGGCCTCACCGAGGCCCTCGCCCTCTACGCCGAGCAGCGCCGCACCCGGATGCGCGGCCCCGTCGCCGACCCCACCGTCGGCGGCGTGCAGTGGATCAGCCTCGGTGAGTTCCGCAATCTGATCGCGGGCAAGTCGGTCTGCCTGGTCGCCAATTCCGGTCGGGTCGGCGCCAGTTCACTCGGCGCCGAGATCGACGCCTACGACCTCGTGGTGCGCTTCAACTCGTACCGCATCGACCCGCAGCACACCGGCAGCCGCACCGACCTCCACGCCACCATCCACAAGCACGGCTTCAACTGGGACCGGCCGGTCACCACCCGGCTCGTCTTCGGCGGTGTCTCCGGCGACTGGAAGTACTCGCTGCGCAACCGCCTCGTCCCCGGCGCACAGCAGTACCTCGGCGACGAGTCCCTGCGCTGGCCCGTCCGCACCATCGGCCGGCTCTCCGCCGACGCCTGGCCGGGCATCCCCACCACCGGCTTCAACATGCTGTACCTGCTGGACTTCCTCGACGTCAGCCCCACCCTCGACCTCATCGGCTTCGACTTCTACGAGAGCGGCGCCTACCGCGTGCCGGAGGCGATGAAGCTGGCCATCACATCCGTGCACGAATACACCAGCGAGAAGGAATGGGTCATGCAGCGGGCCCAGCGCGTGACCGACCTGAGGATATCCCTGCGATGACCACGACCTCCCCGACCCCGGCCGGCACCGCGACCGCCGCCCCGCCGACCGCGGCCCACCACCTCACCGGCAAGCGCCGCATCGCCTTCGCGTCCTACGTCGACGAGAACTACCTCCCCGGCTTCCTCGTCCTGCTGCGCAGCCTCGCCCTCACCAACCCGGGCGTGTGCGAGGACTTCGTCGTCCTCCACGACGACCTGCGCCCCGGCTCGATCGCGAAGATCCGCGCCCTGCACCCGCGCATCGTGCTCCGCCGCGTCGACGCCGGGCACTACGACACGTACAAGAAGGGCGACCAGGACAACTACCTCGTCCGCAAGGCCTACTTCATCCTCGACGTCTTCCGGCTGCGCGACTACGACACGGTCATCACCCTCGACACCGACATGGTCGTCCTCGGCGACCTCACCGAACTGCTCACCCTGCGCGAGGGCCTGGCGGCCGTGCCGCAGTTCTTCCACGGGCAGCACAAGCTCAACTCCGGGCTGCTGGTCATCCAGCGCGAGTACCTCAGCGACGCGTTCTGCGCGAAGCTCGACGCGACCGGACGCAGCGGTGCCTACGAACTCGACAAGCACGACCAGGGCATCCTCAACGCCGTTCTCGACGGCGACTTCGTGCGCCTGGACCCGCGCTACAACTTCGTCAAGCGGCGCCTGTCCGGCGACCTGCAGGTGCCCGAGGACACCGCGATCCTGCACTTCACCGGACGCCACAAGCCCTGGCAGGGCGGCGAGTCCGGCTACGCGCAGGCCGAGGAGCGCTGGCGGGCGTACGACCTGAGCGACGCCGACTTCCAGGCCGCCTACCTGGCGCTCGGCGGCACGCTCCACCACGACCTGCTCGTGCACTACGGCACCCCGCACGTGGCCCGCACCGGCGATGTGGAGAGCGCCCGCAAGGTGGCCGCGGCGCACATCGCGGCCGGCGACTACCAGGACGCCGTCGACATCCTCTCCAGCGTGCACATCCCGCTCGACGAGGCCTGGCCGCACGAGGTGCTCGGGCACGCCCTGATGAGCGTCTCCCGCTACGAGGAGGCCAAGGCCCGGCTGCTGCTCGCCACCGCCGCGCCCAACCGGGCCGCCACCGCCTTCGCCCGTCTCGCCCAGATCGCCTGGGTGCACGGCGACGACACGACGGCCCTCGCCCACGCCACCGCCGGGCTGGCCGTCGACCCCACCCACCGCCCCAGCCGCCTGTGGGCGCAGCGCGCCACCGGCGTGCCGGTGCAGGACCAGGGCGGCGCCGAGGACCAACTGGCCCACGTCGCCTTCTACATGGACCGGCAGGGCAACGCCGGCGACAAGCTGCTCCCCGAGACCGTGCGCCTCGCCTTCGGCCCCGACACCACCACCCGCCGCTGGCACTCCGTCCACGCCCACCGCCTGTTCGACCAGGCCGCCCTGCGGCGCGTCAACGCACGGCGCGGCCTTGTCATCGG
This sequence comes from Streptomyces sp. 15-116A, assembly GCF_025290915.1. Classification (GTDB taxonomy): domain Bacteria; phylum Actinomycetota; class Actinomycetes; order Streptomycetales; family Streptomycetaceae; genus Streptomyces. Next base: position 24,577 of record NZ_JAOCQE010000044.1, on the reverse strand, counting down.
CGGCGGCGGACTGTTCATCCCGGACACCATGCCCAACGGCAACAGCGCCTGGCAGTGGAACGTCCCCGACGAGCAGCTGCGCGCGATCGACGTGCCGGTCATGGTGTACGCGGTCGGGTTCAACGCCTTTGACGGCCAGTCCTACCGGGCCGGACGCTTCCGGGAGAGCCTCAGGCTCCTGGTGGAGAAGGCGGCGTTCTTCGGGCTGCGCAACCACGGCTCCATCGAGAAGGTCCGCGCGATGCTCCCCGCCCACCTGCACGACAAGGTGCGCTTCCAGCCCTGCCCCACCACGGTCACCCGGCAGCTCCTCCCCGGCTGGCAGGACCCGGCAGGACGCGAGGACACCGTCCTGCTGAACGCCGCCTACGACCGCGCCGGACTGCGCTTCGGGCACGACTACGGGCACTTTCTCGCCGAGATCGCGAAGGCCGTGCGCGCCATCGGCGCCCACACCGAGGTCCGCTGCGTGGCGCACTCCCTCGACGACGAGCGGATCGCCTTCGACCTGCGCCGCGAGCACGGCATCTCGCTGCCCGTGATCCCGATGTACGACTTCGACAACGACGCCATCCGTGACCTGTACGCCAGGACACGCCTGGTCATCGGCATGCGCGGGCACGCCGGGATGATCCCGTTCGGGGTCGGCACGCCGATCGTCTCGCTGATCTCGCACCCGAAGATGGCCTACTTCCTGGCCGACATCGAGCGCCCCGAGTGGGGTGTCTCCGTGCACGACCGGCACCTGGGCGCCGTCCTCACCGAGCGCGCGCTCGCGATCCTGGACGACCACGCGAGGGCCGTCGCCGACGTCCACGAGCGACAACAGGCGCTGTGGAAGGTCACCGAGGCCAACGCCGCCGACCTGAGGGCGATCCTCGGCGCGTGAGCCCGCACCGGTGAGCCCCCGCGGTCGCTTCCCGGCCGCGGGGGCTCATCCTTGGGGCTTCGGCGTCTGACAGCCTTCTTCCTCGGGGCTTCAGCGCCGGACGGCCTTCCTCACCAGCCGCCCCAGCCGCGAGCCCCCGCCGCCCTTCTCCCGGTCCTGCTCGTACGCCGTGCGCAGCTGCGCGAAATGGTCCGCCCGGGTCCGGCTCAGGTACGCGTCGCCGGTCAGCGCCTCGGCGATCGACCAGGCCCGCTTGTGGTCCCCGGCGTAGTGGGCGACATACGCCTTGGCGAACTCCAGCACCGACTTGAAGGGGATGCCGCCGGTGTGGTCGCGGTCGATCCGCTCCTGCACGGCGGAGATCAGCTCCAGCTTCTCCTCGACCGTGTAGGCGTCCTCCGCGATCCGCTTCAGCAGGTCCTCGGGGATCGGCCGGACCACCTCGAAGGCGAGCGTGGAGCGGATCGGCGGCCCGGCGATCTCGATGTACGGCAGCAGCGCGCCGGTGCTGTGATGCAGCCAGGGCAGCCGGGGCCCGGCGAAGTCCTGGTGCAGCACGACCGAGCCGGGCCGCAGCCGGGTCAGGAACCGCTCGGCCACGCAGCGGAACACGCGGGCGGTCTTGGCGATGTCGACGTGCAGGAACTCGATGGGGCTGGTGTCCTGCGGATCGGACGTCTGCCACAGGTCCCCGGCGTGGATCTCCAGGAACGGCAGGAACGGCTCCAGGCGGCTTTTGAAGTCGTCCAGGAACGAGTCGTCGTCCGCCGGCTTCGCCCCCGCCGTGAAGAACTTCTCCGTGGCGAAGGTGCCCTTGCCGACCCGGAAGAAGTCGTAAGCGTGCAGCCGCCCGGTGCCCTCGTCGAACACCGGGCTCTCGCGCAGCCCGAGCGCCAGCGCGTACGTGGAGCCGCCCCCGCCGGAGCCCAGCTCGACGAGCCGGTCCGCACCGGTGAGGTGATGCCGGCCGAGCAGGTAGAGGAACCTCAACTCCCAGGTGCTCACCTGGGAGTAGGGCAGGTCGTCCGGCAGGCGGACGTCGTCGAGGAGAGGGTAGAGCCGGCCGAGGTTCGTCATGGATGCCTCACGCTTCGAGTGGCACAAGAGGGAGGGCGGCATCCGCGATCCTAGAGGGGTGAACGTCAGTTCACCATGGAATCCATGGAGTAACGACCCGTTTCACCACCGTTTCCTTGGCCTTTGTGCGGTGTTCACCGCCGCTCACCGCCGCACCACCCGCCGCTGCAGCCGCCGCGCCTTGCGGGCCACCCGGCGCACCGTGGCGTTGCGCGGCAGGAACGCCAGCCGCGCGGGCACCCCGCCGGGCAGCCCCAGGGACGTCAGACGCTTCTTCTTGAAGTAGCGCCAGGTGGTGCCGTCCAGCCGCGTCGACAGATACCGCTCCGCCTCGCCCCGCAGGTCCGGCAGGATCTTCGGCTGCATCGCGAATCCGACCGTCCGGACCAGCTCGGTGAGGGCGTCGGTGTCCAGGCCCCGGCGGCTCTCCGTGACGGCCGCACGGTCCGTCAGCTCGGGCAGCAGCGCGTCCACGATCGTCACGGGCACGCGGTTGCTGTTCTCGAACGGCGTCAGCCGGTCCAGCAGCAGCTCCGTGCCCACCCGGGCCACCGGCAGCCCGTACAGGGCGGAGGCCGTGATCAGGGCCGTGGAGAAGCAGCCGACGACCAGCGCCGGACGCATCCGCTGGTACAGCACCTCGGCGAGCACCGGCGTGTCCAGCACCGTCAGTTCGGCGCCGAGCCGCTCGGCCTCCTCCTCCAGCAGCCGCGTGAAGCGGGCCGGCGCGGTCGGATGCGGCTTGAACACCACCCGGCTGTGGCCGAGTTCGACCACACTCTTCAGCATCCGGACGTGCAGCTTCTCCTCCTCCTCGGGGGAGAGGATGTTCAGCGCCGACAGATACTGGCCCAGCAGCAGCGCGGGCTCCTCGATCTCCGGCAACTCCGCGCCCGTGTCGACCAGTTCCGCCAGCACCTTGGTGAACGCCGCCGTGGGCACCACCTCCGCCGGGACCTCGAACTCGGTCAGCAGCAACGGCTCGAGCCCCGGCACCAGATCGAGGTGCAGCAGCCGCTCCACTCGCGTGCCGACCAGCAGATCGAGCTTGTTGCGGGTCGGCCCGTAGCTCATCAGACCGTCCGCGTACACCGTCAGGGGCGCGTCCGTGAAGATCTGCGCCAGCCCCAGCGCCGGGTTGACCTGGATCGACTCCACGGCGAGCGTGACATCGTCCTCGCCGAGCCCCCATGCCAGCCGCGCGTAGCGTTCCCACAGGGGCGCGTCCTCGTAGCGCGGCGCCCAACCCCCCGGATGGAAGGGGAAGATGGCCTCGTTCCACGACAGCACGTCGTCGAAGCGGCCGCGCAGCCGCTCGAAGCCGGGCATCTCGTCCACGGCCGGGGTCGTCTCCGGAGTCGCCGCGTTGTTCGACACCAGCAGGATGCGCCGGTCGGCCGGGGCGAAACAGCCGGCGTCCAGGGCGGCGGCCAGCGTCGCCGTGCCGTACAGCGTCGACGCCATGAAGATCTGCGTGGTCATGCCGCCACCTCCACGGCCGGTACGGGACGTCGTCGCAGCCGGCGCAGCCGCGTGGCGCGCTCGGCGTCCATCGACGCGAGCGCGTCGTCGAGCACGTCCTGCGGCATCCGCCGCAGCGCCGCGCTGCTCATCGCCTTCAGCTTCCGGGCCACGGGCGCCTCGAACTTCTCGATGGTGCCCAGATGGTGGGAGATGATCGCGCAGTACGTGCGCACCGCCTTCGGCAGCAGCGCCGCCGCCTCCGGATCCGCCGCGGTCTCCTCCACCACCTGGTCGAAGGCGCGGATGAAGTCCAGCTGCCGGGCGTCCCCGATCTGCGTCAGCGACGAGGCCACCCCGCGCCGGTAGAACACCCCGAGCAGGCTCGTCACCGCGAACGACTCCGCCTCCCGGTGCAGCTTCCAGATCCACGGGCGGTCCTCCGCCGTCCGCAGCCCGTCGGTGAAGTGCAGCAGCCCCCGGTCGACCAGCCGGCGGTGGTAGATGCCCGCCCAGGCGAAGGCGTAGTCCACGGACGTCGTCCGGTGCGCCGGCAGGATCGCCGCGCGCGGCGGCAGCACCACGTTGCGACGGCCGTGCGGCACCCGCTGCACGGAGCGCGCGCGGGCCGTGCACTGCACATGGTCCGTGCGCACGAAGTCGCAGCCCAGCTCCTCGATCGCCGCGAGAAGCCGCGGGTAGTAGCCGGGCGCCAGCCAGTCGTCGCCGTCCATGAACGTCAGATACTCCCCGCGTGCCCGGTCGATACCGGTGTTGCGGGCGGTCGCCAGGCCGCCGTTCCGCTCGTGTCTGACCAGCACCGCCCCCGGCAGCTCGCGCTCGGCGCGCGCGAGAAGTTCCGCGGTCCCATCGGTGGAACAGTCGTCGACGAGAATGAATTCGAAGTCGTCGCGCGCGTTCGCGCGAAGACTCCGCAGGGCATCGGGGACGTATTGCCGCACGTTGTAGAACGGCACGATGACAGAGAGCTTGAGCACGTCATGGACGTTAGGCGGCGGCCCGGCATTCGGCTTTACCCGCACCTTGAGCCAGGGTGAACGACGCGTGGCGAAGTGGTGAAGTGGGCTGTTTTTCGGCCTCGCGGGCGGCCGATTCGCCATTCGGCGGTGTGCTGTTAACCGTTTGTTGGATTCGGGTTGGGCGATTACTAGAAATGCCTTCCTAGCGTCTTCGACGTGCCAGCAAGTGCAACGAAAGCCCTGCGGGTGGCGGTCCTCGCGGATTCCGACACCCGGTGGAAATGGGGCGCGCTCACCGCGAACCGCATCGCCCCGCACAGCGGCGCCGACCGGCCGGAGATCCGGCTGGACGGCTATCTGCTGCGCGGCCGTGCGACCCCGACCGCCCGCCAGCTGACGGAGGTCGGCGTCCGCGCGGACTCGCTCAGCGAGGTGACGGCGGTCGAGTTCCTGCGCGCGATGAGCGAGAAGACCTACGACGTCCTCGTGCTCGCCCTCGTCGGCGGCGGCGTCCAGGCCATGCTGCACGGCCTGCGGCGCGTCTGGGAGGACCGGCGGGACCGGCCCGTCGTCGTCACCGGCTACGTCGGCGTCGTCTACGAGAAGCTCGCCGACGGCCTGCTGCTGCGCCACGGCGCCGACCTCGTCCTCGCCAACTCCCGCCAGGACGCGGAGCGCTTCCGCGCGGTGTACGAGGGGGTGGGCGCGGACGCCTCCGCGGTGACCGAGGTCGCGCTGCCGTTCCTGGGCGGTGCGGCGTACACCGGCGAACGCGAGCCGTACACGGTGGTGTTCGCCGCGCAGCCGTCCGTCCCGGAGAGCCGCAAGGACCGTACGTACCTGCTGAACCGGCTGGTGGAACACGCCCGCCGGCACCCCGAGCGCGAGGTGCTGCTGAAGCTGCGCTCCAAGCCGGGCGAGCACACCACGCACATCGAGGAACTGCCGTACCAGAAGCTGGCGCAGAAGCAGGAGCTGCCGGCCAACTTCCGCCTGGTGTACGGGCACATGGGGGAGGTCCTGGACCGGACCGACCTGCTGGTCACCGTCAGCTCCACCGCCGCGCTCGAGTCACTGCACCGGCGGATTCCGACCGCCGTCCTCACCGACCTGGGCGTACGTGAGTCGCTGGGCAACCACCACTTCGTGGGCTCCGGGTGCCTTGCCTCCTGGGATGAGCTCGATGCGGGGCATCGACCGGTGCCGGATGCGGAGTGGGTGGCGCGGCAAGGCGTCGCTGCGGACGGGGCGTACGAGAGTGCCTTCGACGCTGCGCGTGGGCGGATCGCCAAGCTGCTCTCCTCGGGTGACCTGCCGCCGCTCACCCCCTACTACACGCCGGTCACCGCGCCCGGTTATCTGCCCGGCATCCTCGCGCGGCATCACCTCGGGGTGGACGGTGCGCCGCTGCCGGGGGCTCCCGCCGCTGACAAGTCGCCCGGGCCTGTGCGGCAGATCGTGCGGCGGGCGGCTCGGGGTGCGTATCGGCACGGTGTGCAGCGTGTGGCCCCTGTCATTCGGCGGATGGGGGAGCTGTGAGTTCGGCTGCCGCGCCGTCGGGGCTGGTCGCGCAGTTCCCCGCGCCCCTGAGGGGCGCGTCTCTCTCCCCCTCTTTTCAAGGAGCGGACCCCATGTCCCAACCCTCGGCCGATGTCGGCGCCTCCGTGCGCCGGGTGCTTGCCGTCATTCCCGCGCGCGGTGGGTCCAAGGGCGTGCCCGCGAAGAATCTCGCCCCTGTCGGTGGCATCCCGCTGATCGCCCGGGCCGTGCGTGAGTGCCTGGCCGCGCGGCATGTCACCGATGTGGTCGTCTCCACCGACGACCAGGCCATCGCCGCCGCCGCGCGTCAGGCCGGTGCCGAGGTCGTGCTGCGGCCCGCCGCCATCGCCGGGGACACCGCCACCTCCGAGGCGGCCGTGCTGCACGCCATGGAGGCCCACGAGGCCCTGCACGGGGCGTCCGTGGACGTGGTCCTCCTGGTGCAGTGCACCAGCCCGTTCCTGATCCGTGAGGACATCGACGGGGTGGCCGCGGCGGTCGCGGAGCAGGGTGCCGACACGGCGTTGACCGTGGCCCCGTTCCACGGCTTCATCTGGCGCGACGGCGACGAGGCGAGCGAGGCCAACCCCGCCGCCGCCAGCGGTGGCTACGGCGTCAACCACGACAAGTCCTTCCGCCCCCGCCGCCAGGACCGCCCCCAGGACCTCCTGGAGACCGGTGCCGCCTACGCCATGGACGCGGACGGATTCCGTACGCACCGGCACCGCTTCTTCGGCCGTACCGAGCTCGTGCGCACCGACCCGGCCCGCGTGCTGGAGATCGACGACCCGCACGACCTCGCCCGCGCCCGCGCCCTCGCGCCGCTCTTCGACGCGAACCGGCCCGGCGCCCTTCCGACCGCCGACGACATCGACGCGCTCGTCCTCGACTTCGACGGCACCCAGACCGACGACAGGGTGCTGATCGACTCCAACGGGCAGGAGTTCGTCGCCGTGCACCGCGGGGACGGCCTCGGCATCGCCGCGCTGCGCAGAAGCGGCCTGAAGATGCTGATCCTGTCCACGGAACAGAACCCGGTCGTCGCCGCCCGCGCACGCAAGCTCAAGCTCCCTGTGCTGCACGGCGTCGACCGCAAGGACCTCGCACTGAAGCAGTGGTGCGAGGAGCAGGGCATCGCGCCGGAGCGCGTGCTCTACGTCGGCAACGACGTCAACGACCTCCCGTGCTTCGCCCTCGCGGGCTGGCCCGTGGCGGTCGGCAGCGCCCACGACGTCGTACGCGGCGCCGCCCGCGCGGTCACCACCGCCCCCGGCGGTGACGGCGCCATCCGGGAGATCGCCGGCTGGATCCTCGGCCCCTCCCTCGATTCCCTCCCCCAGTAAGGAAACCCCCTGTCATGAGCAACTCCCGCATCCGCACGCTCGGTTCCCGCGAGGCCGGCCCCGGCCGCCCCGTCTACATCACCGGCGAGATCGGCATCAACCACAACGGCGACCTCGACAACGCGTTCAAGCTGATCGACGCCGCCGCCGACGCCGGCTGCGACGCGGTCAAGTTCCAGAAGCGCACGCCCGAGATCTGCACCCCGCGCGACCAGTGGGACATCGAGCGCGACACCCCCTGGGGCCGGATGACGTACATCGACTACCGCCACCGCGTGGAGTTCGGCGAGGACGAGTACCGCCAGATCGACGCGTACTGCAAGGAGAAGGGGATCGCCTGGTTCGCCTCCCCGTGGGACACCGAGGCCGTCGCCTTCCTGGAGAAGTTCGACGTGCCCGCCCACAAGGTCGCCTCGGCGTCGCTGACGGACGACGACCTGCTGCGCGAACTGCGCGCCACCGGCCGCACGATCATCCTCTCCACCGGCATGTCCACCCCGAAGCAGATCCGCCACGCGGTCGAGGTGCTCGGCAGCGACAACATCCTGCTCTGCCACGCCACCTCCACCTACCCGGCGAAGGCCGAGGAGCTGAACCTCCGGGTCATCAACACCCTCCAGCAGGAGTACCCGAACGTCCCGATCGGCTACTCCGGCCACGAGACCGGCCTGCAGACCACCCTCGCCGCCGTCGCCCTCGGCGCCTGCTTCGTCGAGCGTCACATCACCCTCGACCGCGCCATGTGGGGCTCCGACCAGGCCGCCTCCGTCGAGCCGCAGGGCCTGACGCGCCTGGTGCGCGACATCCGCACCATCGAGGCGTCCCTCGGTGACGGCGTGAAGAAGGTCTACGAGTCCGAGCTGGGCCCGATGAAGAAGCTGCGCCGGGTCCCCGGCGTCGTCGCCGAGGCGGAGATCGCCGCGGCGGCCGGCGAGCCGCTGACCGTCTGAGCCCCCCAGTCCCACCCCTTACGACGACGGGAACGGTCGTACGTCGATGAGCCCCCGCGCCGGGAACGCCGGCCCCCACACTCTCGCCTTCGTCGAGAGCCCGGTACAACTGCTGAACGTGCTGGAGTGGGCGCACGCGCACGCTCCCGGCGCGGGGCTCACCCTCGTGGTGCTGTCCCCCGTCGACCCCATGACCCGCGGCCAGCTGCGCCGCATGTCCGAACTCGCCCGCGAGGAGGGCCACACGGTCCGCTGGGAGGAGGCGAGAAGCGGCCCCACCGCGCCCCTGCAGACCATCGGCGGCCTCACCGCCCTCCTGCGCCGCGCCCACCGCGTCCTGCTCGGCGACCCCTTCTCCCGCTACGTCCAGCTGCTGCTGACCATCACCCGCGCCCGCGACGTCGTGGTCGTCGACGACGGCACCGCCACCATGGAGTTCGTCGGACAGCTGGCCCGCGGCGAACGCCTGGTGCGCTGGCACCGCAAGGGCGGGCGCCCCGGCCCCCGCGACCTCCTCCTCGCCCCGGTCTCCGCCGCCGCCCGCCGCCGCCTCACCCCGGGCGGGAAGCGCAGCGTCGAGGTCTTCTCCTCCATGCCGATGGAGGACACCCCGCCCGGCGTCACCGTCACCGCCAACACCTTCGCCTGGACCCGCGCCCGCTTCGGCCCGCCCCGCATCACCAAGGGCGCCGACCTGGTGGGCACGTCCCTGGTGGAGACCGGCGTGGTCGACGCCGACGCCTACCTGGAGGCCGTCCGCTCCCTTGCCGCCAAGCACGGGGCGGCCCGCTACTTCGCCCACCGCCGCGAGAGCACGGAGAAACTCCACCGCCTCGCCGTCGAGACGGGCCTGCAGATCATCCGCCCGGAACTCCCCCTGGAACTGATCGCCCGCCGGGGCCCGATCGGCAGCACGATCCTCAGCTTCCCCTCCACCGTCGTCCACACCCTCCCGCTGGCCCTGTCGGGCACGGACGTCCGCGTGGCGGTCTGCGACATCAACCCCACCTGGCTCACCGAGCACGCCTCACCGCGCGCCCAGGGCTTCCTCTCCGGCGTGACGGACACGGCCCGCGACGCCCACCGCCTGGCGGCGGTCCCGGCGGTGTGATCTCGCTCAGGATCCGTTCGGCCTCCGCGCCATCAGCAGGGCGCGGGGCCGCTTCTCCTCGCCCTCCGGCTCCCGCATCACCTGGGCCGTGAGCTCCAGCCCGGCCTTGCGGAGAGGGGCGATCACCGAGCCGGGGGAGCGCCAGTAGTAGTCGAGCGAGATGGGCCGGCCGAACCGCTCGTCCATGTGCAGCGTGCCGTCCTCCTCCCCGGACTGGAAGGCCAGCAGGACCGGCGCGCCCGGGGCCAGCACCCGGTGGAACTCGGCGAACAGGGACGGCAGATGTTCGTCGGGCACATGGATGATCGAGTACCGCGCCACGATGCCGCCCAGCGACCCGGCCGGCAGATCCAGCTCCGTCATCGACCCCACGTGGAAGCGCAGCCCGGGATGCGCCGCACGGGCCAGCGCCACCATGCGCGGCGAGACGTCCACACCGAACACCGGCACCCCGAGCCGGTCCAGCCGGGCGGTGACATACCCCGGCCCGCTGCCCAGATCCGCCACAGGCGCCCGTACGCCCTCACCGTCGCCCTCCCCGGCCAGCTCCACGAACGCGGTGAGCAGGGCGCGTTCCAGCGGGAGGTCGGCCAGGCCGTCCGCGAAGCGGCCGGTGTAGTCCTCGGCGATCGCGTCGTACGAGTCACGGGTGGTCCGCAGGAAGTCCGGATCGGGAGCGCGCATGGGGCCGCACCCTAGTGCCCCGGCAGGCAACGTTTGCCCGTCAAGGAGCGGCGTCCGGTGCGTGCTCTCGGCGTGCCGGCCGGAAGTCCTCGTACTGGATGTACTTGGGCTTCCGGCCGGTGCGGCGAGAGGGCGTGCCGGGCGTCGCGACGGGGCAAACGTTGCCTGTTGGGGCACTAGCCACGCCGCCCGCCGGTGTCCGCCAGTTGAACCGGTCCGCGTGGGCGGCGCCATGCGTGGTAACCGTGGGGAGAGCGGGCGCGGGCCGCCGACGAGGCGGAGGATGTGAGAGAAGTCACCTTCCGCAGGTCGCGCGGCCGGTCGGCGGGCCGGTCGGGCGGCCGAACCCCTAGAAAAAGAGCGAGAAGCTTACCCATCTCGACTGACGACTATGCGTAGGGCGACGAGATTTTCTTCCCCTAAGGGGTTGAATTTTCTTGATCGGGGGTCGGTGGACGGCTCCGGCGCCCTACTCTTCAAAGGGTGAAGCCACTGATGTCACTGGAGTCCGAGATCGATCTCCCCGGGGGAGCGGTGCTTCCCGGTGCGCTCCCCGAGGCCCTGCGGGCCGAGCTCGTGGCGTTCCGGCGCGATCTGCACATGCACCCCGAGCTCGGCAACCAGGAGTTCCGCACGACCGCCGCGATCAAGGAACGGCTCGAAAGGGCCGGCCTGAAGCCCCGCGTCCTCTCCGGCGGGACCGGCGTGATCTGTGACATCGGCACACCTCAGGACATGCTCACGGACGCGGCGATGCTCGCCCTGCGCGCTGACATCGACGGCCTGCCCATCCCCGACATGAAGGCCGACTGCCCGTACCGCTCCACGGTGCCCGACCGTGCGCACGCCTGCGGCCACGACGTCCACACCACCGTCGTGCTGGGTGCCGGCCTGGTCCTCGCCGAACTGCACCGCCAGGGCCTGCTGCCCCGGCCCGTGCGGCTGATCTTCCAGCCCGCCGAGGAGGTGCTGCCCGGCGGCGCCGCCGACGCCATCGAGGACGGCGCGCTCACCGGCGTCGGGCGGATCATCGCCGTGCACTGCGACCCGCGCGTCGACGCCGGGAAGATCGGCCTGCGCGAAGGCCCCATCACCTCCGCCTGCGACCGGCTGGAGATCGCCCTCGACGGCCCCGGCGGCCACACCGCCCGCCCCCACCTGACCACCGACCTCGTCACGGCCGCCGCCCGGGTCGTCACCGACGTGCCCGCCCTCGTCGGCCGGCGCGTCGACAGCCGCAGCGGCCTCGCCGTCACCTGGGGCCGGATCGAGTCGGGCCACGCGCCCAACGTCATCCCGCAGCACGCGGAACTCTCCGGCACGGTGCGCTGCCTCGACCTCGACACCTGGCGGCAGGCGCCGGACATCCTGGTCGCCGCGATCGACGAGGTCGCCAATCTGCACCGCGCCAAGTCGGAGATCAACTACGTGCGCGGTGTCCCTCCGGTCGTCAACGAGGCCGGGGTCACCGAGCTGCTGCGCGACGCGATGATCGCCCGGCGCGGTGTCGAGTCGGTGGAGGGCACCGAACAGAGCCTCGGCGGCGAGGACTTCTCCTGGTACCTGGAGCACGTCCCCGGCGCCATGGCCCGCCTCGGCGTCCGCACCCCCGGCGAGCGCATCGTGCGGGACCTCCACCAGGGCGACTTCGACGTCGACGAGCATGCGATCACCGTGGGCGTGGAACTGTTCACGGCGGCGGCCCTGCTCGATCCGCTCCGCTAGAGGCGTCCGCGTAGTCCCGCCGGCCACACCAGCCCCACCCTTCCCCACTCGCTCTCCTCCGCTTGCACACGCGGCGGGGGAGGGGCAGCGTGGTGCGTGCCTCACAGGCATGGGCGGGCAAGGCACCGGTGCAGCCGGTGCACCGGCCATCGGCACGAATGGATAACGGCCCCGCGGAACCCCGTTCCCAGGAGTGTCTACGCGCGTTAATGTGCGCCGAACCGAGCACCCGCTGCGGGGCTTTGGAGAATGGGGAACTTCAGATGCGTCGGATATCCAAACTGACCCGCGTCGCGGTGGGGGTCGCGTCGCTCGCACTCGCCGCCACTGCCTGCGGCGGCACCAGCAGTGACAACGGCGGTGACAGCGGCGGCTCCAAGGAAGACCTCGGTCTCGCCATCGCGTACGACATCGGCGGCAAGGGCGACCAGTCCTTCAACGACGCCGCTTACGCCGGCCTGCAGAAGGCCCAGAAGGAGTTCGGCTACAAGACCGACGACGTCGAGCCCACCGAGGGTGAGACGGACGCGGACAAGGAGCAGCGCCTCAGCTCCCTGGCGCGCCAGGGCTACAACCCCGTCATCGGCGTCGGCTTCGCCTACGGTCCCGCGATGAAGGCGGTGGCCGCGAAGTACCCGGACACCACGTTCGGCATCGTGGACTCGGTGGTCGAGGGCGACAACGTCGCTTCGCTGGTCTTCGCGGAGGAGCAGGCGTCGTACCTGGCCGGGGTCGCGGCGGCGAAGGCCACCAAGACCAACACCGTCGGCTTCGTGGGCGGCGTGGACATCCCGCTGATCCACAAGTTCGAGGCCGGCTACAAGCAGGGCGTGCAGGACACCAACCCCAAGGTGAAGGTGGTCTCGCAGTACCTGACGCAGACCGCCGAGGAGGGTGGCTTCTCCAGCCCCGACAAGGGCAAGGCGGCGGCCGAGGGCCAGATCGAGAAGAAGGCGGACGTCGTCTACCAGGCGGCGGGCCTCTCCGGCCAGGGCGTCATCGAGGCGGCGGCCAAGGCGAAGGTCTGGGCGATCGGCGTCGACTCCGACCAGTACAAGCAGGAGGCGCTGGCCGCGTACAAGGACTACATCCTCACCTCCGCCCTCAAGGACGTGGGCGGCGCGGTCTACGCGCTGGCCAAGTCGGTCCACGACGACAAGCCGCTCACCGGCACGCAGGTCTTCGACCTCAAGGTGAACGGCGTGGGCCTGTCCGACAGCAACCCGAAGATGGCCGAGATCGCGGGCCTGACGGACGCGGTCGCCAAGGCGAAGGAAGGCATCATCGACGGCTCCATCAAGGTCAAGACGGAGTAACCGCGACGGTGGCGCATGAGCGGGCGGAGGCCGGTGGTCTCCGCCCGCTGTCGTTGTGGTTGCGGTGCGGATGCCTGCGGCGCCAGTGCGGCTCCGGTGGGGGCTTGTGCAGCGCCTACGGCCGGTGGGTGAGTCGGGGCCGGGTCGGTGGTGTCCGTCCTCGGTCTGGCGCGAAATAGGTCACTCAACGGAGTACGGGCGCGGACGCGCCAGCCGCTGCGGGCAGACACCACCGCCCCGTCCCCTCCCCGCCGCGTGCGCCTGCGGCACGCCCACCACCCGTCGCGCGTGATCGCCGTGCGCGGCTGCGGAGCGTCTGTTGCTACAACTTCGCCATGACGTATCGGCTTGTTGCACGCGCGGTCGGCGCCGAGGTGGACCCCGAGGGCTACTTCCTCGAGGCCGGTTTCGCAGAAGAGATCAACGGCAGCGGCTTTGTGATGCTGTTCCAGTGCTGTGCCGAGGAACCGGACGAGCAGGACGTGCGACTCGGCATGGACACGCATTGCCTGGTCACGGCTGACCAAGGAACCGCGTACGGATGCGTGCGGTCGGCCGTTTTGACCGGCAACGTTCTGCGCGTCTCCCTGGACCCCTCGGCGTTGGACGCCCTGGGCCTCGAAGACCCGGACATCGAGGCCGTCCTGGAAGCCCCCGCCGAGGACCTTGCACAGTTCCGCCAGATGCTGCCCCGGGTCCTGGCCTACGGCCGTGAAGACGCACGCCCGGTACACGTCGCCGTATGACGCAAAGGAGGGGGCGACGCGGGTGCCGCTGAGCCCGGTGTCACCGGCCGGCACCCGCGCACGTCGCCCCGGCGCAGCGGACGGTGGGCGTGCCGCACTCGCCCACGGCGGGGAGGGGACGGGGCGGTGGTGTCTGCCCGCAGCGGCTGGCGCGTCAACGCCCCCGCTTCTCGAGTCGACCGATTCCGCGCCAGACCGAGGACGGACACCACCGCCCCGGCCCCGACTCACCCACCGGCCGTAGGCGCTACGCCCGCCCCCACCGGAGGGACAGCGGCGCCGCAGGCATAAGACGCGCACCCCCACCGGACCGCACGACCACGCCTCACCCACCGTCACCGCACCACCCCGTTCCGTCCCCCTGAGCACGGCCGGATAACAAGCTGGACAGAAGGGGTTTTCTTGCAGGTCTACGCGCGTTACTCTGCGGCGAAGCCAGCGCCGTAGCTGTACCGTCCGGCGCTTTGTACGACTAGGAGCACCACACATGCGCCGGATTTCCCGGATCACGGTCGCAGGCGCAGCGACCGCCTCCCTGGCCCTCGCCCTCTCCGCCTGCGGCGGCACGTCCTCCCAGAACGCCTCCTCGGAGTCGAAGGGCGACAAGGGTCTCGCCATCGCGTACGACGTCGGCGGCAAGGGCGACCAGTCGTTCAACGACGCCGCCTACGCCGGTCTCGAGCGGGCGAAGAAGGAGTTCGGCTACAAGACCGACGACGTCGAGCCCACCGAGGGCGAGACCGACGCGGACAAGGAGCAGCGGCTCGTCTCGCTGGCCAAGCAGGGCTACAACCCGGTCATCGGTGTCGGCTACGCCTACGCCGCCGCCGTGAAGGGCGCCGCCGAGAAGTTCCCGGACACCACCTTCGGCATCGTCGACGACGCCACGGTCAAGGCCGACAACGTCGCCGACCTGGTGTTCTCCGAGGAGCAGGCGTCCTACCTCGCCGGCGTCGCCGCCGCCAAGACCACCAAGACCAACACCGTCGGCTTCGTCGGCGGCGTGGACATCCCTCTGATCCACAAGTTCCGCGCGGGCTTCGAGCAGGGCGTCAAGGACACCAACCCCAAGGTCAAGGTGATCTCGCAGTTCCTCACCCAGACCGCCGAGGAGGGCGGCTTCTCCAGCCCCGACAAGGGCAAGACCGCCGCCGAGGGCCAGATCGAGAAGAAGGCCGACGTCGTGTACGCGGCGGCCGGTCTCTCCGGTCAGGGCGTCATCGAGGCCGCCGCCGCCAACAAGGTGTGGGCGATCGGTGTCGACTCCGACCAGTACCAGCAGGAAGCCCTCGCCAAGTACAAGGACTCGATCCTCACCTCGGCGATGAAGGACGTCGCCAAGGCGGTGTACAACCTGGCGAAGTCGGTCGAGGACGGCAAGCCCGAGACCGGTATCGTCAGGGGCGATCTGAAGACGGGTGAGGTGAGCCTGTCGAACTCCAACCCGAAGTTCGCGGACGACGCCGAGCTCCAGGAAGCCATCGCGACGGCCAAGGAGAAGATCGTCAACGGCGAGATCAAGGTCAAGTCGAGCTGAGCCAGCACGACCCCCGCGGGGTTGCGTCCGCTCGGCGGGGTACGGGAGCTGCGGCTTCCGTACCCCGTCGAAGCGGTGCGCCACCCCTCCGTATGCCGTAGGGGCGCTACGCGCGTAGACGACCCCCGTCCCCATGGAGAGTGCGCCATCAACGCGTCCAGCAGCCCTCCGGCCGGATCGGCGGCGGGCGGTCAGGTGACCGCCGTCGAGCTCGCCGGGATCACGAAGCGTTTCCCCGGCGTCGTGGCCAACCACGACATCCACCTCACCGTCCGCAAGGGCACCGTCCACGCCCTCGTCGGCGAGAACGGCGCCGGCAAGTCGACGCTGATGAAGATCCTCTACGGCATGCAGAAGCCGGACGAGGGCACCATCGCCGTCGACGGCGAGAAGGTGACCTTCTCCTCGCCCGCCGACGCCATCGCCCGCGGCATCGGCATGGTCCACCAGCACTTCATGCTGGCCGACAACCTCACCGTCCTCGAGAACGTCGTCCTCGGCAGCGAGAAGCTGTACGGCATCGGCGCCAGGGCCCGCCGGAAGATCAAGGAGATCTCCGAGCGCTACGGCCTGGGCGTGCGCCCCGACGTCCTCGTCGAGGAACTCGGCGTCGCCGCCCGCCAGCGCGTGGAGATCCTCAAGGTCCTCTACCGGGGCGCCACCACCCTGATCCTGGACGAGCCGACCGCCGTGCTCGTGCCGCAGGAGGTCGACGCCCTCTTCGAGAACCTGCGCGAGCTGAAGTCCGAGGGCCTGTCGGTCATCTTCATCTCCCACAAGCTGGGCGAGGTCCTCTCCGTCGCCGACGAGATCACCGTCATCCGGCGCGGCACGACGGTCGGCACGGCCGTACCCGCCGAGACGACGCCGCGTCAGCTCGCCGAGATGATGGTCGGCAGCGAGCTCCCGACCCCCGAGACCGCCGAGTCCACCGTCACCGACCGCCCGGTCATCGAGGTCGAGAAGCTGCGGCTCGCCGCCCCCGGCGGCAAGGCGCTCCTGGACGACATCACCTTCACCATCCACGAGGGTGAAGTGCTCGGCATCGCCGGTGTCGAGGGCAACGGGCAGACCGAGCTGGTCGACGCGCTCATCGGCCTGCGCCACGCCGACTCCGGCGTCATCCGCCTGGCCGGCGAGGAGATCACCGCCTGGGCCACCCGCAAGCGCCGCGAGCAGGGCATCGGCTACATCCCCGAGGACCGCCACCGCCACGGCCTGCTCCTGGAGGCACCCCTCTGGGAGAACCGCATCCTCGGCCACGTCACCGAGAAGCCCAACGCCAAGGGCGTGTGGCTGGACCCGAAGGCCGCCCAGGAGGACACCCGCCGCATCGTCGAGGCGTACGACGTCCGCACCCCCGGCATCGACGTCACCGCCGCCTCCCTGTCCGGCGGCAACCAGCAGAAGCTGATCGTCGGCCGCGAGATGAGCCACAAGCCGCGGTTCCTGATCGCCGCCCACCCCACCCGCGGTGTGGACGTCGGCGCGCAGGCCGCCATCTGGGACCACATCCGCGAGGCGCGCCGCGAGGGACTCGCCGTGCTGCTGATCTCCGCCGACCTGGACGAGCTGATCGGCCTGTCCGACACCCTGCGGGTGATCTACGACGGCAAGCTGGTCGCGGACGCCGACCCGGCCACCATCACCCCGGAGGAGCTCGGCACCGCCATGACCGGCGCCGCCACCGGCCACCTCGAGCACGACGAAGCTCCCGAGACCCCGGCCGACTCGTCCACGTCCCCCGAGTCTCCGGAAGACGAGGCCCGCTGATGAAGAAGTTCGACAAGGAGCGCGTGCTCCTCGCGGTGGCCGGGCCGGTCATCGCGCTCGCCGTGGCCTTCGTGCTGAGCGCGATCGTGCTGGTCGCCTCCGGCAAGAACCCCGTCGAGCCGTTCGCCCTGATGTTCGAGCAGGCGACGTTCTCCGACATCCAGGTCCTGATCATCAACCAGGCCTCGATGTACTACATCGCCGCCCTCGCGGTGGCGATCGGCTTCCGGATGAACCTGTTCAACATCGGCGTCGACGGCCAGTACCAGCTCGCCGCCATGATGGCCGCCATCGTCGGCGCCCACGCCAACCTGCCGGCCGCGCTGCAGATCCCGCTGCTGCTGCTCACCGCCGTGCTCACCGGCGCCTTCTGGTCCGGCATCGCCGGTGTCCTCAAGGTCACCCGCGGCGTCAGCGAGGTCGTCGCCACGATCATGCTCAACGCGATCGCGACCTCCGTCATCGGCTACCTGTGGCTGCCCACCGTCTTCGGCGTCAAGGTCGGCAACAACAACACCACCGGCGAGATGCACGAGTCCGGCTGGGTCCCCGGCATCGACATGGGCGCCGCCGGCGAGATCTACGGCCTGGTGATCCTCGCCGTCCTGCTCGGCATCGGCTACTGGGTCGTCCTCAACCGCACCCGCTTCGGCTTCGACCTGCGCGCCTCCGGCGCCTCCGAGACCGCCGCCGCGGCCAGCGGTGTCAGCCCCAAGCGGATGGTGCTCAGCGCCATGCTGATCTCGGGCGCCGTCGCCGGCCTCGCGGGCCTGCCCATCCTGATGGGCGACACCCACACCTACAGCCTGAACTTCCCCACCGGCATCGGCTTCCTCGGCATCGGCATCGCCCTGCTCGGCCGCAACAGCCCCGTCGGCATCGCCTTCGCCGCACTGCTGTGGGCCTGGCTCGACAAGGCCTCGCCCGAGCTGGACTTCCACGGCTACGACAAGGAGATCGCGGTCATCATGCAGGGCCTGATCGTCCTCTCGGTCGTCGTCTCCTACGAGGCCGTCCGCGAGTGGGGCCTGCGCCGCCAGCAGCGCCGGGTCGGCGCGGAGCTCGCCGCGGGCCACTTCATCGGCGCCGACAACAACACCACGAAGGAGGTGGCCGGCCGATGACCACCCCGCAGACCTCAGCGGTCGACGTCAACCAGCCCACGCTGCAGCCCACGGCGCCGACCGGCCGCCGGCTGTCGCTGCCGGTGCTGATGCTGATCATCGCCGGAGCCCTGGCGCTGACCTCGATCGTCCGCCTCATCACCGGCGCGGACGGCATCACCAACGTCAGCCAGATGTCCACCGCGCTCGAACTCGCCGTCCCGATCGGCCTCGCCGGTCTCGGCGGCCTGTGGGCCGAGCGCGCGGGCGTCGTCAACATCGGCCTCGAGGGCATGATGATCCTCGGCACCTGGTTCGGTGCCTGGGCGGGCTTCCAGTGGGGCCCGTGGACCGGCGTCCTCGTCGGCCTCATCGGCGGTGCCATCGGCGGCCTGCTGCACGCCCTCGTCACCGTCACCTTCAACGTCAACCACATCGTCTCCGGTGTGGCCATCAACATCCTCGCCCTCGGCGCCACCCGCTACCTGGCCCCGCTCGCCTTCGAGGGCCACCCCGGCGGCTCCGCCAAGCAGTCCCCGGCGGTCGACTCCCTCGGCCAGTTCACCGTGCCGGGCCTGTCCGACTGGCTGAGCGAGCTCAACGCCAAGGGCTGGTTCTTCATCTCCGACATCGCGGGCCTGCTCGGCGGACTGGTCACCGACGTCTCCTGGCTGACCCTGATCGCCGTCGCGCTGATCCCCGCCACCTGGTGGATCCTGTGGCGCAGCGCCTTCGGCCTGCGGCTGCGCTCCTGCGGCGAGAACCCGGTCGCCGCCGAGTCCCTCGGCGTCAACGTCTACAAGTACAAGTACATCGCCGTGATCATCTCCGGCGCCCTGGCCGGCCTCGGCGGTGTCTTCCTGTCCATCGTCGCCAACCCCTTCTACCTGGAGGGGCAGACCAGCGGCCGCGGCTACATCGGCCTCGCCGCGATGATCTTCGGCAACTGGATGCCGGGCGGCCTCGCCATCGGCGCCGGGCTGTTCGGCTACACCGACAGCCTCAACCTGCGCGGCGGCTCCGCCAACGTGCACGCCCTGCTGCTGCTCGGCGCGCTGCTGCTGCTCATCGGCGCGATCTGGCTGGCCGTCCGCAAGAAGTACGTCCACGCGGTGATCACCCTGATCGTCGGCGCCCTCGTCTTCGCCTGGTACGCGGGCACCAACGAGGTTCCCAACCAGGTCGTCTCCGCCACGCCGTACGTCGTCACCCTCGTCGTCCTCGCCCTGTCCGCCCAGCGCCTGAGGATGCCGAAGGCCAACGGACTGCCGTACCGGAAGGGGCAAGGCAAGTGACCTCGGCCGACGTCGACTGGGAGGCGCTGCGCGCCGTCGCACGGGACGCCATGTCCCACGCGTACGCCCCCTACTCGGGCTACCCGGTCGGCGTCGCGGCCCTGGTCGACGACGGACGCACGGTCTCCGGCTGCAACGTCGAGAACGCCTCGTACGGCCTCGGCCTGTGCGCGGAGTGCGGCCTGGTCTCCGAGCTGCAGCGCACCGGCGGCGGCCGCCTGACGCACTTCACCTGCGTCGACGGCGCCGGCGAGATCCTCGTCCCGTGCGGCCGCTGCAGGCAGCTGCTGTACGAGTTCGGCGGCCCCGGGATGCTGCTTGAGACCCCGGCGGGCATCCTGCCGCTGTCGGAGATGCTGCCGCAGGCCTTCACCCCGAAGCACCTCGACAAATAGCACCCCCTCGCGGCCCCTCCGAACGCACACCACCCGATTCGGAGGGGCCGCCCCATTCCCGCACCTCGGAAGGAACGCCAGCCATGGCCATGGACGCCATCTCCGTCATCCGCACCAAGCGGGACCGCGGCGAACTCAGCGACGAGCAGATCGACTGGGTCATCGACGCGTACACCCGCGGGGAGGTGGCCGACGAGCAGATGTCGGCCCTCGCGATGGCGATCCTGCTCAACGGCATGAACCGCCGCGAGATCGCCCGCTGGACCGCCGCGATGATCGCGAGCGGCGAGCGCATGGACTTCTCGTCCCTGTCCCGCCCCACGGCCGACAAGCACAGCACCGGCGGCGTCGGCGACAAGATCACGCTCCCCCTCGCCCCGCTCGTCGCCGCCTGCGGCGCGGCCGTCCCCCAGCTCTCCGGCCGCGGCCTCGGCCACACCGGCGGCACGCTCGACAAGCTGGAGTCCATCCCCGGCTGGCGCGCGCTGCTCTCCAACGAGGAGATGCTGGGCGTCCTCGACACCACGGGCGCCGTGATCTGCGCGGCGGGCGACGGCCTGGCCCCCGCCGACAAGAAGCTCTACGCCCTGCGCGACGTGACCGGCACGGTCGAGGCGATCCCCCTGATCGCCTCCTCGATCATGTCCAAGAAGATCGCCGAGGGCACCGGCTCCCTGGTCCTGGACGTGAAGGTCGGCACCGGCGCCTTCATGAAGACCCTGGACGACGCCCGCGAACTCGCCTCCACGATGGTCGGCCTGGGCACGGACCACGGCGTGAGGACGGTCGCCCTGCTCACCGACATGTCCACCCCCCTCGGCCTCACGGCGGGCAACGCCCTGGAGGTCCGCGAGTCGGTCGAGGTCCTGGCCGGCGGCGGCCCCGCGGACGTCGTGGAACTCACCCTCGCCCTGGCCCGCGAGATGCTGGACGCGGCCGGCGTGAAGGACGCCGACCCGGCGAAGGCCCTGGCCGACGGCTCCGCGATGGACGTCTGGCGCCGCATGATCGCGGCCCAGGGCGGCGACCCCGACGCGGCACTCCCGGTGGCCCGCGAACAGCACGTGATCAAGGCCCCGGCCTCCGGCGTCCTGACCCGCCTCGACGCCTACGACATCGGCGTCGCCGCCTGGCGCCTGGGCGCGGGCCGCGCCCGCAAGGAGGACCCGGTCCAGGCGGGCGCGGGCGTCGAGATGCACGCCAAGCCCGGCGACACGGTCACCGAGGGCCAGCCCCTCCTCACCCTCCACACAGACACCCCGGAACGCTTCGACTACGCCCTCCAGGCCATCGAGGGCGCGTACGACATCGCCGCCCCGAACACGCCCTTCACCGCCTCCCCGGTGGTGCTGGAACGTATCGCCTGATCAGGGGCTTCCTCGATCGAGTGAACGGGACCGGTAGACCCCTACCGGTCCCTTTCGGCATGCTGGGATCGGTGACGCACCGATGGGAGAACCGCCATGAGCGCACTCACCGTCGACCACTCGATGGCCAGTGGCCACGAGTGGGACGGCCTCGTCCGGATCTGGCAGGAGACGGACGCTCCCGAGGGCTGCAAGGTGGAGATCATCGAGGGGATCGTCACCGTGGCACCGCCGCCGTCCAACGCGCACAACGACATCGCGGACGAGGTACAGCGCAGCCTGTACGAAGTCATTCCCCGGCACTGGGGCATCTACCAGACCTTGGGAACCGCGGTGCCTTCCCGCGGCGGGCTCTACGTCCCCGACCTCGCGGTCGCACCCAAGGAGGTTGTGCGGGCCGAGCAGGGCGACTTCATCCCCGCCGCTGCTGCCGAACTCATCGTCGAGATCACATCCAAGTCCAACGCGACGAACGACAGGATCAAGAAGGTCGCCGGCTATGCCCAGGCCGGCGTCCCGCTCTATCTCCTCATCGACGCCTGGGCTCCCGGGGGACCGACAGTCACGCTCTATGGCGAGCCCCAGGGAAGCGTCTATCGTGTCCTGCGTGCCGGGAAGTTTGGTGACCGAATCCAGCTGCCGGAGCCGTTCGACCTGGCTCTCGACACCTCAGAGTTCCTCGCGGACTAGAGGCGTCAGCCCAGCACCGCCGCCACCGCGACCAGCACGGGTACCGACACGACCGTCGACACCAGGATCGCGTCCCGGGCCAGCCGCTCGCCGACCCCGTACGTGGACGCGTAGGTGTACAGGTTCTGGGCTGCCGGAAGCGCCGACGTCACGACGACGTCCAGCAACTGCGCCCCGCGCAGGCCGAAGACGCCAGCCGCGAGCAACCAGGCCACCACCGGCTGAGCCACCGACTTCAAGGCCACGGCCAGCAGCACCGCCCCCCGCTCCCCGCCCCGCAGGGGAAGGGTGCTGCCCCTCAGTGAGATGCCGAAGGCGAGGAGGACGGCGGGGACGGCCATGTTGCCGATCAGGGTGACCGGGTCGAGGACCGGGCCCGGGACGGTGAGGCCGGACGCCGATACCGCCACCCCCGCCAGCGAGCCGACCGCGATCGGATTGCGCAACGGCGTGAGCAGCCGCCGCCACAACGGCCCCTTCTCTCCCGCCGTCGACAGATCCAGGATCGTCAGCGCGACCGGCGTGACCCCGACCAGCTGGAACAGCAGCACCGGCGCCACCAGCGAGGCATCGCCCAGGACATACACCGCGATCGGGATGCCCAGGTTCCCGGAGTTGACGTACCCGGCGCACAGCGCGCCGATCGTCGTCCGGCCCACCCCCCAGCGCCGTACGACCCCCACCGCCACGAAGACCCCCGCCACCGCCGCCGTGCTCAGCGCCGTGACCAGGAGCCGCTCGGAGAAGACCACCGACAGGTCGGCCCCCGCGAGCGTGGTGAACAGCAGGGCCGGGGACGCCACATGGAAGGCGAGCTTCGTCAGCACCTCGCTGCCCTGCGCGCCCAGATACCCCCGCCGCCCGATCACATAGCCGACCCCGATGACGACGGCGATCACCGCGAACCCGCTCAGCACCCCCTGCACAACAGCCCCTCGGGCGGCGATGATCTATGGCACATACACCCAACCCTCGGCGCAAGGCCACCGCCGGGTCAATGTGATCACCGGCACCCGCGATGAGTTACGCGCCCCCGCCCGGTCTACCGATCGTGGACGCCATGACACCCCCCGTACTCGTGCTGCGCGGCCCCGTCACCCGGGACGAGGTGAGCGGGCCGTGCGATGCGCTGCGGGCTCTGCTCGACGCCCCCGGTGGCGTGGTCGTCTGCGATGTCGGCGGACTGGGCCCGCCCGGCCTCGCCGCCGTGAACCTCCTCGCCCGGCTGCAGCTCGCCGCGCGCCGCGCGGGTGGCCGGATACGGCTGCGCGACCCCGACCCGGCCCTATGCTCCCTGCTCGACCTCGTCGGCCTCCGCTTCGAGATGGAGGGGCAGCCCGAACAGCGGGAACCAGCGCTTGGTGTCGAGGAAGCAGTGGAACCCGGTGATCCGGCCGTCTGAGATCTCCAGCACCTGCACGGCCCACGGGGTGAAGCCGCCGGCCTCCGGGTCGGGCTTGTACTGAGCGAACCCCGGCAGCCCGTTGACCTGCACCGGCACCAGCCGCGAACCGGCGCACGGCGCACCCAGCGTCGTCATGAAGCCGGTGATGTCCTCGGTGCCGGTCAGCCACAGGTCGAACGGCGGCATCGTCATGATGGCGTCCTCGTGCAGCAACTGCGTGAGCGCCGACATGTCGTACCCCTCGAACGCCGCGACATAGCGCTCCAGCAGCTTCTGCTGCTCCTCGTCCAGCGGGTCGGAGACGGCGGCCTCGGCACCGGGCTGCTGCCGCTCGGCCAGCGTGGCCCGTGCTCTCTGCAGCGCGCTGTTCACCGACGCGACGGACGTGCCGAGCAGCTCCGCGACCTCGTTGGCCTTCCAGGCCAGCACCTCGCGCAGGATCAGCACGGCGCGCTGCTTGGGCGGCAGTTGCTGCAACGCGGCCATGAAGGCGAGCCGCACGGACTCCTTGGCGACGGCCGCCTCCGCCGGGTCGTCTGTCGTGGGCAGCACACGGGCGTCCGGCATCGGCTCCAGCCAGGTGTTGTCCGGGCGCGGCGAGAGCGCGGCCTGCGCGAGGGGCGTGGACTCGGTCAGATCCATGGGCCGGGCCCTCTTGTTCCCCGCGGTCAGCATGTCCAGGCACACATTGGTGGCGATGCGGTACAGCCACGACCGCAGGCTGGACCGTCCCTCGAACTTGTCCAAGCTGCGCCAGGCACGGACCATCGTGTCCTGCACCGCGTCCTCCGCTTCGAAGGAGGAGCCGAGCATGCGGTAGCAGTACCCGGTCAGCTCGACGCGGTACGCCTCTAGCTTGGCGTCCAGGTCGGTCGTCGTCGCCGTGCCGTTCGTCATCGTCCACCCACCCCTGTGGCTCCAGTCGTGGCGCACCATCGCACCCACCACTCCGGAAGCTACCGCAGGGCACTGACAATGGCGCCCCGAGTTGAGAAAGCAGCAGGTCAGAGCGGGGTTGCGGGCAAGGTCCAGGTGAGGCGAGGTACGTGCACGGGTCGACGGCGTCGGCGTGGTCCGGGGGTGGGTGAGTCGCGCACCCGGCGCGGGTGTGGGCCGGGGGTGGGTGTCGCTCGCCCGCGCTGGCGGGGTGCCTCCCCCACTCTCGGCTTCGCTCGAGCGGGGGGACCCCCA
>NZ_JAOCQE010000439.1 GCF_025290915.1 Streptomyces sp. 15-116A | reverse complement strand
TCTTCCCGGGCCGTCTCCGCCCTCCGGTGACGGCCGTCCGCCGGACGGACCCGCCCCCTGACCGGCCGGCCGGCGCGCGGCTCTCTCGCCCGGCCGCGTCCCCTCCCCGTGCACACTGCTCTGCGTCATCGTCGTGCTTCCCCCACCCTTCGGTGTCCCCACCCCTGCGCGATCCCGCGCACTGCGTCTGCGCGATCCTGCGCACTCATACGACGGGCCTGCCCCCGTCCCGTAAGACGCGGCACAGGCCCGTCAGGTCACTTGGCGCACTCGACCTTGTCCGCCGTGGACTTCTGGATGTCCTCCGGCGCCTTCGACACGGTGAGCGGCACTCCCGCGCCCTTGAAATCCTTGCCCAGGGTCAGCGTCATCGCGGGCAGGCCCTGGGAGTTGGTGACGCTCTTGCCGGGCTTCATCGCCGAGCCGGACAGGCCCATGATGGCGGCGAGGCGGCGCGCCTCGGCCGCCTGGTCGGGCGCGTACTCCAGGGTCGTCTTGCTGAGTTCCTCGGGAGCGTTGCCGGCGTTCTCCGACTTGGTGACGCCCTGCTCGTTCTGCAGCCAGGTGAGGGTGGCCGACGCGCTGCCCGAGACGGCACCGCCGTTGAGGATGCGCACCCGGACCTCGGAGGCCGGTGCCTTGGTGCCCTTCAGCCGGGCGGCGACGGCGGCCTTCTCCTTCTTCTTCTGCTCCTTGACCTCCGTGAACGACACGTCGTTCTTGATGAGCTCGAACACCTGCGGGGCCTTGGACTCCTCGAGGACGACGGTCGTCTTCACCGTCTCCGCGGGATTGTCCTTGACCGGCACGGTGGTGAAGGTCAGGTTCTTGACGTTGAGCTTGCCCAGCTCCAGACCGAGGTCCTTGAGCTTGTTGATGCTGTTCAGCTGGGAGTCGACGGTGAGCGCCTCGGTGCCCGCCTCCGCCAGCTTGATCATCTTGGAGGGGCTGGTGAGCGTGTCGTTCGACTTCAGCTTGCGCATCAGCGCGCTGAGGAACTGCTGTTGCAGCTCGATACGGCTCAAGTCGCCGCCGAGGCCCACGGAGTGCCGGGTGCGCACGAACGCCAGCGCGGTCTCGCCCTCGATGGTGTGCGTGCCCTTGGACAGCTTCAGATGCGAGTCGGGGTCGTCGATGTCCTTGGCCAGACACACCTCGACGCCGCCGACCGCCGTGGTCAGCGTCTTGACCGCGTTGAAGTCGGCCACCATGAAGTTGTCCGGGGTGATGCCGGTCAGCTCGGTCACGGTCCGCGCGGTGCAGCTGGGCGTACGGCCGCTCTGGCCGAGGCTGGTGTTGAAGCGGACGCCCTGCGAGCCCGGGATGACCTTCTTCGAGCCGTCCTCCTGCGTGGTCGGGCAGTCGGGGATGTCGACGATCAGGTCACGCGGGATGCTGAGCGCGGTGGCGTTGGAGCGGTCCTTGGAGACGTGCAGCAGGATCGTGGTGTCGGCGTGCCCGGCGCTGCCCTTGTCGCCGTACTTCTCGTTGCCCTCGCCGGTGCGTTTGTCGGTGCCGATCAGCAGGATGTTGATCGCCTTGTCCTTGCTGAAGCCGCCGGTGCTGGCGCCGTCGTCGGCGACGGACGTGATGTTGTCGTTGAGGTGCTCCAGATACAGATAGCCGGCCGTACCGGCCGCGAGCACCACGAAAGCCATCACCCCGCCGGTCCACAGCAGGGCCTTCTTCGCCTTCGCCTTCTGCTTGACCGGCCGGCGCCCGCGCCGACCCGGCGGCGGTTCCTCCGGGGCCCCTCGGCGCCTGCGCGGCGGCGGGACCTCTCGTCCGGGCACCGCCCGTCCGGGCCGCTCCGGAGCCGCCGTACGACCGCGCGCCGCGCCGCCGCCGGGGGAGCGCGGTCTGCGCGGAGAGGGGATGGTCGACTGCGGTGCGGAAGGGCTCAGTCGCAGTTCGTATTCGCCGGTGTTCGGGTTGAGTACCCACTGGTCTGCGGGGTCGATGTTCTCCGCCCGCCCACGGCCTTGCGCGTCCACGGTCGCTTGCATCCTCCGTCGGGGCCACGCGGCGCCTTTCCCCTCCAAAGGCGCTCGGGTCTCGGTCACACAGTGCGCGGCCTCGAGACGAGAACGGACGCACCGGATCGCTCACACTAACCGCCCGGATCAGTCCGCGGCGACGCCGGTGACAAATTCCACGTTCCTACAAGCGGGCAATTCGCCCATTTCCCTGGACAAGGGTTCACGGGCTTGGAGTTGCCTTGGAGTCACCTTTACGTGCAGGCGTCCTCGGCGGCCGTGTTTCCGGAGAACGTCGGCGCCGGAGAAGCCGTCCCGGAGGGCTCACCCGGTACCTTTTCCGTGGCCTTTCCGTCACCGTCCGTGGCACCCTCGCCCAGGGCGACCACCAGCGGGGCGTCCGTGCGCAGCCGCTCGAACAGTTCTCGCGCCGCGGGCTGGGCGAGTTGGTCCCGATTGACGTCCTGGACATACGGCTCCCGTGGAACGGTCAGGAATTGCACACGTTCCGTGGGGATGTCACGCACCCCGCGCACGAGTTCGTACAAACCACGCAAGCTCGCCAGTTCCGGGTCCGTCGTCAGCGACGAGGTGGCCGCGTCCAGAACGGGATACAGCTTCACCGGATTCAGCAGGACGTCATTGCTGCGCACCTTGTTGACGAGCGCGCCCAGGAACCGCTGCTGCCGCTCCATCCGCTCGGTGTCGCTGCCGTCGCCGAGGGACTTGCGGGCCCGCACGAAACCGAGCGCCTGCTCCCCGTTCAGCGTCACCCGGCCCGCCGGCAGCTTCAGTTTCGCGTCCTCGTCGTCGACGGGCCTGCGCAGGCACACCTCGACGCCGTCGACCGCGTCGACCATCGCCTTGAAGCCGTGGAAGTCGACGACGACATGATGGTCGACCCGGACATTCGTGAGCTTCTCGACGGTACGGATGGTGCAGGCGGAACCGCCCACCTGGAAGGCGTAGTTGAACATCGCGAACATCGGCTCGGCACGGGTGCCGTCGCGGCGCAGACAGCCGGGCACCTCCACCATCAGATCGCGCGGTATCGACACCGCGGTGGCGCTGCGCCGGCCCGCCGCCAGATGCAGCAGGATCGCCGTGTCGGAGCGCTCGGTCCCCGAGTCGCGTCCGTAACGGCGGTTGTCCTCCCCGGAGCGGGAGTCCGAGCCGATCAGCAGGATGTTGCGGGCGTCCTTCACCAGCGAGGTGGGCCGCTCCTTCTCGAACCGGGCGAGCTCGGCCATCGCCGCCTCGTCCGGCGTGATGTTCCCCTCCAGCTTCCGGTACACCGCCCAGCCGGCACCGGCGGCCAGCACCAGGACCGCGGCGACACCGG
>NZ_JAOCQE010000438.1 GCF_025290915.1 Streptomyces sp. 15-116A | reverse complement strand
GCCGGTGCGCCCCGCCACGCATGCCACCTGGAGTCATCCGTGTCCGTTCGGTCCCTCCTGCCCGGCCGCCGCCGGGCCGCCGCCGCGGCTCTCCTCGCCGCCGCCCTCACCCTCACCGCGTGCGGCGGCGACTCGGACCCGCCCACCGACGCCCGGGGCGAGTCCGCCGGACAGGGCTGCATCGAGGACTTCGACCCGGCCAAGGACTACTTCCCGGTCAAGTCGGAGGTGAAGCACGCGAAGAACTTCACCCTGCGCTACGAGAAGAGCTACCAGGTCCTCACCGTCAAGGAGCCCTACCCCAAGGGGAAGCCCGAGTCGTACGTGCTCGTCAAGTGCGGTGCGCCGAAGCCGAAGCTGACCGGCGACCTGGCCTCGGCGCAGCAGGTGACCGTCCCCGTCAAGAGCCTGTACTCCGCCTCCACCACCCATCTGCCGCTGCTCACCGAGACCGGCACCCTGGACGTCCTGACCGGAGTCGCGAGCGCCGCGAACATCTCCTCGGCGCAGGTGCTCGACCGAGTGAAGGCCGGGAAGATCACCGAGTACGCCAAGGACCAGACTCTCGACGCCGAGACGGTGATCGGGTCCAAGCCGGACGTGCTGATGACCGGCGGCATGGACGACCCGCAGTACCCCAAGCTCCGCCAGGCCGGCATCGCCGTGGTCGCCAACGCCGAGTGGCTGGAGTCCACTCCGCTGGGCCGCGCCGAGTGGGTGAAGGCGATGGCCGCGCTCACCGGGGCCGAGCAGCGCGCGAGTGAGGTGTTCGTCACCATCGAGGGCGACTACCGCAAGGTCGCCGAGAAGGGCGCGCGGGCGGTCGAGGACGGCAAGCCCGTCGAGGTGCTGCCCGGCACCATGTACCAGGGCACCTGGTACATGCCCGCCGGCGACAGCTACGCCGCCCGGCTGATCAAGGACGCGGGCGGCACCTACCCGTGGGCCGGGAAGGCGGGCACCGGCGACCTCCAGCTGAACTTCGAAGCGGTGTACGCCAAGGGCGGCGACGCCCCGGTGTGGATCGCCGACCAGCGGTGGAAGTCCACCGCGGACGCGGTGAAGGCCGACCGCCGGTACGGACAGCTGAAGGCGGTCACCGATGGCGCGGTCTGGACGAACACCAGGGCGCTCGGACCCGGCGGCGGCAACGACTACTTCGAGCGGGGTGTGCTGCGCCCGGACCTGGTCCTCGCCGATCTGTTCGCGCTGATGCACCCCGAGCAGGCGAAGGGGCACGCCTTCACCTTCTACCAGCGGGTGCCCGAGGCGTGACGGCACATCAGGTGGTGGCCGGGACCGCCGCACCGGGAACGGTGCGGCGGCGCCTCGCCGTCGTCCTCGCCCTCGCGGCCGGTACCGCAGCGCTGTTCGTGCTCACGGTCGCGACCGGCTCGCACCGGGTGCCGGTCGCGGAGGTGGTCCGGGTGCTGTTCGGCGGGGCCGCCGACGACCCCCGGTGGACGGTGATCGTCGAAGAGGTGCGGCTGCCGCGGGCGCTGACCGCCACGGCCGTCGGCGCCGCTCTCGCGGTGGCGGGCGTGCAGATGCAGACCCTGTTCCGCAACGCGCTGGCCGACCCCTTCTCCCTGGGGGTGAGTTCGGGCGCCAGCATGGGTGTGGCCGCGGTGGTGGTCGGCACGGGCGGCGTCGCCGGGAGCTTCACCGGTGACCTGGCCGGGCTGGGGCGGGTGGGGGTCGTCCTCGCCGCCTCGATCGGCGCCGCCGCCGTGCTGGCCCTGGTGCTGCTGCTGTCGCGATGGGTGCGCTCCGCGGTCACCCTGCTCGTCATCGGCGTCATGATCGGCTCGGCGGCCACCGCGGTCGTCGGGGTGCTGCTCGTCTATGCCCGGCCCGAACGGGCCCAGCAGTTCGTGATGTGGGGCCTGGGCAGCTTCGGCGCCACGACCTGGCCCGACCTTCGGGTGATGCTGCCCGTCATCGGCGTCGGTCTGGTCGCCGCGCTGCTGACCGCCAAGCGTCTGAACGCCCTGCTGCTGGGCGAGGACTACGCCCGCACGATGGGCCTGAACGTGCGGCGCAGCCGCGATCTCGCCCTGTTCGGCACCTCGCTGCTGGCGGGAGCGGCGACCGCGTTCTGCGGGCCGGTCGCCTTCCTGGGCCTGGCGGTGCCGCATCTGACGCGGGTGGCGCTGGGGACCTCGGACCACCGGGCGCTGATCCCGGCGTCCATGCTCGCCGGGGCGTTCCTGGCGCTGGCGTGTGCGCTGCTGAGCCAGCCGCCCGGCTCGGACGCCGTGCTGCCGCTGAACGCCATCACCTCGCTGTTCGGCGCGCCCGTCGTCATCGCGTTCCTGGTCCGCAGCCGCCGCGGAGTGCAAGGAGTGGCCTCGTGACCCGCAGCCGTCGTGGAGGACAAGGAGGGGCCTCGTGACCGACACGCTGACCAAGACGCTGCCCGGCACAGCGGGCGGAGCGGGCCGACCCGGCGGTCTCGCCACGCGGGGACTGGCCGTCGGCTACCGCACCCGTGCGTCGCGCTCGTCGCGCGGGCGCGGAGCGGGGCGTGCCGTGCTGTCGGGGCTCGACCTCGAAGCGCGGGCCGGCGAGCTGACCGTCCTGCTCGGGCCCAACGGCGCGGGCAAGTCCACGCTGCTGCGCACCCTGTGCGGGCTCCTACCGCCCCTCGACGGCCGGATCCGGATCGGTGGCGCCGACCTCGCGGAGACCTCGCCGGCCGCGCTCGCCCGCCGCCTGGCGGTCGTCCTGACCGACCGGGTGGACCCCGGGCTGCTGTCCGTGCGGGAACTGGCCGGGCTCGGCCGGCACCCGCACACCGGGTTCACCGGCCGCCTCACGGCCGCCGACCACACGGCCGTCTCCTGGGCGCTGAACGCCGTGGGCGCGGGCCATCTGTCG
Source organism: Streptomyces sp. 15-116A (assembly GCF_025290915.1). GTDB lineage: Bacteria > Actinomycetota > Actinomycetes > Streptomycetales > Streptomycetaceae > Streptomyces. The sequence continues at coordinate 455 of NZ_JAOCQE010000438.1, read as the reverse complement.
GACCGGCCGACCGCCGAGCTCTCCGACGGCGAACGCCAGCGTGTGCTGACCGCCCGTGCCCTCGCCCAGGAGCCCGATGTCGTCCTCCTCGACGAGCCGACCGCGTTCCTCGATGTTCCCTCACGGGTGGCGCTCACCGTGCTGCTGCGCGATCTGGCCCGGGACAAAGGGCTGACCGTCGTGGTCAGCACGCACGATCTGGAGCTGGCTCTGCGGGTGGCCGACGCGGTCTGGCTCGTCGACCGCACCTCCCAGGTGCACGCCGGGGCACCCGAGGACCTGATCCGCGGCGGCGCCGTCGCCGCCGCGTTCGACGCCGAGCACCTCGCCTTCGATCCGGCGTCCGGCACGTTCGGCCTGCGTCGCACCGCACGCGCGCGCGTGACGCTGGACGCGCCGGCCGAGGTGCTGCCGCTCCTCGAACGCGCCCTCGCCCGCGAGGGACTGGCGGTCGC
>NZ_JAOCQE010000437.1 GCF_025290915.1 Streptomyces sp. 15-116A | reverse complement strand
GCCGCGCCTCGGGCGGCCCCGCCGAGCAGACGTTCGCCACGCTGATCGGCCTGGAGCTGCGCCCGCGCCGGCTCCGGGACGCCTCGCGCCTGTGGGCCTCGCTCACCGACGCGCGCGGTGTGGACGGCCGGGACGCCCTGTGGGCCCACCCGGACATGCTGCCCAACGCCACCGACCTGGACGACCCGGACGGCTTCGTGCACCGTGAGCAGATCGACTTCTCCGAGCTGGACAAGATGCTCGGCGAGGCGGCGGGCGGCTCCACCGGGAAGCCGAACCTGAAGAAGGGCGACGGGGCCGCGGACGAGGGTCCCAAGAAGGACGAGGACCCGAAGAAGGGCGACGGCGCCGAGTGAGCCTGCACGACGACGCGGTCCTCGTGCTGAAGGAGTACGAGGACCAGCCGGAGCTGCGCCAGACCTATCTGGATCATCTGGCGGCGCACCCGGACGGCATGTGGAAGGCCTGCGGGGCCGGGCACATCACGGCGAGCGCCCTGGTGATCGACCCTTCACGCGGGCGCGTGCTGCTCACCCTCCACAAGAAGCTGGGCATGTGGCTCCAGATGGGCGGCCACTGCGAGCCGCAGGATGCCTCCCTGTCGGCCGCGGCGCTGCGCGAGGCCACGGAGGAGTCGGGCGTCGACGGACTGCGTCTGCTTCCGGGCGGCCCGGTGAGGCTCGACCGGCACCCGATCCCGCCGCCGTGCCACTGGCACCTCGACGTCCAGTACGCGGTGCTTGCACCGCCGGACGCGGTGCACGCGGTGAGCGACGAGTCCCTCGACGTCCGTTGGTTCCCGTACGACGAGGTGGCGGAGGTGGCGGACGAGTCCGTCGTACGGCTGCTGGAGGCGACGCGCGCGAGGCTGTGAAGGGGTAAGGGGCGACCGCCCAGGCGGTCGCCCCTTACCGATGCGCACGCTGCGTCAACTCCAGACGTTGCCCTGGTTCTGCCCCCGCGCCCCCTGCTGGCCCATGCCGTAATGCGCGGAGAGGCCCGAGCCGATCTGGGCGTTCTGGGGCGGCAGCAGCTCGCTGGGCTGGACCAGCGCGAAGCCGCTGCCCATGAAGCTGAGCTCCCAGCCCTCACCGGTGTTCCCGCGCCGCCGCCACACGCCCGAGGAGTGCGTCTGCGCCTGCATCTGCACGCGCAGGCTGGTCGACCAGGCGACGATCGCGTCCGCGTCGCAGTTGACGTACTTGTCCGGCGTCACCTGCATCAGCAGCGGCATGCCGGACGTCATCAGCGCGACCTTGCCGCGGCCGGAGATGTTGAGCTGGTACTTCCCCGAGCCGGAGATGCCGTACAGGCTGTCGACGGCGATGACCTCGTGGTGCAGCGAGGAGTCCATCGCGAGCACATAGCTGCTGTCGACGGTCAGCCCGTCCTGGTCGACCTCCATGATGTGGATGTGCTGGGCGAGATTGGCGAGGTAGACCGTGCCCTGCCCGTGGCAGCGCATCAGGTCGAGTCCCTCCCCGGTGCGCGCACGCGCGCGTGACTGCTGGTTGCTCTGGTACTCGGCGTCGAACTCGACGAGGCCCTGGTAGGCGACCATCGTGCCCTTGCGGGCCAGGATGTCGTCGTGTCCCTCCAGCGCGACCCGGAGCATCTGTTTGTTCTGCAGGCTCCAGCGTTCCTGGGTCTGCTGGTCGTTGTAGGCGAAAAGCGGGCTCTGCATGATGTGGTTGCTCCCCCTCAGCCCCGGACCCGGAGACGGTCGGTGCTGTCCTCACTGGGCTGGACGACGACGATGCCCTGACCGGAGAAGGCCATCTGGTAGGCCTCGCCGCTGCCGCGGCCGATCAGCGACTGGGCGCGGAAGCTGCGCTTGCCCTTCACCTTGAGGTTCGGGGACCAGGCGACCAGGGCGTCCGGGTCGACGTACGTCTCGTCGTCACCGCCGCCGCAGTCGACGACGATCGGCTTGCCGCGCGAGGTCAGCGCGACCCAGCCCTGACCGGAGATCTTGGTGTTCCACAGGCCCTGACCGGCGAACTTCGCCAGTCCCTTGACCCGCTCCACGCCCCACGTCAGATGGGCGTCGAAGGCGAGCAGGTTGGTGGCGTTGACGGAGATGCCGTCGCCGTTGAGGTTGATGACGACGACGTTGGCGCCGTAGTCGGCGAGGTAGAGCAGGCCGTCGCCGGAGCACTTCATCAGCGGCGCACCCTCGCCGGTCAGCCAGTCCTTGGCGATCTGGCGGACGGCCGGCGGGTTGGGCTCGTACTGGACGAAACCCTCGTAGGCGACCATGGACCCCACGCGCGCGAGAAGGTCGTTGCCGGTCTGCATGGCCACCTTCAGCATGTGGTTGCCGTGGTTCTCCATGCGGGCGGTGACGGGGGCGGGGGCGAAGCCCGCGAGTGGCTGGTTCATGACGGGCTCCTTAGATCTCGTACGGCTGGACGACGATGAAGTTGCCGGGCGCGCCCCGGAACTGGAGGTTCACGCTCTCACCGGTGTCGCCGGGGTAGGAGTTGCGGCGCATGCGCACCTGGCTGGAGACGACCACCTGGGAGGCGGCCGACCAGGCGACGACGGCGTTGCAGTCGGCGAACGTCGTGGGCGTGACGGGCAGCACGACGGGCACACCGTGGGTCTTCACGATGAGGGTGCCGGTGCCCTGGAACTGCATGGTGAACAGCGCGCCGCCGGGAATGCCGTGTCCCTCGATGCGGCGGACCTCGTACTGGAGGCCCTCGTCGAAGGCGAGGACGTTCTCGGCGGAGACGCACACGGCGTCGCCCTGGAGCTCGATGGGGTGCAGCATCGTGGAGTTCTCGGCGAAGAACACCTGGCCCTGGCCGGCGCAGCGCATCAGCTGCATCTCCTGGCCGGTGGCGTTGCCGACGATGCGGCCGGTGAAACCGGCGCCCTTGTAGCTGAAGTCGACCTTGCCCTGGTAGAGCACCATGCTGCCCTGCCGGGCCAGCACGGACTGTCCGCCGATGCCGAGGTCGACGCGGACCAGCTTGCGGTTCTGCTGGGTCCAGCGCTGCCCGGTCGGGGTCTCCTTGAACTGCTGGAGCGCACCGAGCACACCCGGGCTCTGCGGTGCTCCCTGGGGAGCGCCCTGCGGCGCGCCGTAGGGCGCCTGCTGGCCGGGGACCTGACCGGGCATCTGTCCGGGCGGCGGCTGCTGGCCGTAGCCGGGAGGCGGGGTCGGCTGACCGTATCCGGGCGGCGGCGTGGGCGCCTGGGGTGCATGGGGTGCTTGAGGTCCTGCGCCGTAGCCGGGCGGCAGCGGTGCGGTCTGGCCGGGGGCGGGCTGGCCGTAGCCCGGAGGGGGCGGCGGCTGCTGGCTCGGCTGGCCGTACGGCGCGGGCGCCGGGGCCGG
>NZ_JAOCQE010000436.1 GCF_025290915.1 Streptomyces sp. 15-116A | reverse complement strand
GTGCGCTGGGAGGGCGCGGACCGGCTCACCCTCACCGGACCGGACGGACGCACGGTCCACGCCCACGGCTTCCACGAGCTGACCCGGGCGGTACGGACATGGTGACCGAGGCCCTCACCCCCGGCGCCCTGGAGCGGATCTCCGCGATCGGCCCCTATTTCGCGCTGGCCACCGGTCCGAGCCCCCGGACCCACGGCTTCCGGCCGATGACCGACCTGTACGGGGACCCGGAGGCGCTGGAGGACTGCGTACGGGCCGTCGCCGGACGGCTGGGTACCGATCTGCCCCGGGTGGCGGCCTCGACGCTGCACCTGGGCACCGCGTCCCGGCTGTGGTCGGTCTCGCTGGCCTGCGCCGCGCTCACGGGCCGGGTGCCCGACCTGGCGCCCGGCCGGCTGTGGTGGCGCATGCCCGCCTCCGGTCCCCTGGACCTGTGGCTCGACGACCTGACGGCGGTGGACGGGGAGCCGCTCGCGGCCCTGCACCACACCGTCGCGGTCCGGAACCTGACCCCGTGGGCCGACGCCGTACGCCGCGCGTCCGGGGTGTCCCCGCACACGCTGCGCGGAAACGCCGCCTCGGCGCTGATCGGAGCCCACCGCGTCCTGCTCTCCGGGGGACCCCGACCGCTCGTCCCCGTCGTGCCCCTGGTCGGCGCGCTGCTGGAGCTGCCGCCACTGGCGGGGGCCGGCACGCACCGGGCCACTCCCACCGGGCAGCTCGCCTTCCGGCGCCGCAGCTGCTGCCTCTACTACCGCGTGCCCGGCGCGGGCACCTGCGGCGACTGCGTCCTGAACGCCAAGGAGAGGACCACCTCATGACCACGCCCGAGACGACCGCTTCCGAGACGAGCACCGCCGAGACGGCCACCTCCGGGACAAGCGCCGCCGAGACGACCACCTCCGGTACGACCACTTCCGGTACGGCCACCTCCGAGACGGCCGCCCCCGAGTTCACCGTCGTCGAGACACCCGGTGGCGGCACCCAGCACGTCTGGCCCCTCCCGGCCGACGAGGACACGCTCCTCGACCTCGTCACCACCGTCTTCACCGACCACTGGCAGCACATCCACTTCGGGCCCATCATCGAGGGCGCCGCCTGGGAGGTCCGCGCCCCGGGCGCCCCGAAGGCCATCACCATGAACGACGGTTACGCCACCGTCGACTTCGGCGCCTGGCACTTCCACCTGTGCATCGGCGAGCACACCGCGTCCGGCCCCGAACTCGGCCGCGTCCGCCGCTGCTCCCGCGCCGAGCTGTACCGCGGTCTCGGCTCCGACGGCGCCCCCGTCAGCTGGGGCGCCCGTCTGTTCAACGGCCGTGACGAGCAGATGATGACCGTCCTGCTGCCCAACCCGTTCCTCAGCGACAGCCAGGAGATCCTCGGCACCCCGGACTTCGGCCGGCTGGCCGCGTGGGACACCCTGCGCGCCCGCTTCCTCGGCCTCGCCCCCGACCCGCTGGACCACACGGGCAAGGGGTTCCGCCACAGCGGCTGACGGACACCCCGCCCCCGGCCCCCTCCCCCGCCCCGGGGTGCGGCGCCCCTCAGAGGGCCGCGGCCTCGGCCCGTCTCAGGCGTGCGTTTCGGCCGCGTAGCCGACGAACGCCGACCAGGCGGTGCGGGACAGGGCGAGCTGCCCGCCCTCCCGCTGCTTCGAGTCACGCACGTGGATGGCTTGGTCCAGGGCGACTTCGATGCAGTTGTCGCCGGAACTGCCGCTGTAGCTGCTCTTGAACCACTCCAGCTCGGTGCTGCTCATAACGCTCCTCGCATCCGCTCCAGCAGGCTCACGGTGGCTTCGCGGCCGAGGGCCTGCTGTCGCAGCTTGCCATAACGCTGGAGCATCGCGCTCACATCTTCGGGGTCGGTGATCAGGACGCTCGACTGCTGGCCCTCCGTATACCCGATCCACTGGTGGTCCGACGTCTCCGCCAGGTACATCTGACCGTCGACGCCGGCGTGATCCTCTTGTTGGAGCGGCATGATCTGGATCTCGACGTTGCGGAGCTTCCCGACCTCCAGAAGGTGGTCGATGAGAGCCTTGGTGACGACAGAACCGCCCACCCGACGGTCGATGAGTGCCTGCTCGATCACAAAGCTGAACGCCGTGTTCGGCCTCTCCTCGAGCAGCCGTTGCCTCTCCAGCCGCGCCTCGACCTGACGCTCGATCTGCTCCTCCGTCAGCGGCGGCAACCGCCTCTCGAAGATCGCTCGGATGTACGCCTCCGGCTGCAACAACCCTGGAACAGCCCGGCATTCGTACGTATAGAGCGAGACCGCCTCCTCCTCGATCCCCGCCCACTGCTGGAACCACGACGCCAGCCCCTGCCGCCGCGTCAGATTGCGTGCCGCCGCCCGCAGCACCTTCGGCGCCTCCAGCACATCGCCCGCCCGCGCGACGAACTTCGGCTGCGGAAAGCGCCTGCCCTGCTCCAGCTTGGCGATCGCATGCACCGAGTAGCCGACGATCTCGGCGTACTCCTCCTGCGTCAGCCCCGCCGTCTCCCGCAGTGCCTTGTGCACCGCGCCGAAGGTCTTGAGGCTGTCCGACACCTCTGGTTCACCGCCACCGGCTCCGGCCCCCGCGTCCTCGACGTCCACCACGCCCGGCCACCTCCCGCACTTGCCCGCCGCCGTCCCCGCGGGGACATCAACCCGCCCATGGTCACGGGGTGTTACCCGCCCTGTCCATCGCGTGAACCAGTACAACGCGGCTGTACCAGTGTCGTGCCTGTTGAACCCCCCGCCGCACCGGAACGCTGGGCGCCATGACCGCACCCCAGCCCCAAGCGCCCGTCACCGTACGTATGTTCAGCCAGCGGCTCAGCGCCACCCCCCGAGGTGCCCGGCTCGCCCGCCGCTTCACCACCCGGCAACTCGACGTCTGGGGCATCCCGTACGGCTCCGGCCTGTCCGACACCGTGTCGTTGATCGTGGCCGAACTCGCCGCCAACGCCGTACTCCACGGGCGCCTGCCCGGCAGGGACATCGCCCTGCGCCTCACCGCCCGGCCGGGAACGGTCCGCGTCGAGATCGCCGACCCCCGGGGCGAGCGTCTCCCCGTTCTCCCGGACACCCTGCCCGACGGTGACACCGACACCGGGCGTGGCCTTCTCCTGGTCGACGCCCTCGCCACGCGGTGGGGCGTCGGCACCGAGCCCGGTCCGGGCAAGACGGTCTGGGCCGAGATCGATCACTGAGCCTGCCGGGCGCGGCCCCGTAGCACGCCCGGCGGCCTGGCGGCCGGCTCCCCCGTCACCGCGCTGGTGAAGTCCACCGAGGTCTCCCTCGCGACCGCCTGAGACGGCGCCGGATCAGCCCGGCGCGCCCGACGCCCCGGCCGGTGCACCCACGGCCCGTGCCGCCGGCCCCCA
>NZ_JAOCQE010000435.1 GCF_025290915.1 Streptomyces sp. 15-116A | reverse complement strand
GGGGACGGCTCGTGCGGTCCGGGACCGTGGCCGTCACGCGGGCCGCGCTCCGGATCCCAGGGGGAGCCGCTGGGAGGCTCGGTCATGCTCCATGCTGGGATCCGGGCAGCTCGGGGGGCCACCCGGGAGGGTCCATGCGGTGGATCGGGGCGGGGCCTACGGGGGTGGGTGGTGGCGGGGGTTCGGCGGCTGCGGGTTGTGGGGGCTGGTCGCGCAGTTCCCCGCGCCCCTGTGTTGCCGACCCGTTCGCTATCAGGTGGCCCTACTTGCCCGGCTTCTTCGCTGCCTTGGCCGCCGCTTTCATCTCCTGTTTGTGCGCGCGGACCTTCGTCAGGGAGTCGGGGCCCGTGATGTCGGCGACCGAGCGGTAGGAGTCGGGTTCGCCGTACGCGCCCGCGGCCTCGCGCCAGCCGGTGGGGTGGACGCCGAGCTGCTTGCCGAGCAGGGCCAGGAAGATCTGGGCCTTCTGCTTGCCGAAGCCGGGCAGGTCCTGCAGCCGGCGCAGGAGTTCCGCGCCGGTGCCGACGCCCCGCCAGACCGCCTCGGCGTCACCGTCGTAGTGCTCGACGAGGTACCGGCACAGCTGCTGGATGCGGCCCGCCATCGACCCGGGGTAGCGGTGCACCGCCGGCTTCTCCGCGAGCAGCGCCGCGAACGCCTCCGGGTCGTACGCGGCGATCTCGTGCGCGTCCAGGTCGTCGGCGCCCAGGCGCCGGGCGATGGTCGCCGGGCCCTTGAACGCCCACTCCATCGGGATCTGCTGGTCCAGCAGCATGCCGGTCAGCGCGGCCAGCGGGCTGCGGCCCAGCAGCGCGTCGGCTTCGGGGTCCTGGGCGAGGTGAAGAGTGACGTCCATGCCCCGATGATCGCGCGTCCCCGCTCAGCTCGCGCGCCAGTACCCCAGGGCGTGCATCCGCTGCTTGGGCACGGCCAGCTCCTTGCGGACGAAGGCGGTCAGCGCGCGAGTCGTCCTCGTGTCGCAGGCGATCCAGACGTACGGGTCGGCGGTGGCCCGCAGCAGGCCGGGGAGGTCACCGCGCACCTGCTGCACGAGATGGTCGCCGGCGTCCTTGCGCGGCACCTCGCGCACCTCGTGCCGCTCCGGGTCCCCGGCCCACGGCAGCCCGTCCAGCGAGCCCTCGAACCAGATCGTCGCCGGTGCCGAACCCAGCGCGCCCAGCAGGGAGTTGATGGCGGGCAGGGACGCCGGGTCGCCGACCACGAAGACGTGCGAGGGCGCGGGGCTCGGCTCCTCGAAGCCCGTGCCCTGCACGGTCGCCTCGATGGTGTCGCCGGGCTTCGCCGCCCGCGCCCAGTCACTGGCGCAGCCCTCGTGCAGCGCGAACTCGATCGCGAAGGTCCCGGCGGCGGGGTCCGGGTCGACCAGCGTGTACCCGCGCTGGTGCGGCTTGCCCGCGTTGTCGAACCACAGCCGCACCCACATCGTGGGGTGCACGCCGATCGCCGCGAGCAGCCCTCCGTCGGTGAAGTGCACCCGCCGATAGTCCTCGGTGACGTCCTCGGCCCCCGTCACGGTGAACGCGAAGTCCTTCGCCCGCATCAGCTTGAGGACCGCGCCCTCCCAACCCCGCCCCTGCCCCATCGCCTCTTCACCCTTCGCGTACGATTCCGCCACGGTTTACTTAGGGGAGCCTAACCTAAAGCGAAATGAGGGCACAGTGGCCGGCGAGATCTTCCGGGACGCGTGGGGCATCCCGCACCTGCGAGCGGGCAGCGCGCTCGAACTCGCCCGTGTCCAGGGCCGGGTCACCGCCCTCGACCGGGCCTGGCAGCTGGAGGCCGAACGGCACAGGCTGCAGGGCACCTCGGCGTCCTTCCTCGGCGCCGAAGCGCTGCCCTGGGACCGCCTCGCGCGCCGGGCCCGGCTCGCCGACACCGCCCAGCGGTGCTTCGCCGCGCTGGAGCGCCGGGACCCGGAGACGGCGGAGTGGGTACGGGCGTACGTGGACGGCGTCAACGAGGGGCTGACCGCCTCCGCCGCCCCCGAGTTCGAGCGCGTGGCGATCACCCCGGGGAGATGGAGACCCTGGACCCCGCTCGGGGTCTGGCTCGCCACGCACATCCTCTTCGCCGGCTTCCCCGCCAAGCTCTGGCGCGAGCAGGTCGCCGCGCATCTCGGCGTGGACGCGATCGGACTGTTCGCCACCGACGGTCCCGGCACCTCCGGCAGCAACGGCTGGCTGGTCGCCGGGGAGCGCACCACCACCGGCCACGCGGTCATCGCCGGGGACCCGCACCGCTTCATCGAGGACCCCGGGGTCTATCAGCAGATCCGCCTGTCCTGCCCGGAGTTCGACGTCGTCGGCCTCGCCGTGCCCGGCGTCCCCGGCATCGCCCACTTCGGCCACACCGGCACCGCCGCCTGGGCCATCACCAACGCGATGGCCGACTACCAGGACCTCTACCGCGAACGCCTGCGCCGCACCGGGGCCGGCATCGAGGCCCTGGGCCCCGACGGCACCTGGCACCGCGCCACCCGCCACACCGAGACCATCGAGGTGGCCGGGGAGACCCCGGTCGAGATCGAGGTCATCGAGACCGCCCGCGGCCCGATCGTCATCGGCGGCCCCGAGGGGCTGGAGGACGGCCCGGTGGTCGTCGGTGAGGGTCCGGTGGCTGGCGGTGAGGGTCCGGTGGCCGGCGGGGACGGCCCGGCGCTCGTGGACGACGGCCCGTTGGCCGGCGGGGACGGCCCAGTCGTCGGTGAAGGTCCGGTCGTCGCCGGTGACGGCCCGGCAGCCGTCGGCGACAGCCCGCACCTCACCGGCAACGAGTCCCGACGACTCGACGACGACGCAGAACACGTGCCGCACCCCTCCGCACCCCCGCTCGCCATCGCCCTCCGCTACCCGCCCCGTGTCACCGAAGACCTAGGCTTCTCCGCCCTGTTGCCCCTGTTGCGGGCCCGGACCGTCGGCGACATCGACCGGGCCGTCGACCTGTGGGCGGAGCCGGTCAACGTGGTCCAGGCGGCCGACACCGCCGGCGGCACCCTGCACCGGGTCGCCGGGCGCGTGCCGGTGCGGGCCGCGGTCAACGGGCTGCGGCTCGTGCCCGCCTGGGAGGCCGGTCACGAGTGGCAGGGCTGGCACGAGTCACCGCGCGCCGGGCTGACCGACGGCGTCGCCGTGATGGCGAACCAGCGCGGCCCGGCGGAGCCCCTCGGCGTCGAGTTCGCCCCGCCGCACCGCGCCGCCCGGATCGCCGAGCTGCTCGCCGGCAAGGAGCGCTGGTCCGCCGCCGACATGCCCGCGATCCACACCGACACGCACCTCGCCTCGGCCGCCGCGCTCCTCGACCGCCTCGCCGCCCTCGACACCGCCGCCCTGAGCGGCCGGGCAGCCGAGCTGCGCGATCAACTCCTGCGCTG
>NZ_JAOCQE010000434.1 GCF_025290915.1 Streptomyces sp. 15-116A | reverse complement strand
GACCTGCGGGACAAGGCCGGGGCGGTGGGGGTGCAGCTGCGGAGCAGTGCGGCGCAGGCGCCGAAGCCGGTGGTGATCGCCGGGGTGGCGGCGGGGGCCGTCGTGGCGGCGGGGGTTGTGTTGCGGCGGCAGTACGGGCACGGCCACGGGCATGGGCACGGGCACGGCTATGGGTACGGGCTCAAGCGCGGGTTTGAGCGCGGGCGCGGGCGTGGGCGTGGGCATGCGCACGGGTGGCTTGGCTGAGACGTGACGCCGGTGCCTGTCCGGTGGGGTGCGCGTCCTATGCCTGCGGCGCCACTGCGGCTTCGGTGGGGGTGCGCGTGGCGCCTACGGCCGGTGGGTGAGTCGGGGCCGGTGGGCGTGGGCGGGTGCGGCGCCAATCCGCGCGTCGTGGTGCCTCGGGAGCGTGGGCATCGCCGCCCACGCTCCCGTTCTTGCTTACGGGTGGAAGCGCAGGATCTGGGGGTCGTGGTCGCTGATCTGGTCGTGGAACTCCGCGTTGATGTGCACGCTGTCGTACGAGAAGCGGCGGATCGACGGGCTGATCAGGATCTGGTCCAGGACCTGGCTGTTGCCCTGGTAGACGTAGGAGTAACGCTCGCTCCTGGGGAGCGACTTGATCGCTGACCAGAGGGTGCCCTTGCCCTCGAGGATCTTCGTTGTCTCGGAGAACTCGAAGTCGTTGATGTCGCCCAGGGCGATGACGTTCGCGTTCTTCTGGGTCTTGAGGATCTTCGCGGTGAAGTCGTGGACCGCCTTGGCCTGGAGGTGGCGCTGGGTCTCCGAGGTGCGGGACGGGGGCTGGTGGTGTGACGTCAGGCTCTGGTCGCCGCCCTTCGAGGCGAAGTGGTTGGCGATGACGATGACCGTGCGGCCGCGGAAGGTGAACTCGCCGGCGAGGGGCTTGCGGCTGTTGGTGAAGGCCTCCGAGGCCGGGTCGATGCGGCCGGGGGAGAGGGTGAGCGCGGCTTTGCCGTCGGTCTTGGTGACGTCCACCGGGGTGGTGGCGTCGCCGCCGGGGCGGTCCACGAAGGAGACGCGGGCGGGGTTGAAGAGGAACACCTGGCGGATGTTGCCGCCGGGCTCGCCGCCGTCCGACTTGTCGGCCGGGTCGATCGCCCGCCACTCGTAGCGCGGGCCGCCGGCCGCCTCGATGGCGTCGGTCAGCTTCGTCAGGGTCTGGTCGGCGGCCACCGTGCCGTCGTCGGTGGCGCCGTTGTTGTCCTGGATCTCCTCCAGGGACACGATGTCGGGCGACTGCAGGTTGTTCACGATCGCGGCGGCGTGGGCCGCGAAGGTGTCGTCGGTCGGGTCGAGGTTCTCGACGTTGTACGTGGCGACCGCCAGTTCGCGACTGGTCTGCTTGCGGGTCGTCTCTCGCTGGAGGTTGCGGGATTCCAGGGTGCCCAGCTCGGAGGCGACCAGGGTGTAGCCGCCGTACTGGTTGAAGTCCAGGGGGCCCGTGGTGGTGCCGGTGAGGGTGTCGCCGACGTTCGCGTCCGGGAAGTCGGCGGCGCTGCCCAGGGACTGGATCTGCAGGCGGCCGGTGTTCTGGGAGTCGTAGGAGCCGTAGACCGTGCCGCCCCGGCGGTTGCGGTGCTCCCACGGCTTCACCGTGACCCAGAGTTCCGCGTACGGGTCGGTCGCGCCGACCACGCGCGTGTCGGAGACCTGGACGGTCATGCCCTCCAGGGACTCGTAGTGGTCCAGGGCGTAGGTCGAGGGGCGCAGGGGGAGGTCGTTGATCGAGCCGTTGGGGGTGGCGGTGTAGGCCGACGGGACGGTGCGGGAGGTGATCGGGGTGGGTTCCGGGAGCGCGTTGCCCGACGAGGTGACCGTGAAGGTGGGGCGGGTGATCTCCGTCAGGGACTGGTTGCCCGAGGAGGTGCCGCCGGGGACGTACTCGGTGACCGTGCCGGAGACGGTCACGGCATCGCCCTTGGTGACTCCCTTGGGGGTCGAGCCCGTGTAGACGAAGACGCCCTCGCTGGTGGCGGGGTCGGTGTCCGGGTTCGGGTCCTGGATCCAGAAGCCTCGGGAGGAGCCGTAGGTGCGGATGCCCGTGACGATTCCGGTCACGTCGGTGACCTGCTGACCCGCGTACGGGGATATGCGGGTGTCGCCCTGGAGGTCATGAATGCGTACGGAGTCGGCGTGCGCCGGGGTGGGCAGGGCGAGCGGGGCCGCTGTGCACACGGCGGCGACGGTGAGCGCGGCGAGACGGGAGGACGACTTGCTCGGCAACGTGGATCCCTCCGAGGGACATGTGGAGCGCCGGGATGAGGGGTGGTGACGCGCGTAGACATCGGGCGGTCCGTCGATTTCTACGCGCGTCAATGTCCAGCCGGACCAGGGCACTTGTCAAGGTTTCGGCCATGTACGGTCGCTGAAGAGGAGATGAAGCGGGCGGCATGGGTGGAAACCCGTCTAGGCTGAGCGGCTGAGTCGTACAAGGCGCCCTAGGAGAAACAGCCGATGTCAGACAGCTCCCCCCTGCCGCCGGTGCGCCTGCACCCCGAAGCGGAGCTGGCGCGCGACGCGCTGTCCACACCGTTGCTGTCCCGGGCCGCCCGGCTCGCCCGCTGGGCCGGACCCGAGGTCAGGGTCGACGCCGGGGGAGGGCTCGTCGACGAGCAGCTGCCCGCCGCGGCCGAGGTGCTGGCGCTGACCGGGGAGGACGCCGCCGCCGAGGCCAGTGAGGCGTGGCGGATCGCGGTGGACGCCGGGCTCGTCGAGGTCGTCGACGAGGAGGAGGGCACCGTCCGGGCGGGCGCCGAACTGGCGCTGCTCACCGGCGGATCTCCGCAGGACGTGCTGGGCGTGTGGCTCGCTGCCCTGGAGGCCGTGCTCGCCGACGCCAGTACCCCCGATCTCGGCGGGCTGGTGGACGCCATCGCCGAGGGCGAGGGGTCGGGGGTGCTCGATCTGGACTCGCTCGACTGGGACCCCGAGGCCGAGGCGGAGTTCCTCGACGGGGTGCTCGGCAACCTGTACCTGATGACCGTCGGCGACCCCGGGCCCGCGACCACGGCGGTGCCGCTGCCGGCGCTCGCCGCCTCCGTGCTGGTGCCCAACGACATGGCGGAGCCCACGAACGCCGTGCTGGAGCAGGTGTCCGACGCGATGATGCGGTTGGACGAGCAGTTCCGGCTGCTGGAGCCGGTGGGGCTCGTGGCGTACCAGCCCGTCGACGAGGCGCTCATGGCCGACGCCGAGGAGGAGCCCCTCGACGACACCGACGTCTCCCGCTACGGCATGGTGCGGCTCACCCCGCTCGGCCTGTACGGACTGCGCGCCCGGCTGCTGGAGGCCGGCTTCGACGCGCCGGCCGTCGGGGACCTCGCGGCCAAGGGCGCCGACGTGCTGCTCGACGGCACCGCCGTGTTCCCGCCG